>NZ_VOBM01000038.1:0-65204 GCF_008370005.1 Pseudomonas sp. ANT_J28
CGAATGCGGTGTGTCAGTCAAAGTTTATGTCGACTGACACACCGCATTCGCGAGCAAGCCCGCTCCCACATTGATTTTGTATGATCTGAAGAGTGGGTTTAGAGCCCCTCCACATCCTCGGCCTGCAAGCCCTTCTCGCCCGTCACCACGGCATATTCAACCTGCTGGCCTTCAGCCAACGAACGGTGACCTTCGCCGCGAATCGCGCGGTAGTGCACGAACACGTCCACCCCGTCCTCGCGCTGAATGAAGCCGTAGCCCTTGGCGTCGTTGAACCACTTCACATTGCCGGTTTCGCGCGTTGCCATGTCAGTACCCCCTTGTTTTTATTTTGAACGGCCGAGTATATGACAGCCGCCAAAACTCTCAACTCAACTTTACTTAGCCGCTTTTTTGCCGATTTTCGACGAATACGGCACACTATCGGCCGCCCGAGCAAACGCTCGGTTTTTTCCATTCACGCAGAAGCCGTATGACCCGTTCCCCGTTCCGCCGTCTTGTGTTTGGCACCCTGCGCCGACTGTTGTACCTCTGGGTTCGCTCGGAGACGATCAACCAGTCGTCGTTCACCCTTGACCTCGACCGCAGCCGTCCGGTGTTCTACGTCCTGCAAAACCCTTCGCTGACCGATCTGGCTGTGGTCGACACCGAATGCAGCAAGGCCGGCCTTCCCCGTCCGGTGCTGCCTGTGTCGGTGGGTAACCTGGTGGAACCCGCCGCATTTTTCTACCTGACGCCGGAACCCGACTGGCTCGGCCGTCAGGACAAACGCGGCGCGCCGCCGACCCTGACCCGCCTGGTCAGTGCCCTGAGCCAGAACGCCGCCGAAGACGCGCAGATCATTCCGGTCAGCGTGTTCTGGGGCCAGTCGCCGGACAGCGAGTCGAGCCCGTGGAAACTGCTCTTCGCCGACAGCTGGGCGGTCACCGGGCGCCTGCGCCGGTTGCTGAGCATCATTGTGCTGGGGCGCAAAACCCGCGTGCAGTTCTCCGCGCCGATCCATTTGCGCGAGCTGATCGATCACAACAAGGGCCACGAGCGCACCGTGCGCATGGCCCAGCGGATTCTGCGGGTGCACTTCCGCAACCTGAAAGCAGCGGTGATCGGTCCGGACATTTCCCACCGTCGCAACCTGGTCAAAGGCCTGCTCAATCAGCCACTGGTCAAGCAAGCGATCCTCGACGAAGCCGAGCGTGAAAACATCTCCCCGGAGAAAGCCAAGGCCCAGGCCCTGCGCTATGGCAACGAGATCGCCTCCGACTACACCTACACCGCGATCCGCTTTCTGGAAGTGGTGCTGAGCTGGTTCTGGAACAAGATCTACGACGGGATCAAGGTCAACCACATCGAAGGCGTGCAGAAGGTCGCTCAGGGTCACGAAGTGATCTACGTGCCGTGCCATCGCAGCCACATCGACTATCTGCTGCTGTCCTATTTGCTGTTCCGCAACGGCCTGACCCCGCCGCACATCGCCGCCGGGATCAACCTCAACATGCCAGTAATCGGCAGCCTGCTGCGGCGCGGCGGTGCGTTTTTCATGCGCCGCACCTTCAAGGGCAACCCGCTCTACACGTCGGTGTTCAACGAATATCTGCATACCCTGTTTACCAAAGGCTTCCCGGTGGAGTACTTCGTCGAGGGTGGCCGTTCGCGCACCGGGCGCATGCTGCAACCAAAAACCGGAATGCTCGCCATCACCCTGCGCAGCTTCTTGCGTTCGTCGCGGATGCCGATCGTTTTCATCCCGGTCTACATCGGTTACGAGCGTGTGCTGGAAGGCCGGACTTACCTCGGCGAATTGCGTGGCGCAAGCAAGAAGAAAGAATCGATCTTCGACATCTTCAAAGTCATCGGCGCGCTCAAGCAGCGTTTCGGTCAGGTGGCGGTGAACTTCGGCGAACCGATCAAACTGGCGGAATTCCTCGACAACGAACAACCGGACTGGCGCCAGCAGGAACTCGGTCCGCAGTTCAAACCGGCCTGGCTCAACGAAACCACCCAGCGCCTCGGTGAGAAAGTCGCGCAGCATCTGAACGAGGCGGCGGCGATCAACCCGGTCAACCTTGTGGCCCTGGCATTGCTGTCCACCAGCCGACTGGCCCTGGACGATCGTGCGATGGCACGGGTGCTCGATCTGTATCTGGCGCTGTTGCGCAAGGTCCCGTACTCGCCGCACACCACGCTGCCGGACGGAGACGGCCGGGCACTGATCGAGCATGTGAAGGACATGGACCTGCTTTCCGAGCAGAGCGATGCCCTGGGCAAGATTCTGTATCTTGACGAGCAGAACGCCGTCCTAATGACCTACTACCGCAACAACGTTTTGCACATCTTCGCCCTGCCGGCGTTGCTGGCGAGCTTCTTCCAGAGCGCCTCGCGCATGAGCCGCGAACAGATCCTGCGCTACACCCGAGCGCTCTATCCGTACCTGCAATCGGAGCTGTTCATTCGCTGGTCGCTGGAGGAACTGGATGCGGTGATCGACCAATGGCTCGAAGCGTTCGTCGAGCGAGGTCTGCTGCGTTTTGAGAATGATGTCTACCTGCGCCCGGCGCCGAGCTCGCGGCATTTCGTATTGCTGACCCTGCTGTCGAAAAGCATCGCCCAGACCCTGCAACGTTTCTACATGACCGTTTCCCTGCTGCTCAACAGCGGCCAGAACAGCATCAGTGCCGAAGAGCTGGAAGACCTGTGCACGGTCATGGCCCAGCGCCTGTCGATCCTCCATGGCCTCAACGCCCCGGAGTTCTTCGACAAGAGCCTGTTCCGCCATTTCATCCAGACGATGCTGGATCTGGATGTGCTCAAGCGCGACGAGGCCGGCAAGCTGAGCTACCACGAACTGCTCGGCGAACTGGCCGAAGGCGCGGCCAAGCGGGTGTTGCCGGCGGAGATTCGTTTGTCTATCCGTCAGGTGGCGTTGCATCGCAGTGAAGATGCGGCGGATCAGGCTTAGTTGGAGTCAGTTGTAACTTTCTGACAATAACTATAAGAACAAGGATGTTCTTATAACCTGTCAATTATGGATTAATAGAGACCCACTTGAATCCCGATACGGATATCGCGATGAACCCATTAGAAAACACCAGCAACTACGTCACTCTAACTTTCAGTTTGCCTGAAGACTTTCTACCCCCAGATGATGGCGAAGGCGAAACCTATATAAGCGTGCAAACTGCCAACTCAACCACTCCCATCAAAGTTGCGCAATCCCGCAAACCGGAACTGTATAGCGGGCGTTGGAATTTCTCATTCATGCACAACTATTCCGATGTCAGCGTCAAATACCTTGTCACGATCAGCATGACCCACAACGGCGTTCCACTGCTGATTGACCTGGATTACTTCGTGATTGTCCATCGTGCGCCGCACCGACAAACCCTGCATCTCAGCCCTGTTGGCCGCCTCTACCTGCAGGCGCAAGCGCCTCAAGCGGTTCAACCTGAACACGCAGTCACTGTTGTCGCCCACGAGCACGACGATACGACTGCGCAACTGACGCCAATACATATCAGCGAAGAAATGGCCGAGGCGTTCTATCTGGAATACGACCCGGAGACTGTCGTCCCTGGCAAACGCTATACGCTGACAGCCACTGAAAATGAATACCACAATTCAATTGCGGTATATCCCGGGTCCGTTGTATTGAAACCCTTTAGTAGAATTTGAAAAAAGCGCATATCAAAAGATCCATGGGGCGAAATCACCGGAAAAATCCGTTAAATTGTCGTCGGCGTTCATCTACTTCGGGCGCCAACGACAGGGATTCAACTCATGAAAAAACTCTCGCTTCTGGGGCTTACTGCCTTGCTCGGAGCCTGCCAGACCCTACAACCTGCCGCCAAAACCAGCCTCGATGGCGAAGTCTTCTACCTGCAACGCATCGCTCTGCCGCCCAGCGCCATCTTAAGCGTCAGCTTGCAGGACGTGTCCCTGGCTGATGCGCCTGCCGTGGTCCTCGACGAACAGAAAGACCCGGTCAAAGGCCAGGTGCCGCTGCCGTTTCATCTGAGTTACGATCCAGCGCAGGTCAAACCGGGCCATCGTTATTCAGTCAGCGCACGGATCGAAGTCAACGGAGAGCTGATGTTCATCACCACCGAACATCACGCCGTGCAGCTGGATGGCAGCGACCCGCAGCCATTGAAAGTCCGCGTCGACGCCCCCGCTAATTCTCTATATTGAACAAGGAAGCTGCCATGCTCCGTCCTACCCTTCGCTTCGCCGGCCTGTGCGCAGGCTTGATGATCTCCGCCAGCGCACTGGCGCTGTCACTCAGCGACCTGTCACAAAAAGACGCCACCGGCGGTCTCAAGGATGCCCTGACCCAAGGCGCGCAACTGGCCGTGAAACAACTGGGCACGCCGGGCGGCTTCAGCAACAACCCGGATGTGAAAATCGAACTGCCGGGCAAACTGGGTAAAGTCGCCAGCAAGATGAAGCAGTTCGGCATGGGCGACCAGGTTGATCAGCTGGAAACCAGCATGAACAAAGCGGCTGAAACCGCCGTGACGCAAGCCCAGCCCATCCTGGTGGACGCGGTGAAGAAGATGAGCGTGGAGGATGCCAAGGGCATTCTCAGCGGCGGCAAGGACTCGGCCACTCAGTACCTGAGCAAAACCAGCCGCGAACAGATCCGCGTCAAGTTCCTGCCCATCGTCAAGCAAGCTACCGACCAGGTGGGCCTGGCCAAGCAATACAACTCATTCGCCGGACAAGCCGCGACGCTGGGTGTGGTGGACGCGAAGAACGCCAACATCGAAAGCTACGTGACCGAGCAGGCGCTGAACGGTCTGTTCGAGATGATTGGTAAACAGGAAGAAGCCATTCGACAGAATCCCGCGGCGGCAGCGACGAGTTTGGCGAAGAAGGTGTTTGGGACGTTGTAATTTCGAGCGTCTGAAAGCCGCAAAAAAGCCCGCTGACCTTTACCGGTTCAGCGGGCTTTTTCCGTTTGCGCTATTGCTGCTGCGATCCTTTGATCCTGATCGTGGAACTCAAGCTCAAAAGCTCGCAGCCTTTGGTCGTTACTACAGCGTGTTCAAGCTGATTCCTTTTTTACTCGGAACCACGCCGCATACAGCGCCGGCAAAAACAGCAACGTCAGCGCCGTCGCGACAATCAACCCGCCCATGATCGCCACCGCCATCGGCCCGAAAAACACACTGCGTGATAGCGGAATCATCGCCAGCACCGCCGCGAGGGCAGTCAACACAATCGGCCGGAAACGCCGCACTGTGGCTTCAATAATCGCCTGCCAAGGCTTGAGCCCGGAAGCAATGTCCTGCTCGATCTGGTCCACCAGAATCACCGAGTTACGCATGATCATCCCAGACAGCGCGATGGTGCCGAGCATGGCGACGAAACCGAACGGCTGACGGAACAGCATCAGGAACAAGGTCACACCGATCAAACCCAAAGGCGCCGTCAGAAACACCATTACCGTGCGTGAGAAACTGCGCAATTGCAGCATCAGTAACGTCAGCACCACCACGATGAAAAGCGGCACACCGGCCTTCACCGAATTCTGCCCGCGAGCCGAGTCCTCTACAGTGCCGCCGACTTCCAGCAAGTAGCCGTCCGGCAGTTCGGCGCGGATCGGATCGAGGGTCGGCATGATCTGCTGCACCAGCGTCGCCGGTTGCTCCTTACCGTAAATGTCGGCGCGGACCGTCACGTTCGGCAAGCGGTTGCGGTGCCAGATGATGCCTTCTTCAAAGCCGTATTCCAGCGTCGCGATTTGCGACAGCGCCACGCTGCGACCGTTGTCAGTCGGCACCGCCAGGCTTGGCAGCAATGACAGTTCGGTACGTTCATGCAACGTGCCGCGCAATAGAATCTCGATCAACTCGTTGTCTTCACGGTACTGGCTGACGCTGGAACCGGTCAGAGAGCTTTGCAGGAACTTCGACAGGTTCGCGGTGCTCACTCCAAGCGCCCGGGCGCGGTCCTGATCGACGTTCAGATAAACGACTTTGCTCGGTTCTTCCCAATCCAGATGGACGTTGACCACATGCGGGTTCTCGCGAACCTTGGCGGCCACTTTACGGGCCAGCGCGCGGACTTCCTCGATGTGCTCACCGGTGACCCGGAACTGCATCGGATAGCCAACCGGTGGCCCGTTCTCCAGACGTGTCACCCGCGCACGCAGGGCCGGGAATTGTTCCTTGAGGGCTTCGATCAGCCAGGTGCGCAGGGTTTCGCGCTCTTCGATGGTTTTGGCCAGGACTACAAACTGCGCGAAGCTCGCTGCAGGAAGTTGTTGATCCAGCGGCAGGTAAAAACGTGGCGAACCGGTGCCAACGTAAGCGACATAGTTGTCGATACCGGCGTGATCCTTCAGCAGTGCTTCGAGGCGTTTGACCTCATCTCGGGTGTTGCTCAACGAGGCACCTTCCGCCAGTTTCAGATCGACCATCAACTCCAGACGACCCGATGCCGGGAAGAACTGTTGCGGCACAAAGCGAAACAGGATGACAGAACCGATAAACAACACGGCCGTCAGGACAATGACCGTCTTGCGCCGCCGTACGCACCACTCCACCAGGCGTCTGACGCGCTGATAGAACGGCGTGCCGTAAGGGTCGGGCTGGCCGTCGCCGGTGCCATGTTTGGCTGCATGAATATTCGCCAGATCCGGCAGGAGTTTTTCCCCCAGATAAGGCACAAACACAACAGCGGCCACCCACGAGGCCAGCAACGCGATGGTCACCACCTGGAAGATCGAACGGGTGTATTCGCCCGTACCCGATTGCGCAGTGGCAATTGGCAGGAAGCCGGCAGCGGTGATCAGCGTGCCGGTGAGCATCGGGAATGCGGTGCTGGTCCAGGCGTAACTGGCCGCCTTGATCCGGTCGAAGCCCTGCTCCATTTTGATCGCCATCATTTCCACGGCGATGATCGCGTCGTCCACCAACAACCCCAGCGCCAGTACCAACGCCCCGAGGGAAATCTTGTGCAGGCCGATTCCCAGGTAATACATGCAGGCGAATGTCATCGCCAAAACCAAAGGAATCGCCAGCGCTACCACCATGCCGGTGCGCACGCCGAGGGAGAAGAAACTCACCAGCAGGACGATTGCCAGCGCTTCCACCAGCACCTGAACAAATTCACCGACACTGCTTTTCACGGCGGCGGGCTGGTCGGAGACCTTGCGCAGCTGCATACCGGCAGGGAGATTGTTCTGAATCCGGTCGAACTCGATTTCCAACGCCTTGCCCAGCACCAGAATGTCGCCACCGTCCTTCATGGCCACGGCCAGACCGATGGCGTTTTCCGCCATGAAGCGCATGCTCGGCGCTGGCGGATCGTTGAAACCCCGACGCACATCCGCCACATCGGCGATGCGGAACGTACGATCGCCGACGCGGATCGGGAAGCTCTTGATCTCTTCGACCGTCTGAAAATTCCCCGAGACGCGTAGCTGCAATCGCTCGCTGGAGGTCTCGAAGAACCCGGCGGTGGACACCGCGTTCTGCTCTTCAAGGGCCTGCTGCACCGCCGACAGAGGTAGACCCAGGGTGGCGAGTTTGACGTTGGAGAGTTCGATCCAGATCTTCTCGTCCTGTAACCCGAGCAGATCGACCTTGCCGACATCCTTGACCCGTTGCAGCTGAATCTGCACGCGGTCGGCGTAGTCCTTGAGCACCGCGTAATCAAAACCTTCGCCGGTCAGGGCGTAGATATTGCCAAACGTTGTGCCGAACTCATCATTGAAGAATGGCCCCTGGATGCCCGGTGGCAGGGTCTGACGAATGTCGCTGATCTTCTTGCGAACCTGGTACCAGAGGTCCGGGATTTCCACCGAGTGCATGGAATCGCGGGCGACGAACGTCACTTGGGATTCGCCCGGACGGGAGAACGAAACGATGCGTTCGTACTCGCCGGTTTCCATCAGCTTCTTTTCAATGCGCTCGGTGACTTGACGCGACACTTCCTGCGCCGTGGCCCCTGGCCAGTTGGTCCGAATCACCATGGCCTTGAAGGTGAACGGCGGGTCTTCACTTTGTCCAAGCTTGGTGTAGGACAGTGCGCCGACAATGGCCAGCAAGAGCATCAGGAACAGTACGATCTGGCGATTACGCAGCGCCCATTCGGAAAGATTGAAACCCATCGGGGATTACTCCTTGTCCGCCAGATTGACCACGCGGTTGGAGCGATCCACCGGGCGCACTTGCTGCCCTTCAAGAAGCACATGGACGCCAGCGGCCACCACCCAGTCGCTAGTGTTCAGGCCTTCGAGCACCGGTACGGTTTTCTCGCCGAAGGCACCGACCCGTACCGGGGTTTTCTTCAAGGTATTGTTGGCACTGACGACCCAGACGTAGGTCGCGCCGTTTTCCGCGGTGACGGCCGACAGCGGTACCGACAGCGACACCACGTCGGCGGTCTGGATAAACACCCGGGCGCTCTGGCCGAGTTCAGCGGGGACCTTGCCGGCAGTGAACGCGATGCGGGCGGCAAAGGTGCGCGATTTTGGATCGGCAGCGGGCGACAGCTCACGGATGCGCCCGGCGAAACGTTGGTCGGGTTGGGTCCAGAGTTCGACTGACACTGGCTGACCGACCTTGAAGCGGCCAAAGCTCTGCTCCGGCAAGCTGATCAACACTTCGCGCTCGCCATCGGTCGCAAGGGTAAATACGGTTTGCCCGGCCGCCACCACTTGTCCGACTTCAACCGCGCGCTTAGCCACCACGCCATCCTGAGGCGCACGCAGCACGGCGTAACTGGCCTGATTGGTCGAAACGTTGAATTCGGCTTTGATTTGCTTGAGGCGTGCTTCACCGGATCGGTAAAGGTTTTCGGAATTGTCGTACTGCGAACGGCTAACCATCTGACGGTCCATCAGGGTCTTGTAGCGATCACGTTCGGCACGCACCAGGTTCAGGTTGGCCTCGGCAGCGGCGACCTGCGCACGGGTGGCTTCCAGTTGCAGGCGTACATCCTGAGGATCGAGTTCGGCCAGGGGTTGATCGGCCTTGACCCGCTGCCCCTCTTCGACCAGTCGTCGACTGACTTTACCGCCAATGCGAAACGCCAACTCCGGCTCATAGCGAGCGCGGACTTCACCGGGAAAACTTTCCATCGCCTGGGCCGAAGGCTCTGGCTGCACGACCATGGCCGGGCGAACGGTGACTTGAGGCGCCTCTTCGTGACCACACGCAGACAATAAAAACGCCAGACTAACTGGCAATGCGAGGGGCAAGGCATAGCGGAACATGGTGAAGGACCTTTCGCTAATGGTGCTTGGAATAATTATACTGAGCAGTATGTTATTAATAGCAAACTCACCAGTCCAGTAATAAAAGCGCATATGCCTAACAATCTTTCAGTACCCAACGGCCCGGGCCGTCCCAAGGATCTGGCAAAGCGCCAGGCGATCCTCGATGCGGCGAAAATTCTGTTTCTGAGCAAGGGTTATGCGAACACCAGCATGGACGCCGTCGCGGCCGAGGCCGGTGTGTCGAAGCTGACGGTCTACAGCCATTTCAACGACAAGGAGACGCTGTTCTCCGCCGCCGTGATGGCCAAGTGCGAAGAGCAATTGCCGACGCTGTTTTTCGAATTGCCGGACGGCACTGCCGTAGAAACAGTGCTGTTGAACATCGCGCGTGGCTTTCATCAACTGATCAACAGCGACGAATCGGTGAACCTGCACCGGCTGATGATGACGCTGGGCAGCCAGGACCCGAAACTCTCGCTGATCTTCTTCGAGGCCGGGCCTGAGCGCATGTTGCATGGCATGGAGCGGTTGCTGACCAAGGTTGATCACAGCGGCGCGTTGAGCATCGACAAACCGCGCAATGCGGCCGAGCATTTCTTCTGCTTGCTCAAGGGTGCGGGGAATTTCAGGCTGCTTTATGGCTGCGGCGAACCGCTGACCGGGGATGCGGCCGAGAGCCATGTGCAGGAAGTGGTGGAGTTGTTTATGCGGGCGTATCGGCCTTAGCGATGATCGTTCCCACGCAGAACGCGGGAGTGATCAGTGTTGAGTCAGGGCTTGAGCGCTTTCTTCGGGTAAATGTCATACCGGCTGGATTTACCGTCCAGCGCATGACTTGGCTTCGGCCCTTCGATACACGGCGCCTTGCGCGGGCGCTTGACCACCACCCGGTGGCTGGCCAACGCCAATGCCGCTTCGAGCAGTGCAGGCGCATCCGGGTCATCGCCTACCAGCGGCCTGAACAGGCGCATTTCCTTCTTCACCAAGGCTGTTTTCTCACGATGGGGAAACATCGGGTCGAGGTAGATCACCTGCGGCGGCTCGCCGTCCCAATTGCGCATCACCTCGATCGAATTACCCTTGAGCAAGCGCATCCGCGCCACGATCGGCGCCACGTCAAAGTCTTCCGCGCCGCGTGCCAGGCCATCTTCAAGCAACGCGCCAATCAGCGGCTGACGCTCGATCAGGCTCATCTCGCAGCCCAGGCTCGCCAACACGAACGCATCTTTGCCCAGCCCCGCCGTGGCGTCCAGCACACGCGGACGCACGCCTTGGGCAACCCCGACAGCCTTGGCGATCATCTGACCGCTACCACCGCCGTACAAGCGGCGATGGGCCGCACCGCCCTCGACAAAGTCCACCCGCACCGGCCCCGGCGCGTCCGGGCCCAGTTGTTGAAGCTGCAAACCCTGGTCGCCGACCTGCAAGGCGAACTCACCGTCATCCACCTGCATCGGCAAACCCAGGCGCTCGGCCCATTGTTCGGCCTGTGGCTGAAAAGTCGCGGCCAGGGCCTCGACATGGATGCGGCAGGCCGCAGGTTGCTCAATCATGGGAAAACACGCTCAAAAAATTAATGATCGGCAAAAACGGCCGATAACAAAACTATCGAGCATTTTGCCAGAGCTGAGCGTCGACCGAGAGAAATGTCAGACATTCAACGCACATCGATAGGCTACATCTCGCCCCACGGCGATTTTGGCCTACGAAACTCCCAAGCACTGAGCGGCGTCAGTCACCTGTGGCAGGATTTCTTTGCCCAGGCCCTGGCCGATCAGTCGGGCGATGTCGTACCGGCTTCTCTCAACTTTCCACCGGTCGATCTCGACAGCCCGGTCGAACCCACCGTTGGCAGCGAACTGCTGGCTCATATCATTTCCCAGCGCGAATGCGATGTGAAAGAAACCGAGGTCCGCCCTCCCGAGCCACTGTTCCTGCCGATTGCCGAGTTCGAAATGGACCTGGCCGACAAACCTTTCCCACCGTTCCCGGCACAAGAAATCGTCGCTCAACAGAAACAACAGGACTTCGAAAGTCGCTGGGTCCGCCCGATCGTGCTCACCGCAGGTCAGCCTGTGCCGGAAGCAGGTCCGGCACCGCAACCGCGTCCGCTGCACCTGCCGATCGCCGAATTCGAACTCGATCTGCTGGACAAGCCATTCCCGCCGTTCTCGCCCGAAGAGCTGGTGGAACAACAGAAACAACTCGACTTCGATAACGGCTGGGCTCGCCCGATCGTCCTGCAAAACCTGCGCATCGCCGCCTGACTTTCAATAACAGGCCCTCAGCGACACACCCACCACAACCGCATCGTCAGTCTTTGAACAATTGATTGGCCTGGGCGTACGGCATGGACCGCGACGTGAACCCGAACGTGCCCGACGTCTTGATCTCTTCGGCAGCGCGGAAAAACTCGCCATACGCCGCCAGCGCCAGAGCCGATCCGACGCTAATCCGCTTGACGCCCATTTCGCGCAACTGCTCGACCGTCAGTTTGAGCCCACCGGACATCAGCACGTTGACTGGCTTGGGCGCCACGGCACGGACCACCGCCAACACGTCTTCAGCACTGCGCAGACCCGGCGCATAAAGCACGTCGGCCCCCGCCTCGGCAAACGCCTGCAAGCGGCGAATGGTGTCGGCGAGATCAGGATTGCCGTGCAGAAAGTTTTCCGCGCGGGCGGTCAACATAAAGGCAAACGGCAAGCTGCGAGCGGCTGCCACGGCAGCCTCGATGCGTGCGACAGCATGCTCGAAGCAGTAGATCGGCGCTTCTTCACGGCCGGTCGCATCTTCGATCGAGCCGCCGACAGCGCCGGCCTCTGCCGCACGCAAAATACTCTGTGCGCATTCGGCTGGATCGTCAGCGAAGCCGTTTTCTAGGTCGACGGCTACGGGCAGATCGGTTGCCGCAACAATCGCCCGAACGTTTGCCAGAGTGTCGTCCAGCGTCAGCGCGCCATCGGGGCGGGCGTTGGAAAAGGCGTAACCGGCACTGGTGGTCGCCAGCGCTTCGAAACCAAGGCTGGCGAGCATTTTCGTCGAGCCGGCATCCCACGGGTTAGGAATGACAAAAGCCCCCGCGCGTTCGTGCAGTGCTTTAAACGCTTGGGCTCGAAGGGTTTGCGCATCCATTGGCAGGCTCCTGAAAAGTGCAAGAAATCCGCTTCAGAGCAGGCCAAGTTGCTCGGCAGCGGGCTCTCTGTATAGCTCAGGTAGCGGCGGCAGGCCAGGTAAACGCAGCATCAGTTTTGCGTGGAAACGTTGCGCCAATTTGGCGGCCAGCAGGTTGTCGGCGGTGTGCAGGAAGATATAAGGCGTACGACCCTCTTCGATCCACACGGCGATTTTCTCGACCCACGGCATCAGGAACGGGTCGTTAGCCTCAAGCTGCGGATGGCCAATGAAGCGCACCTGCGGACATTGCGTGAAGGCTGCCGGACGGGGCGGCACCCTGGGCTTTTTCGATTGGGCGTGAAGGACCGAGGGATCGGTCGATGTGCAGCTGAACAGCGCGCGGGGATCGAGGCAGATACGCTCGACACCGCGATCCAGTAGCAGGCGATTGAGCATTCTCTCGGCATCGCCCTTGGCGAAGAAGTCGTCATGCCGCACTTCAACCGCCAGAGGCCGCTCCACAGCATCAATAAAACCGGCAAGCTCCGACAGTCGCTGCGGTGTAAAGCTTTTGGACAGTTGCAGCCACAGCGGTGAAACCCGTTCGCCGAGGGGGCTGAGCAATTGCAGGAAGGTTTCGGCAGCGGTCAATTGTTCGCGCAGGTCACCGCTGTGACTGATGTCACCGGGGAACTTGGCAGTGAAGCGAAAGTGTTCGGGCATGGTCTCGGCCCAACGTTGCACAGTAGTCGCAGCCGGGCTCGCGTAGAAGGTCGTATTGCCTTCCACGGCGTTAAACACTTGGGAATAGAGATTCAGAAACTCAGCGGGTTTGGCGTCTGACGGATAAAGATAATCGCGCCAGGCGTTTTCACTCCAGGACGGACAGCCCAGGTAGTAAGGCAGCATTAGATGTACAGGTCGAGGCCCAGCACATCCGAATCCCAATCGACAAAACCGGCGGTGCTCAGGTAGCTGGCCAGGGCCTTCGCGACACTGCTGCTCATGGCACGGTGATAAAGCATGTCTTGTTGACGGGCGGGGAGATTACTCAAACGTTGCGCAGAGGCTTTGGCAGCGCGGGCAGCCATTTGCTCTTCGGATGGAATTTCCAGCTCGCCGTCAATATCGACGTAGTCGTCATCCGCCACAGGGCCTTTGCGAGGCTTGCGTTTGATGGGGTAGGACTGAGAGGGAACGCCGTCTATACGCATGAGTACATGTCCGGAATCAATGATGGCAGTTTAGTGGCGCAAAACCTACTACGCAAACCGCCGAGTGATAACTAGAACACAGAAAATGGAAAAGGTTTAAAAGCTGGGGATATAAAACGACGATTGGCTGCGTTGCGTAATCCGCCATCGCGGGCAACCCCGCTCCCACAGGGGTTAGCGTAAACCCTGTGGGAGCGAGCTTGCTCGCGATGGGGCCAACTCGGTGCAATGAATTAACGAGCCTTCGGGGTCGCAACCTTATCCCGCAAATAAACCGGCTGAGCCTCATCAGCCACGATCGCCTCACCACGCGCCCAGGCAAAACGCGCCAGGGTCAGCAGGTCCTCAGCGTGAGGCAACATGCCCGCATCCTGCCCGGTCAGGCTGACGGCGATTCGCTCGACATAACCCCAGCCAGTGCCGGCGCCAAACCACTCACCGCTGGCGTCAGCCGGCAACGCGGCCACTTCCGGCGGCAGCACGGCTTCATTGCCAACCAGCCGCATCTCCCCCGCCGTTTCGCGGTAGCAACCCCAATACACTTCGTCCATGCGCGCATCGATGGCGGCCGCCACCTGGCTCACGCCGTGTTCGCGATAAGCCCGCTGCGCCAGCACGGCCAGGTTCGATACTGGTAACACCGGACGATCCAGCGCAAACGCCAGCCCCTGCACCACGCCGATGGCGATCCGCACGCCGGTGAACGCACCCGGACCACGGCCGAAAGCGATGGCATCGACCGCTTGCAGGTTGGTCCCGGCATCCGCCAGCAGTTGCTGAATCATCGGCAGCAGCTTCTGCGCATGCAGGCGCGGGATCACCTCGTAATGGCTCGTGACTTTTCCGTCATGCAGCAAGGCAACGGAGCAAGCTTCAGTCGCGGTGTCCAGGGCCAGCAAGGTGCTCATCGATGTTTCCGTAAGAGAGGTCAGAAAAAGTGCGCCAGTATAAACAACTACGGCCCGCAAGCGGGCCGTAGAAGATGAAGCGATTCAGACTTTTCAGCTCAGTGCTTCAAGCACCTTGCCGGTGATCACTTCAACCGAGCCGACGCCCGCAATGTGGCTGTACTTCGGCTTGCCATCAGTAGCAGCAGACAGCGTCTGGTAGAACTCGACCAGAGGCTTGGTCTGGGAATGGTAGACGGACAGGCGATGACGCACGGTTTCTTCGGTGTCGTCCTTGCGCTGCACCAGTGCTTCACCGGTGATGTCGTCCTTGCCGGCGATTTTCGGCGGGTTGTAGACGGTGTGGTACACGCGGCCGCTGGCCTCGTGAACGCGACGACCAGCGATACGCTGAACGATTTCTTCGTCGTCGACGGCGATTTCGACCACGTGATCCAGCTCCACGCCGGCTTTCACCAGGGCTTCAGCCTGAGGAATGGTGCGCGGGAAACCGTCGAACAGGAAACCGTTGGCGCAATCGGCCTGGCTGATGCGTTCCTTAACCAGATTGATGATCAGGTCATCGGAAACCAGACCACCGCTGTCCATGACGCTCTTGGCGATCAGGCCCAGCTCGGTGCCGGCCTTGACCGCGGCACGCAGCATGTCGCCGGTGGAGATTTGCGGGATACCGAATTTTTCGGTGATGAACTTAGCCTGAGTACCTTTACCGGCCCCGGGAGCTCCCAGCAGAATGACGCGCATCGATGTGCTCCTCAATTTTTTATATAGATAACGTCAGATTCGCCTCGTGGGGCCAATCTCAATAAAAGGGTCGTGACCGCCCAAACGGTCAAAGGCTGATCAAGATACACAGCAGGCCCGGAGCACACAAGCCGCCGAAAGTCGGAGAAACCCGCGCCTGATGTGGCCTTTCGTCGGGGTAACCCTAGTCGCAACCCCATCACTAACTGTCGCCTGGCAGCACTTTTCAAGCCCTCGCCCACAGGCAACTCGACGCTCGCGCCGAGTGCCTTGCCCCACGACGAAAACCTTAGCCGGTATTACGCAAACCGGCGGCAATCCCCGCCACAGACACCAGTAGCGCCTGTTCTACCGGACTGCCCTGTGCCACTTCCTGTTGTCGCGAACGCGCCAACAACTCAGCCTGCAATAGATGAAGAGGGTCGAGGTAAGTGTTGCGCAAGCGGATGAATTCAAGCGTGGCTGGGCTATGTGCCAGTAGCTGCGACTGACCGGTCAGCCCCAAAACCACCGAGCACGCCTGCGACAATAGGTCGCGTAAATGCGCACCCAAAGGGAGCAGATCCGGCTCGACCAATCGCTCATCGTAAGACCGGGCGATATCGGCATCGGCCTTGGCCAACACCATTTCCAGCATATCGATGCGCGTGCGGAAGAACGGCCACTGTTCGCGCATCTGCCCCAGCAGCTCGCCTTCGCCGCGCTCCAGCGCCTTGCTCAGCGCCGCTTCCCAGCCGAGCCACGCCGGCAACATCAGACGCGTCTGGGTCCAGCCGAAGATCCACGGGATCGCCCGCAGGGTTTCAATCCCGCCAGCGCGGCGCTTGGCCGGGCGACTGCCCAGCGGCAAGCGTCCCAGTTCCTGCTCTGGAGTGGACTGTCGGAAATACTCGACGAACTGCGGATTTTCCCGCACCACGGCGCGATAAGCGCTGACACCGTCAGCGGCCAATTCGTCCATCAGATTGCGCCAGGCTGGCTCCGGCGGCGGCGGCGGTAGCAAGGTCGCTTCCAGTACCGCTGCCAGGTACAGATTGAGGTTCTGCTCGGCGATGTCCGGCAGGCCAAATTTGAAACGAATCATTTCCCCCTGCTCGGTGGTACGGAAACGCCCCGCCACCGACCCCGGCGGCTGCGACAGAATCGCCGCGTGTGCCGGGCCGCCGCCGCGACCCACGGTGCCACCGCGACCGTGGAACAACAGCAGTTCCACTTGCTGCTCGCGGCAGATGTCGACCAAGCGCTCCTGCGCCCGATACTGCGCCCAGGCCGCTGCTGTCGTGCCGGCGTCCTTGGCCGAGTCGGAGTAGCCAATCATCACTTCCTGCGGCCCTTGCAGGCGCGAGCGATAACCGGGCAGCAGCAACAGCTTTTCGATTACCGGGCCGGCGTTGTCGAGGTCGGCAAGGGTCTCGAACAGCGGCACCACGCGCATCGGCCGCAACACGCCAGACTCTTTGAGCAGCAGTTGCACGGCCAACACGTCGGAAGCGGCGCCAGCCATGGAGATCACATAAGAACCGAGCGATGCGCCCGGTGCGGCAGCGATTTCCCGGCAGGTCGCCAGCACTTCGGCGGTGTCGGCCGATGGCTTGAAGTACGCCGGCAGTAACGGCCGGCGGTTGTTCAGTTCGCGCATCAAGAAGGTGATGCGCTCTTCCTCGCTCCAGTCCTCGTAGCGCCCCAGGCCCAGGTAATCGGTGATCTCGTTCATGGCCGCTGTATGTCGCGTCGAGTCCTGACGCACATCGAGCCGCACCAGGAACAGCCCGAACGTCACCGCCCGACGCAGGCAATCGAGCAGCGGACCATCAGCGATCACGCCCATGCCGCACTCATGCAGCGAGTGGAAGCACAGCTCCAGCGGATCAAGCAGCTCGCGGTTGTTTTGCAACACATCGGCGGGTGCCGGCGTGGTCTTCGTCAAGGAGGCGTGAGCCCAGCTACGCGTCGCGCGCAGGCGGTCACGCAGCTGTTTAAGCACCGCGCGGTAAGGTTCGGCGCTGTCCCCGGCCTTGGCCTTCAAGTCATCGCTGGCCTGTTGCATCGACAACTCGGCCGCCAGGTGATCGATATCGCGCAGGTACAAGTCCGCGGCCATCCACCGCGCCAGCAGCAAGACTTCTCGGGTCACGGCGGCGGTCACGTTGGGGTTGCCGTCGCGGTCACCGCCCATCCACGAGGCAAAGCGAATCGGCGCTGCCTCCAGTGGGAGGTGCAGGCCAGTGGCGTCATGCAGGGCTTTATCGGCCTTGCGCAAATAGTTGGGGATCGCCTGCCACAGCGAATGCTCGATCACCGCGAAGCCCCATTTGGCTTCATCCACCGGCGTAGGTCGGGTGCGGCGGATTTCTTCGGTGTGCCAGGCTTCGGCGATCAGGCGCTGCAACTTGGTCTGAATCTGCTCGCGTTCGGCAGTGGTCAGATCGCGATGGTCCTGAGCGGCCAGTTGCGCGGCAATGGCGTCGTACTTCTGGATCAGCGTGCGGCGCGCCACTTCGGTCGGGTGCGCGGTGAGGACCAACTCAATCTCCAGCCGACCCAGTTGCCGGGCCAGGGATTCGGCGCCATGACCTTCAGCACTCAGGCGGGCGAGCAGTTCCGGCAGTACCCGCGCCTCGAACGGTGCAGGCTGCGACTCTTCGCGACGGTGAATCAGCTGATATTGCTCGGCGATATTGGCCAGGTTGAGAAACTGGTTGAACGCCCGCGCCACCGGCAGCAACTCTGCTTCGCTCAATTGATTGAGGCTGGCGCTCAGTTCAGCGTCCATCGAACCGCGACGGTCGGCCTTGGCGCCCTTGCGGATTTGCTCGATCTTGTCGAGAAAACCGTCCCCGTACTGTTCACGAATGGTGTTGCCCAACAGCTCACCCAACAGGTGAACATCCTCGCGCAAGCGTGCATCAATATCGGTCATCAGCAGTTCTCCAGCGTAAATCCGGGTGACTTGGTGTCCATGCTCTTGAGTTAGAGAGTGCCGCTGTAAAGCGGTTCTTACAAGCAGACGACGAAGGGAATGCTGTTCGCCCGAGAAAGTTTTGGGATTGGTGGGGGTACATATCCGTTTCTTCGGTAACGGCCGCTAATGGTTCCGCCCTTACGGCGGGTCACTTGGAAAAGCCCCAAGTAACCAAGGGCTCTTGCCCCGCCATTCGGTGCCTCGCCCAGGCTCGGCATGCCCTCACTCCGGCATTGCTCCGGGGGCCCGCCGCCATCGGCCATCCATGGCCGGGGGCGGCTACCGCGGCATCCTTGCCGCGGTGCCCCCTGCGCAACGCCTGCGTTCGGCCTCTGGGAAAGGGGCGGCAGATCTGAAGCCAAAGCAACGGCAACGGCAACGGCAACGGCAACGGCAAAATCAACAGCTTCGCGAGCAAGCCCGCTCCCACATAAAGCAGATCGGCGCACATCTTTTGCTTCTCACCACTCAACAGGCCGAGCGTTAGCTCGCCTGCAGCTTTTGATCTTGATGCACCGCCCCCTCGAGAGGCCGAGTGGAGGTTCTGCGCAGTGGGCAACCCGGCATGGATGGCCGATGGCGGCGGACCCACGGAGCAGGACCGGAGCGAGGGCATGCCGAGCCTAGGCGAGGCACCGAACGAAAGGGGCAAGAGCGTTTGGTTACTTTGCGCTCTTCAAAGTGACTCGCTGTAAAAGCGAAACCGCCAGCAGCCATCACCGAAGCAACGGATATACACCCAAACGTTCACCATAAGACGACGAAGGGACTTTAAACCTTGGGCGTTAAAGCTAGTCTGAAGAGTAAGCCCTACAACGGCTGCCGCCGGCGTTTGCCGGACACTGACAGTGCCTGCCACGAGCAGGTGCGCATTGAGGTCACTATGAAAATCCGCGAGCTTGCCCATCACTGGGAAGAAAACGCCAAGGGTCGCCTGACCGACACCGGATACTCGATTCATCTGGATGTGGAGGCCGCCGCACGGCTGGCGGCCATTATCGATATGTACCCCAAACGACACCCCGAAGAACTGCTCGGCGAGCTGATCGGCGCCGCCCTGGAAGAGCTCGAAAAGAGCTTTCCGTATGTGAAGGGCTCGACCGTCGTGGCCACCGACGAAGAAGGTGATCCGCTGTACGAAGACGTCGGTCCGACTCCGCGTTTTCTCGCCTTGTCCCGTCGTCATTTGCACGATTTGTCGGCCATCGACGACAAACAGAAACACTGATTACCGCACTTCTTTCCCCCTCCCAAAATGCGTACTCCTGGCCCCCTACAGGGCCGGGAATACTGCTGCTTGCGGTAAAAATACCCGGTTTAGAGCATTGTCCGCCCGGTCAAAGTTTTTTGGGCAATGAGCCATATTCTCTGAACTTTCGAAAAACGCCTCGGGTCACACCCATTAACCACGCCTGGGACGGCCGTTTCAAAACACCCCCGGAAATTGAAGGTTGCGGCTCCTTGCCCAGGATGGATTTTTAAGTTTTTCAGGAGTTTTTCCAATGGAGTTGAAGACCATGAAGACCCGAACTGCCAAATCCGCGTTCCCCCCTCTGCGTAGCCTGAAACTGGCTGCACTGGCCATCGGCAGCAGCTTCGTCCTGGCCGGTTGTGCCGGTAACCCGCCAAGCGAGCAATTCGCCGTGACGGAATCGGCGGTCAACAGCGCCGTCAGTGCTGGCGGTACCGAATTCGCGGCAGTGGAAATGAAGTCCGCGCAGGACAAGCTCAAACAAGCCGAAATCGCCATGCACGACAAAAAGTATGACGAAGCCAAAGTCCTGGCCGAACAGGCCGAGTGGGACGCTCGCGTGGCTGAGCGCAAAGCCCAGGCTATCAAAGCTGAACAGGCTGTGAAGGACTCTCAGAAAGGTGTTCAAGAACTGCGTCAGGAAAGCCAGCACACCGTTCAATAAGCGGCCGACACGACGCACTTCTTACTCGACTAAAAGGACGAAACCACCATGCGTAAACAATTGATGATCCCTGCCCTGCTGGCCGCAAGCGTTGCACTGGCCGCCTGCTCCACGCCGCCGAACGCGAACCTGGAACAGGCCCGCACCAACTACACCGGCCTGCAAACCAACCCGCAAGCCAGCAAAGTCGCGGCGCTGGAAACCAAAGAAGCCAGCGATTACCTGGACAAGGCTGACAAGGCTTATCAGGACAAAGAGGACCAGGCCAAGGTCGATCAACTGGCTTACCTGACCAATCAACGTGTTGAAGTGGCGAAGCAGACCATCGCCCTGCGCAACGCCGAAGCCAATCTGAAAAATGCTTCCGCGCAGCGTGCCCAGGCTCGTCTGGATGCCCGCGACGCGCAGATCAAACAATTGCAGGACAGCCTGAACGCCAAGCAGACCGATCGCGGCACCTTGGTGACATTCGGTGATGTGTTGTTTGCCACTGACAGGGCTGATCTGAAGTCCAGCGGTCTGGTGAATATCAACAAACTGGCGCAATTCCTCTCGGAAAACCCTGATCGCAAAGTGATCGTCGAGGGCTACACCGACAGCACGGGCACCGCGAACCACAACCAGTCGCTGTCCGAGCGTCGTGCCGGTTCCGTGCGAACGGCGCTGGTGAAAATGGGCGTTGATCCAGCGCGTATCGTGTCGCAGGGTTATGGCAAAGAATACCCGGTGGCCGAGAACAGCAGCGTCTCGGGTCGTGCAATGAACCGTCGGGTGGAAGTGACCATTTCCAACGACAACCAGCCGGTGATCCCGCGTTCTGCGGTCAGCTCGAACTGAGTTGAACCTGCTGTAACGCAAAAGCCCCGCCTGATCTGATCAGGCGGGGCTTTTGTTTTTAAGATCAAAAGATCGCAGCCTCGTTTCACTCGACAGCTCCTACATAGACCGCGTGCTTTTGTAGGAGCTGTCGAGTGAAACGAGGCTGCGATCTTTTCGGGCGCGCTACGGTTGCAGCTTCTGCGGGGATTCCTCACCCATGCAGCGCACGGCTTTTTTCTTGTTGTTGACCAACACGCCGCTCAGGCCTTTCTGTTCGGTGTCGAACATCACCAACACGCCATCGATGCATTGCGCGACTTGCGGGGCCGGTTCCAGGGAGACTTTGTAGTCTTCACCCGGCACCGTCTTGAGCATGGTGAAGTCGCTGAGCAGCAGCGCATCTTCGGGTTTGGCGAAGTGCAGGAAGCCGTAGAACCACAGGGCCCCAACGGTGCCGAGGATGCTGCAGATACCGGTGATGATCAGCGGGATGGCGTTACGTTCTTCACTCATTGCGGACTCTCTGGTGGTTCATCTTCAGAATTTTTCGGCGCCGGGTAATTCGGGACTTCGCCCAGGCGGCGCAGACCATTGAAATGCTGCGGGTCGTCGAGAAAACGCAACATGACTTTGCGCCAGACCGGGTCGGCGAACGTCTGCACATGACCGCCACGGGTCAGTTGCAGCACCCGCGGCGGCGGCGCAGCTTGATACAGACCGATGCCGTTGGAAAGGGGCACGATCGGATCGTCGATGCTGTGGTAGATCAGTTTTGGCACGCCATTGAGCTGCGCCATGGAATGGATCGCGCTGTCGCCGTCCGGCACCAGCCAGGACAGTGGCACCTGAAACAGCCAGGTCATCCAGGATTGACTCAGAGCAAATTGACCGATACTGCGGTAACTGGCGGGCACGCCGTCGAGGACGAAGGCCTTGAGTTGTTTCTGGCGTTCGGGGTGCTGAACCAGGTAGTGCACGGCCATCGAACCGCCAAGGCTTTGACCCAGCAGGATCAGCGGCTTGCCCTTGACCTCCGGCGCCTGATCGAGCCATTTGAACGCGGCGTCGATGTCCTGGTAGATCTCCGGCAGCGTCGGTTCACCCTCGGACAATCCATAACCGCGATAGTCCAGCAGCAGCACTTGATACCCTTCTTTGGGTAACCACCAGCTCCCCCCAAGGTGCATGGGCAGATTGCCGCCGTTACCGTGCAGATGCAGTACGGTGCCTTTGACCTCGACACCTTTTTTTGCCGGCAACCACCAGCCGTGCAGCTTGAGGCCGTCGGCGGTGGTGAGGGTGACGTCGCGGTATTCGAGTTTGGCTTTTTCCGGGGTAAACAGCTGGCCGGGCTCAGGGTAGAACAGCAGCGAGCTGCAGCCGCTCAAGGTCAGGAGAAGGCAGAAGAAGCCGAGGATTCTCATCCGATGAAACCTCGTGAAGTTTGGTTGGAATACGGACCAAATGTGGGAGCGGGCTTGCTCGCGAATGCGGTTGAACATTCAACATTAATGTCGACTGACACACCGTATTCGCGAGCAAGCCCGCTCCCACATTTGGACGGCGTACACGTTAGAGGATATTGGAGTAATCCGCTTCGATCCGGTCCAGGCTCAAGTGGTTGAGGAAGTTGGAGAAGCACATCCACGCCGACAGCGCGTTCAGGTCACGGAACTGATCCGGCAAATACTTCGGTGGCACCACCAGCCCTTCATCCACCAACTGGCGCAAGGTCCGCATGTCTTCCAGCGTGGTCTTGCCGCAAAACAGCAGCGGTATCTGCTCAAGCTTGCCTTTACGCACGGCCAACTGAATGTAGTTGTAAACCATGATAAAGCCCTTGAGGTAGGACAAGTCTTTGGTAAATGGCAGACCTGTCGGCACCGAACCACGGAAAACCCGACTGGCGTTGCCGTAGCTTTCCGCCATTTCAAAACCTTGCTCGCGGAAGAACTCAAAGATCTGCAGGAAGTCCGCGCCCTCCTCCACCATGTGAATGGCACGGGTGCGGTTGGTCAGTTTGCGCAGGCGGCTCGGGTACGAGGCAAAGGTGATGATTTCCATCAGGATCGCCAGGCCTTCCTGAGTCACCGTCGACGACGGCGGACCTTTGGAGAGGAAGGTGCAGATCGGCTGGTTCAGACCATTGAGCGTGGTGCCCACATGCACCAGCCCTTCATGGACTTCCAGAGCGCGCACGTCTCGGTCGTTGAACATCGCGTCGGCGCGGATCTTGATGTAGTCGGCGCCAGCCGCCGCATCGGCGACGATCCCGTCGGACTCGAATACGCGAATGGTTTCCTCGGCCTCGCCGAATACCTTGTTCAGGCGGGTTTGCAGCAGGTGGACGGCTTCCTTGGCGGTGAGGATTTTCGGTTCGTCCTTCAGGTCGCCACGGCCATCGATATTGTTCAGGTAATCCGAGAGCATCAGGCCCAGGTCGGAAAGGGTCGGATCGCCGGCGTGGAACGCGTCGGAAGCGGCACCGTAAAGCTCCTGTGAAATCAGCCCGAAATCCTCGGTGCCGCGCGCTTCGAGCATGCGCACCACCATGCGGTATTCCTTGCACATGCGGCGCATGATCTGGCCAACCGGGTTGAACTGACCAAGCTGACGGGTGATGTCGCGCTCGATGTTCTGGAATTCCAGCTTCACCTTGCTGGAGTCGAACGCCAGCGGCCGGTTCAGGTAGTAATCGCGGTCCACCGCCGGCATTTCCTTGCCCTTGGCCTTGAGGAAACCCTTGCGGATGTTGTCGTCCCACTTGACTGCATCGAGGACGCGAATCGGCGTCTGCGCCAGCACAATGCGATCGGACAAAATGCGTATCGACTGCTGGTAATCGTCCACCCGAAACTCCTGTAGAAAAACCGTTTACGTGCTGGGTTTATTTGGCTTTGGCCAGGCGCTGATAGCGCACGGCCTCGACGAACACATCGGAATTGGCCGGGTCGTCAAGGTACGCGAAGACCTGGTCCAGATTGTTGTTGATCAACACGCCGTCGCCGTCGTCGGTCTGGAAGCCTTCGCCGCTGAGGACTTTTTGCCTCAGGGCCTGGTTGATCTGCTCGAGGTCGAGGTTATAGACCACCAGCTCATGCTTATCGGTGAGTTCAAAACCCAAGAGAGTGAAATGCCCGCCGAATTGCGCCGGCACCTTCGTCGACAGGTACCAGCGACTGCCATGGCGGGTCACCGTGAAGGGATAGGCTTCACGCTCCTTGGGTTTAGCCTTGAAGTAGCTGACGGCCTGATAGTGATTGTCGCCCAGGCGCGTCAGCTCCAGATTCAGCGGCTCGCCCCAGGCGTTGGTGCTGGTCCATTTGCCGAGCAACCCTTTAGGCGCGGGCTCGCTCGAGGGCAGCGGCTCCTTGAAGGTCACCAGACAGCCGCTGAGCAGCAGGAACGACAAGGCGATCACAACGACACGCCAGGCTTTCATTCAACACTCCCTTTGAACACACGCGGACCTCAAGTGAACACCGCTCCCACAGGGGTGTGGGTTCCTTCAGGGTTACACCGACGCCAATACCAAATGCATGTAGCGAGTCAGGATGCCGAGCATTTCGGCTTCGGCGACAGGCTCGGCATCGTTGAGCAGGCCCTGATATTCCATCCGTCCGATAATCGCCGTCAACACTTTGGCATCCTGTTGTGGCTCGCGGGAACCCAACACCTCGAAAAAATGGCAGGTGCCTTGCAGAAGAATTTGCTGATGCGAGCGCACCAACTCCGCCAGGCGTGGGTTCAACAGGGCCTCCTGACGGAACGCCTGCTCGGCCATCAAGTGTTCGCGACGGTTGTGCAATTGGCGCTGCACATAATCGGCGGTCAGGCGTGCGATATCGTCGGCCAGCTGGGAACGCGACTCGGGGCTGCCATCGCCATAGGCGACCATCTCGCGCAGCAGGCCCTCATTGCTGGCCCACAACTTGGCCATGAACGCCGCGCTGCGTTCCACGTATTGGGCAAAGGTATCGGTGAGCAGGTCATCGATATCCTTGAAATAGTAAGTGGTGGCCGACAGCGGCACACCGGCCTCGGCGGCCACCGCGCGGTGACGCACGGCCCGCACGCCATCGCGCACGACAATGCGCATCGCCGCATCGAGAATGTCCTGTCGACGCTGCTCACTGCCCTGTCGGCTGGCCTTGCGACCCTGGTACTGAACACTTTCAGCGACCGCAGTGGCGACGTCCGCTGCACCCTCTTGAGCAATTGCACGGTTCACGACAGGTATTCCTCTCTTACTTCAAAAGTAACCAATTGATACGTTTGTACCAGACAGGCAATAAAAAGCCGCCTGTTTTAGGCGGCTTTTTTATTGAAACACTTACGCTTGTGGCCGCATGTGCGGGAACAGGATCACGTCGCGGATCGACGGGGAGTTGGTCAGCAGCATCACCAGACGGTCGATGCCGATACCTTCACCGGCCGTTGGCGGCATGCCGTACTCCAGCGCGCGAACGAAGTCGGCGTCGTAATGCATGGCTTCATCGTCGCCGGCGTCCTTGTCGGCCACCTGAGCCATGAAGCGCTCGGCCTGGTCTTCCGCGTCGTTCAACTCGGAGTAGGCGTTGGCGATTTCGCGGCCACCGATGAACAGCTCAAAACGGTCGGTGACATTCGGGTTCTCGTCGTTACGACGGGCCAGCGGCGACACTTCGAACGGGTACTGAGTGATGAAGTGCGGCTGCTCCAGCTTATGCTCGACCAGCTCTTCGAAAATCATCACCTGCAGTTTGCCCAGACCTTCGAAGCCCAGCACCTTGGCGCCGGCCTTCTTGGCGATGGCGCGGGCCTTGTCGATGTCGGTCAGGTCGTCAGCGGTCAGCTCAGGGTTGTACTTGAGGATCGAGTCGAACACCGACAGACGCACGAACGGTTCGCCGAAGTGGAACACTTTGTCGCCGTAAGGCACGTCGGTGCTGCCCAGAACCAGCTGTGCCAGTTCGCGGAACAGCTCTTCGGTCAGGTCCATGTTGTCTTCGTAGTCGGCGTAAGCCTGGTAGAACTCCAACATGGTGAATTCAGGGTTGTGACGAGTCGAAACGCCTTCGTTACGGAAGTTGCGGTTGATCTCGAAGACTTTTTCGAAGCCGCCGACAACGAGGCGCTTGAGGTACAGCTCAGGCGCGATACGCAGGAACATTTCCATGTCCAGCGCGTTGTGGTGAGTCTCGAACGGCTTGGCTGCCGCACCACCCGGGATGGTTTGCAGCATCGGCGTTTCCACTTCCAGGAAGTCACGCTGCATCAGGAAACTGCGGATGTGCGCAATCACTTGCGAACGTACGCGGAAGGTCTGGCGCACGTCTTCGTTGACGATCAGGTCAACGTAACGCTGGCGATAGCGCTGTTCGGTGTCGGTCAGGCCGTGGTGTTTGTCCGGCAGCGGACGCAGGGACTTGGTCAGCAGGCGCACTTCCGTCATTTCGACGTACAGGTCGCCCTTGCCGGAACGCGCCAGGGTGCCAACGGCTGCGATGATGTCGCCCATGTCCCAGGTTTTCACCGAGGCCAGGGTTTCTTCGGACAGGGTTTTACGGTTGACGTAGACCTGAATGCGACCGGTCATGTCCTGGATCACCATGAACGAGCCACGGTTGAGCATGATGCGACCGGCAACCTTGACCGGAATCGCAGCCTCTGCCAGCTCTTCCTTGGTCTTGTCCGCGTACTGTTTCTGCAAGTCTTCGCAGTAGTTGTCGCGGCGGAAGTCGTTCGGGAAGGCATTGCCCTTGGCGCGCTCGGCAGCCAGCTTTTCCTTGCGCAGGGCGATCAGGGAGTTTTCTTCCTGTTGCAGGGCTTGCGGGTCGAGTTCTAGGTCGCTCATGTCTTTAAAAATTCCATCACAGGTTCGTTGCCCCCACCGATGGCAGGGGACTTAAGGTCTTGACTGGCGGTTTACAGGCCTTGCTTCAGGCTGGCCACCAGGTATTCGTCGATATCGCCGTCGAGCACCTTGTCGCAGTCACTGCGTTCGATGTTAGTGCGCAAATCCTTGATTCGCGACGCATCGAGCACGTAAGAGCGGATCTGGTGACCCCAGCCGATGTCCGACTTGGTGTCTTCCAGGGCCTGGGAGGCGGCATTGCGTTTCTGTACTTCCTGCTCATACAAGCGCGCCCGCAACATTTTCATCGCGGTGTCTTTGTTGGCGTGCTGGGAGCGTTCGTTCTGGCAGCTGACCACGGTGTTGGTCGGTACGTGCGTAATACGGACGGCCGAGTCGGTGGTGTTTACGTGCTGACCACCGGCACCGGAGGAGCGGTAGGTATCGATGCGCAGGTCCGACGGGTTGATGTCGATTTCGATGTTGTCATCGATTTCCGGCGACACGAACACGGCCGAGAACGAGGTGTGGCGGCGGTTACCGGAGTCGTACGGGCTCTTGCGCACCAGACGGTGCACGCCGATTTCGGTACGCAACCAGCCAAAGGCGTATTCGCCCTTGATGTGGATTGTGGCGCCCTTGATCCCGGCGACTTCACCGGCCGACAGCTCCATGATGGTCGCGTCGAAACCGCGTTTGTCGGCCCAGCGCAGGTACATGCGCAGCAGGATGTTGGCCCAGTCCTGGGCCTCGGTACCGCCGGAGCCGGCCTGGATGTCCAGGTAAGCGTTGTTGGCGTCCATCTCACCGCTGAACATGCGACGGAATTCGAGTTTTTCCAGGGACTCGCGCAGACGCTCGACTTCGGCAGCGACGTCATCGACGGCAGCCTGGTCTTCTTCTTCGGCGGACATCAGCAGCAGGTCTTTGGCGTCGGCCAGGCCTGTGTGCATTTCGTCGAGGGTTTCGACGATCTGAGCCAGCAGCGACCGCTCGCGGCCCAGCTCCTGAGCGTACGTCGGGTTGTTCCAGACATTCGGATCTTCAAGCTCGCGATTGACTTCAGTCAGACGCTCATGCTTTTGATCGTAGTCAAAGATACCCCCGAATAGTTTCGGAGCGCTCGGACAGGTCCTTGATACTGTTAAGGATCGGGTTGATTTCCATGGCGGGCAGCACTCGTTGGCGAACTTTTGAAAGCCGGCGAGTATAACGTAATCAGGCTGTCACGGCAGCCCGCCTGGCGGCTTTAGGGGCGAATGGTTTTCGCGGTGCTGAGCACTTGTAGCAGCTGCCGAGCCCGCGAGGCTGCGTTCGGCTGCGAAGCAGTCGTAAAGCCGGACAACGCGGTCATTCAGGCAAACCGCGTGTACAGGGTTTGCGAGGACTTCGTCCTCGAACGCAGCCTCGCGGGCTCGGCAGCTGCTACGGGTATCGTGCGTCAGTGGGTTACTCAATCCCCACCTGATTACGCCCATTGTTCTTAGCCAGATACAGCCCCTTGTCCGCCGCCGAGATCAATTGACGGCAATCGCCGCCCGGTTGCGGGGTCATGGTCGACAGGCCGATGCTGATGGTCAGGCTCGAACCTTCTGCCGGGAAAACATGTGGAATCTTTAGCGAAGCCACGGTCTGGCGAAGTTTTTCCGCCACCAGTCGCGCGCCGCCCGGCGAAGTATTGGGCAACACCAGGGCGAATTCTTCGCCGCCATAACGGGCCGGCAGGTCCGAAGGTCGCGCGCTGGCATCACGAATCGCCGTGGACACTTTGCGCAGGGCTTCATCGCCTTCAAGGTGGCCGAAGCTGTCGTTGTAGGACTTGAAGTAGTCGACATCGATCATCAGCAGCGACAGTTGACTCTGGTCACGCAGCGAACGGCGCCACTCAAGCTCCAGGTATTCGTCGAAATGCCGGCGGTTCGACAGCCCGGTCAGGCCGTCTGAGTTCATCAAGCGTTGCAGCACCAGGTTGGTGTCGAGCAACTGCTGCTGGCTGACCCGCAACGCGCGATACGCTGCGTCACGCTGTAGCAACGTCATGTAGGAGCGCGAGTGATAGCGGATGCGTGCCACAAGTTCGATGTTGTCCGGCAACTTGACCAGGTAATCATTGGCCCCGGCCGCAAACGCCGCGCTCTTGATCAGCGGGTCTTCCTTGGTCGACAGGACAATGATCGGGATGTCCTTGGTCGCCGGATGGTTGCGGTACTCGCGCACCAGACTCAAGCCATCAAGACCGGGCATCACCAGATCCTGGAGGATCACCGTCGGTTTGATGCGGATCGCCTGGGCGATGGCCTGGTGCGGGTCGGCGCAGAAGTGGAAGTCGATGTTGCTTTCGTTCGACAACCCGCGGCGCACCGCTTCGCCGATCATTGCCTGATCGTCCACCAACAACACCATGGCGGCGTTTTCGTCGGTTTTAAAGTCGTCGAGCTGTAAATCATTCATGGGCAGTCACCTGAGTACTACTTGGGCCAGATTGCTGTGAAAAGCCTTCATTTTGGGAAAATCTCCAGCAATCGTGGCGCTATCTTTTCCAGTGGGCGAATCTCCACCGCTGCGTCGATGGCCGCTGCCGCCTTCGGCATTCCGTACACCGCGCTGCTGTTCTGATCCTGAGCGATGGTCAGGTAGCCCTGTTGGCGCATGAGTTTAAGCCCCTGTGCGCCATCGCGTCCCATGCCGGTGAGCAAAACACCCACGGCATCGCCGTTCCAGTAATTGGCCACGCTCTCGAAGAACACATCGATCGAGGGCCGGTAGATCTCGTTGACCGGTTCGGCGGTGTAGGCCAGCGTACCGTTTTTCAACAAGCGAATATGATGATTGGTACCCGCCAGCAACACCGTGCCGGCCTGCGGAGGCTCGCCTTCCTGGGCCAGGCGCACATTCAGGCCGCTGGCGCTGCTGAGCCATTCGGCCATGCCGGCGGCGAACACCTGGTCAACATGCTGCACCAGCACGATGGCGGCCGAAAAATCTCGCGGCAACCCCTTGAGCAATACTTCCAGCGCGGCCGGCCCACCTGCCGATGAGCCAATGGCGATCAGGCGCTGGCGCGAAGCCGAACTGCGCAGCGGGCTCGGGGCGGCTCGCTCCCGATTGCCCCGGTCACCGATCAGCCAACCGATGTTGATGATCTTGCGCAGTAACGGGGCCGCGGCCTCTTGGGCATTGCCGGCACCGATGGCCGGCGTATCGACCACATCCAGCGCTCCGTGGCCCATCGCCTCAAACACCCGATGCACGTTCTGCTCGCGGTCGACTGTAACGATGACAATCGCACACGGCGTATCAGCCATGATCCGCCGGGTCGCCTCCACGCCATCCATCACGGGCATGATCAGGTCCATCAGGATCAGATCCGGCGTATTTTCCGCGCAACGCTGCACCGCCTCGGCCCCATTACTGGCGACCCAGACCACCTCGTGTGCCGGATCGAAGGCCAGGGCGCGGCGCAGAGCCTCTACCGCCATGGGCATATCGTTGACGATTGCGATTTTCATGCACGCGCTCCTCCAATGAGCTCAACCACCGCGTCAAGCAGGGCGTCGTCATGAAAACTGGCTTTGGCTAGGTAATAGTCGGCTCCAGCGTCCAGTCCACGGCGACGGTCCTCTTCACGATCCTTGTAAGACACCACCATAACCGGAAGGGATTGCAGGCGATTGTCCCTACGCAATAAAGACACCAGTTCGATGCCATCCATGCGTGGCATATCGATGTCGGTAATCAGCAGATCGAAATTCTCCGAACGCAAGGCGTTCCAGCCATCCATACCGTCCACCGCCACCGCCACGTCGTAGCCGCGATTGAGTAACAACTTGCGTTGCAGCTCACGCACGGTCAGCGAATCGTCGACCACCAGAATCCTTTTTCGAGCCGCTTCAACCACCTGGCTGCCCTGACGGGCAATGCGCTCAAGACGCCCGGTATTGAGCAGTTTATCCACCGAACGCAGCATGTCTTCGACGTCGACGATCAACACCACCGAACCGTCGTCGAGCAGGGCCCCGGCGGAAATGTCCTGCACCTTGCCCAGACGCTCGTCCAGCGGCAAAACGACCAACGTCCGCTCGCCGATAAAGCGCTCGACCGCCACGCCGTAAATCGCCTCGCGCTCGCGAATCACCACCACTTTGAGGGTTTGCTGACTGTTCTGGCTCGCCGGACGCTGCAACAGCTGACTGGCCGCGACCAGCCCGACATGCCGGCCTTCGTGCCAGAAATGCTGACGGCCTTCGACCTGGACAATATCCGCCGGCTCCAGATCGCACATCCGTTCGATGTGGGCCAGCGGAAAGGCATAGGCCTCGTCACCGACTTCCACCACCAGGCTGCGCACCACCGACAGGGTCAGCGGCACTTCGAGATGGAAGCGACTGCCCTCGCCCGCCGCCTGCTCCAGCACGACCGCGCCGCGCACCTGGCGGACCATGTGCTGGACCACATCCAGACCGACGCCGCGCCCGGAGACTTCGGTGACCGTGTCGCGCAGGCTGAAACCCGGTAGAAACAGGAAGGTCAGCAGCTCATCTTCACTCAACTGCGCGGCGGTTTCGGCGGGGGACAATTGGCGTTCGATGATGCTGCGGCGGACCTTTTCCAGATCGACGCCATTGCCGTCATCGCTCAGTTCCAGCACCAACAAACCGGCCTGATGGGAAGCCCGCAAACGGATCAGGCCTTCAGCGGGTTTGCCCGCCAATAGCCGTTGCTCCGGGGATTCGATGCCGTGATCCACGGCATTGCGCAACAGGTGAGTCAGGGGCGCTTCAAGTTTTTCCAACACGTCACGATCGACCTGGGTTTTCTCGCCCTCGATCTCCAGTCGCACCTGTTTACCTAGGCTGCGACCGAGGTCGCGGACCATGCGCTCTTGCCCGGTCAACACATCGGCAAATGGCCGCATGCGGCAAGCCAGCGCGGTGTCATACAACACTTGCGCCCGTTGACTGGCCTGCCAGGCGAACTCATCCAGCTCGGCGTTCTTTTCCACCAGCAATTGCTGAGACTCTGCCAGTAGCCGACGAGCGTCTTCGAGGGCTTCCTGGGCCTCCAGGCTCAAGGCATGTTCCTTGAGGTGGACGTTGAGGTTTTCCAGTGCCCGCAGGCCGTTGTTCTGCATACGCTTGAGGCGTTGCATGGTGGCCAGGTGCGGCTTGAGCCGCAGGGTTTCCACCAGGGATTTGCTCGACAGGTCAAGCAGGCTGTTCAGGCGTTCGGCCGTGACTCGCAGTACCCGCTCGCCGTTTTCGGTGGTGCGTTTGGCCTTGCGCGGCGGCTCTGCGGGTTGCAGTTCGGCGACCGGGATGGGCGTCTCGACCCTGGGCGTCGGTGGTTCGAGCTGAAGTTCCGCCATCACTGGGGCGACAGGCGCAGTGACCGGCGCGGGCGCCGCCATCGGATCAAGCAACAGCGCCATCAAGACCACATAGGCCTCGATTTCCGCAGGTTCAGGGTTGTTGTCCGGCGTCGCAATGCGCGTCAGCAAATCGGTGCCTTGCAACAACGCATCAATGTGCTCGGGCCGCAGGTACAGGTGCCCTTCCTGGGCACTGACCAGGCAATCTTCCATCACATGCGCGACGCTGACCCCGGCATCGACGCCGACGATCCGCGCCGCGCCCTTGAGCGAGTGCGCCGCGCGCATGCACGATTCGAGGTGATCGGCCTGGGTCGGGTCGCGCTCCAGCGCTAGAAGACCTGCGCTCAGCACCAGCGTCTGGGCCTCGGCTTCCAGACTGAACAGTTCCAGCAAAGAGGCGTCGCGCATTTGCTCGGGGGTCATGTAAGGCTCCGGGTCACGGCGGACAGCAGCTGTTCTTCATCCAGCCAACGCAGACTGCGACCTTTGAATTGCAACACGCCACGGGTGTATTTGGCGCTGGCCTGAGTACCAGAGCGGGACGCCGCCTCGAGGACGCGTTCGTCGATGGCGTGAATCCCGTCCACTTCATCCACCGGTACCACCACCGGTCCGCCGTGGGCGGCGATGATCAGCATTCGCGGCATGACCCGCGCGCCGGACGCCACGCTGCTGGCGCCGTCGAGCCCCAGCAATTCCACGAGCGACAGGCACGCCACCAACGCGCCGCGCACATTCGCCACGCCGAGCAAGGCCCGGGAGCGTTGGTGCGGCAGGGAATGAATCGCTTGCAGCGGCGCCACTTCCACCAGACTGCGAGTGGCCAGGGCCAGCCATTCTTCGCCCAGACGGAACATCAGCAGCGAACGGGTTTTCACCTCGCTCTCGACCGCCGTGGAGACTTGCCCGCGGTCTTCCTGATGTAACGCGTAGCGGTCGAGCAAGCGCGTCGCCGCGGCCGAATACACCGCGCAATTGCGGCAGTGAATGTGATCGCTCAGTAGCGGGCAGGACTTGTCGCCGTGGATACCGATGCGGTTCCAGCAGTCGTCGATGGCCTGGGCATCTTCATGGGTGAGGCTAAAGGTGTCGGCGGCGTTCATCGGTTACGCTCACTGTCAGCGGCGCGCTCACTGCGGGCGGCGCGGTCCTGCAATCGTCTGGCTCCCGCCGTGTCGCCCAAGGATTGCAGCAACGCCGCCAGGTGCATCAACGCGTCGGGATGTTGCGGGTCGAGGTACAACGCCTTGCGATAAAAACCCTGAGCCTCCAGGACTCTGCCGCCGACATCGCTGAGCAAGCCCAGCCAGTAAAAGACCTGGGCCACTGGCTCGTGACTGTGCAAATAGCTATCGCACGCGGCGCGGGCCTCGGCACTTTTGCCTTCGTTGGCCAGCGCGGCGATGTTCGCCAGCAGCGTGGCGGTGTCCGGGTTGGCGACTTTCGTCACGACAGGGAGCGGCGCCACCGTTGCGAAGGGCCGGTTGCGAACGGGCGGCGGTGTCACGCTGCCCACCGGTTGGTGCACGGGCAGAGGCGTCGGCACGAACGTCGCAAAATGCTCCGGCTCAGGAGCGCTTTGACGACTGAACGCAAAGGACTGCGCGATGCCGATCGAACGCATGCCGAAACGGCCGAGCAAACTGCCCTCGGCCGGGCCGATAAACAGCACGCCATCCACATGGGTCAAACGCTTGAGCACTTCGAACACTTGTTGCTGGGTCGGCTGATCGAAATAGATCAGCAGGTTGCGGCAAAACACAAAGTCATAAGGCGGCTCGTTGGCCAGCAACGTCGGATCCAGCAGATTGCCGACCTGCAAACGCACTTGTTCAATCACTCGCCCGCTGAGGCGATAGCCCTCGCCTTCGGCGGTGAAATGCCGGTCGCGAAAGGCGATGTCCTGACCCCGGAACGAATTCTTGCCGTACAGCGCGCGCCGGGCTTTTTCCACCGACAACGGACTGACGTCCATGCCTTCGACCTTGAACTGGTGCGGCTGTACCCCGGCATCGAGCAACGCCATGGCGATGGAATACGGTTCTTCACCGGTGGAACACGGCAGGCTGAGAATCCGCAGCGCGCGCATATTGTTGATGTCGCTCAGGCGTTTGGTGGCCAGTTTCGCCAACGTGGCGAAGGATTCCGGGTAACGGAAAAACCAGGTCTCGGGGACAATCACCGCTTCGATCAGCGCCTGCTGCTCGTCCTGCGAACCCTGCAAGGTGTGCCAGTACTCATCGGCCGTCAGCGCGTTGGACGCCGTGCTGCGCTGGCGCACCGCACGCTCGATGATCGCCGGGCCCACCGAGGTCACGTCGAGACCGATGCGCTCTTTGAGGAAATCGAAAAACCGCTGATCGCTGCTCATGGCCGCTCCTCAAACAGCGCCAGGTCCAGCGGCGTCGACGGAAACAACAGCGCGCGAACCTGATCGTCGAGCAAGTCGGCGACCCGCACCCATTGCAGCAAACCCTGGACATCTTCACGCACCGGCCCGAGGTACGGCGCCTGGCGATTGTCCAGGCCATAGGGCTGAAAATCCGCCGGGTTGCAGCGCAAGGTATCGGTGGCCTGTTCCAGAATCAGCCCGAGCAATTGCGCCTCAGCGGTTTCATCCGGACGGTAATTGACCAGCACCAAGCGTGTGCTGGTGCGGGCCTGGGCCGGTTGGCCAAAGGTCAGCGCGCTGAGGTCGATCACCGGCACCACCGCGCCGCGATAGGCGAACACCCCGGCGACCCAGTCCGGTGCGCGGGGAATCTGCTTCAACGGCAGACGCGGCAGCACTTCCGCCACCTCGATAGCCTGCAAGGCATAGCGCTCGTTGCCGATGCGGAACACCAGAAACAATGATTGCAGCGCCGGCTTCACGGCGGTGCGTTGGGCCGTGGATTCGCTCATCAGACTTTGAATCGCGAAACGCCGCTGCGCAGCCCTACGGCCACCTGGCTCAGCTCATCGATGGCGAAACTGGCCTGGCGCAGGGACTCGACGGTCTGGCTGCTGGCATCGCCCAACTGCACCAGCGCGTGGTTGATCTGCTCCGCGCCAGTGGCCTGGGCCTGCATGCCTTCGTTGACCATCAACACCCGCGGCGCCAATGCCTGAACCTGATGGATGATCTGCGACAACTGCTCGCCGATTTGCTGCACCTCGGACATACCACGGCGCACTTCTTCAGAGAACTTGTCCATGCCCATGACCCCGGCCGACACCGCAGACTGAATCTCGCGCACCATCTGCTCGATGTCGTAGGTGGCGACGGCGGTCTGGTCAGCCAGACGTCGCACTTCGGTGGCGACCACGGCAAAACCGCGGCCGTATTCACCGGCCTTTTCGGCTTCGATGGCGGCGTTGAGGGACAGGAGATTGGTCTGGTCGGCGACCTTGACGATGGTCACCACCACCTGATTGATGTTGCCGGCCTTCTCATTGAGGATCGCCAGTTTGGCGTTGACCAGATTGGCCGCGCCCATCACCGAGTGCATGGTCTCTTCCATCCGCGCGAGGCCTTGCTGCCCGGAACCGGCGAGCACCGAGGCCTGATCGGCGGCGGTGGAGACTTCGATCATCGTGCGCACCAGATCCCGCGAAGTGGCCGCAATCTCACGGGACGTTGCGCCGATTTCGGTGGTGGTGGCGGCAGTTTCGGTGGCGGTCGCTTGCTGTTGCTTGGAGGTGGCAGCGATCTCGGTCACCGAGGTGGTGACCTGCACCGAGGAACGCTGGGCCTGGGACACCAGGGACGTCAGCTCGGTCATCATGTCGTTGAAGCCGGTTTCCACGGCGCCGAATTCGTCCTTGCGCGCCAGGTTCAGACGACCGCTGAGATCGCCGGCACGCATTATTTCGAGGATCTGCACAATGCGGTTCATCGGTGCCATGATCGCGCGCATCAACAAAAGACCACACAACCCGGCACTAAGGACTGCGACCAGCAACGAAATGCCCATGATCAGCTTCGCCGCTGCTACCGATGAAATGATCGAGTCAGTGGCCGCCTCAGCCGATTCCCTGTTGAATTCAATGAGTTCATCCAGCTGTTTTCGGCCGGCAGCCCATGCGGGGGTCAACTGTTCGGCGAGTATGCGACGGGCCTGCTCGAAGTCCTTATGCTGGTAGACATCGAGTACCTCTTCGAGCAGCTTGTCATATTGATCGTGCAGCTTTTCAAACTCCTCGAATCTTGCCTGATCATCTTTCTCGAAAATGGTACCCCGGTAGCTGGCCATCGAGCGTTGCAGCCTTTCCTCAATACCCTTGTACAGATCCTTGTCAGCCTGGGTCATGTCTCGACCGCCCCCCAGCCCGATCAGTTGCTGGGTCAGCACGTAATCATCGACCCAGGCACCGCGAATCAGGGAACTGTAGTGAATCCCGGGAACACTGTCCAAGCGCACAACGTTCTCACTGGACTCAATCGACAGTAAACGGGAATACGACACGACGACCATCAGCAACATGATGGCGATAATCACCGCAAAGCTCGCCAAGATGCGTTGGCGCAACGTCCAGTTCTTCACAGTCAGTCCTCGAGGGGCATTTTAAATGCTGCGGAGTATAGCCGAGGGCGGGGTTGCATCTGGAAAGGGTTGCGCGCCACTTCTCATTCCCGGCAAAAACAGCCGGAATTGGCCCTGAGGGGGGGCATGTAGCGCGACTGAAGGCGGCCTGCTGACTTACACGGAAGCCTGACGCACCTGCTTTTCCAGCTCAGCCTTCAACCCCGGCTCAAGCTTGAGCTGGCGTGCAAGCTCATCGAGGTAGGATTTCTCCATGAAGCTCTCTTCATCCACCAACATCACACTGGCGATGTACATCTCGGCGGCCATTTCCGGCGTGCTGGCGGCGCGGGCGACGTCGGCCGGGTCCAGCGGCTTGTTGAGTTCGGCGTGCAACCAGTGCTGCAACTCCTGATCATTATCGAGCTTGGTGAACTCGCCTTCGATCAGCGCACGCTCACGCTCATCGACATGGCCATCAGCTTTAGCGGCAGCCACTAGCGCTTTGAGAATCGCCTGGCTGTGCAGCTCGACTTGCTCTGCTGGCAAACGATCAAGGGTTTGAGGTTCGCTTCTTGTATTAGAAAGTGGTGCGGTGCCCTGCTGAGCCTGCCAGTTGCCATACGCCTTGTAGGCAATCACGCCCAACGCAGCCAGGCCGCCATAAGTCAGGACCTTGCCGCCGACACTGCGCCCTTTCTTGCTGCCCAGCAGCAAACCCATGGCACCGGCCGCCAACGCCCCGCCGCCTGCGCCCGAAAGCAAACCGCCGAGGCCGCCCGAACCACCACTGCCGCCGAGCAATCCACCCAAGCCACTGCCAGAGGCCTTGTTTTGTGAGCCGCCGGCCTTGTTCTGCAACATGTCCTGACCTGACTTGAGTAGCTGATCGAGCAATCCACGCGTGTTCATTTGCCGCCTCCAAAAAAGGGGTTAACCGGATCAATAAGGCCATCAGCCTAGATCGAAAGTGCCCAGCATCCGGGGGCGAGAGTGCTTCTAGATGTTGCGCAGCGCCGTTCATCTGCCCACGGCCCTTCAGAAAAATGGATATACACTCAAGCAAATCTATAAAAACCGCCCACCGGGTACTTTCTCCATGATGACCTTGCGTCAGATCCGTCACTTCATCGCCGTGGCCGAGACCGGCTCAATCTCCGCCGCCGCGCAAACCGCGTTCATTTCTCAGTCCACCTTGACCCTGGCCATCCAGCAACTGGAGCAGGAAATCGGCGTCGGCCTGTTCAACCGTCACGCCAAGGGCATGACGCTGACCCACCAGGGCCACCAATTCCTACGTCAGGCGCACCTGATTCTGGCGACGGTGGACAACGCCAAACGCAGCCTGCAACAGAGCACCGATCAGGTCGCCGGGCAGTTGATCATCGGCGTGACCAGCCTGGTGGCCGGTTACTACCTTGCGGATCTACTCACCCGCTTCCAGCGCGCCTACCCCAACGTCGAGATCCGGGTGATGGAGGACGAGCGCCCATACATCGAGCACCTGCTGGTCAGCGGCGAGATCGATGTTGGCGTGCTGATCCTCTCCAACCTCGAGGACCGCCACGCCTTGCAGACCGAAGTGCTGACCCACTCGCCCCATCGGTTATGGCTACCAGCCCAGCATCCACTGCTGGAACACGACAGCATCAACCTCGCCGACGTGGCTCGCGAACCGTTGATTCAGCTGAACGTCGATGAAATGGATCGCAATGCGCAACGCATGTGGGCGGCGGCTTCGCTGCAACCGCGTATCACCTTAAGAACAGCGTCGACGGAAGCGGTCCGAAGCCTGGTGGCAGCGGGTTTGGGCGTGTCGATCCAGCCAGACATGACCTATCGCCCATGGTCACTGGAGGGCGACATCATCGAAGCGCGACCAATAGCGGACTTGAGCCAGACCCTCGACGTCGGCCTGGCCTGGCGTCGCGGCACCGCGCGCCCAGTGCTGGTGGACCCGTTCCTGACCGTCGCCCGTGAACAACCCCACGGCGGGCGCAAGCCATCTATTTAATCGAACGCCACCTTCAGTATTTAGAATTTGTCGACCTCGGGTCTGAGCACTAGTCTTGCTGCATCTATAAGACGGCCGGGCCCCAGTCACAGGGAGCAGCATGGCCACACAAGAAAAGAGAACCCGAAAAATGGCTGGCGCGCAGACCCCGTTGTTTACCGCGTTGTTGATCGACGGCGAATTGGTCGCGGGCCAGGGGTTTGTCGAGCCGATCCTCAACCCGGCCACCGGGGAAGTGCTGGCCCACATCGCCGAAGCCAGCACCGAACAAGTCGAAGCCGCGATCCTCGCCGCCCACCGCGCCTTCGCCGGCTGGTCGCGGACCACGCCGCAACAACGCTCGAACCTGTTGCTGGACATCGCCAACGCCATCGAAAAACAAGCCGACCTCCTCGCCCGTCTCGAATCGCTGAACTGCGGCAAGCCGTTGCACCTGGCGCGTCAGGATGACTTGAGCGCGACGGTCGATGTGTTCCGCTTCTTTGCTGGTGCCGTGCGTTGCCAGACTGGCCAGCTCAGCGGCGAATACCTGCCGGGCTACACCAGCATGGTCCGCCGCGATCCGATTGGCGTGGTCGCCTCGATTGCGCCGTGGAACTACCCGATCATGATGGCCGCGTGGAAAATCGCCCCAGCCCTGGCCGCCGGCAACACGCTGGTGTTCAAACCATCCGAACACACGCCACTGTCGATTCTGGCCCTGGCACCGGCGCTGGCCGAGATCCTGCCGCGCGGTGTGATCAACATCATTTGCGGTGGCGGTGAAGGCGTCGGCAGCCACTTGGTCAGTCATCCTAAAGTGCGCATGGTGTCGCTGACCGGCGATATCGTCACCGGGCAAAAAATCCTCCAAGCCGCGGCGAAAACCCTGAAACGCACTCACCTCGAACTCGGCGGCAAGGCCCCGGTGATCGTCTGCAACGATGCCGACATTCAAGCCGTGGTCGAAGGCGTGCGTACTTACGGCTATTACAACGCCGGCCAGGATTGCACCGCAGCGTGCCGAATTTATGCACAGGCCGGGATTCATGATCGCTTGGTGGCCGAACTCGGCGCGGCGGTCAGCAGTTTGCGCTTCGCCGGCAAGCGCGACGCCGACAACGAGATCGGCCCGCTGATCAGCACCCGCCAACGCGACCGCGTGGCCAGTTTTGTCGAACGCGCCCTCGGCCAGCCGCACATCGAGCGCGTGACCGGCGCGGCGGTGCATTCCGGTGCCGGCTTCTATTACCAGCCGACGTTGCTGGCCGGTTGCAAGCAAGGCGATGAAATCGTCCAGCGCGAAGTGTTCGGGCCGGTGGTCACCGTGACCCGTTTCGATCAGCTCGAACAAGCCGTGGACTGGGCTAACGACTCGGAATACGGCCTCGCCTCCTCGGTCTGGACCCAGAACCTGGACAAGGCGATGCAGGTCGCGGCGCGCTTGCAGTACGGCTGCACCTGGATCAACAGCCATTTCATGCTGGTCAGCGAAATGCCCCACGGCGGCCTGAAGCGTTCGGGCTACGGCAAAGACTTATCCAGCGATTCGCTTCAGGACTACAGCGTGGTGCGGCACATCATGGCCCGCCACGGCCAGCATCTCTGACTACGCTTATAACAAGCCGCTAACGGCATGCTTCACCACGCTCAAAACTGCCCCGACCATAATTAAAGAAGAGGGAAACCCCATGTTCGTGCACAAGACCGCACTGCTCAGTGCAATCACCACCGCGCTGCTGGCCAGTGCCAGTATCCAGGCCGCCGAACCGCTGAAAGCCGTTGGCGCCGGCGAAGGTCAGCTGGATATTGTGGCCTGGCCTGGCTACATCGAACGTGGCGAAAGCGACAAGGCCTACGACTGGGTCACCGGCTTCGAAAAGGAAACCGGCTGCAAGGTCAACGTCAAGACAGCCGCCACTTCCGATGAGATGGTCAGCCTGATGTCCAAGGGTGGTTACGACCTGGTGACTGCATCCGGCGATGCCTCCCTGCGGTTGATCGCCGGCAAGCGTGTGCAGCCGATCAACACGGCGTTGATCCCGAACTGGAAGAACATTGACCCTCGTCTCAACGATGGCGCTTGGTATGTCGTCAATAAGCAAACCTACGGCACCCCGTACCAATGGGGCCCGAACGTGTTGATGTACAACACCAACATCTTCAAAACAGCGCCGGACAGCTGGAGTGTGGTGTTCGAAGAACAAACCCTGCCGGACGGCAAGTCCAACAAGGGTCGGGTCCAGGCCTACGACGGCCCGATCTACATCGCCGATGCGGCGCTTTATCTCAAATCGAAACAGCCGGAACTGGGCATCAAAGACCCGTATCAGCTCAACGAAGCGCAATACAAAGCGGCGCTGGACCTGCTTCGCAAGCAACAGCCCTTGATCCACCGCTACTGGCATGACGCGACGGTCCAGATGAGTGACGTCAAAAACGAAGGCGTGGCGGCGTCCAGCACCTGGGGTTACATGGTCAACGGCTTGGTGGCGGACAAGCAGCCGGTTGCCTCGGTCATTCCAAAAGAAGGTGCAACGGGTTGGGCCGACACCACCATGCTGCACGCCGAAGCCAAGCACCCGAACTGCGCTTACAAGTGGATGGACTGGTCGCTGCAACCGAAAGTCCAGGGTGACCTGGCGGCATGGTTCGGTTCGTTGCCGGCGGTTCCGGCCGGGTGCAAGGAGAGTGAATTGTTAGGCGCCGAGGGCTGCAAAACCAACGGTTACGATCAATTCGACAACCTGGCCTTCTGGAAAACTCCGCAGGCTGAAGGCGGCAAGTTCGTGCCGTATAGCCGCTGGACCCAGGATTACATCGCGATCATGGGCGGTCGCTAAGCCCCCTGTAGCAGCTGCCGAGGCACGAGGCAGCGTTGCGTGTCCGCAGGACCGCCCCCAGGGCCGCTGCGCAGCCCGACGCAGCCTCGTACCTCGACAGCTGCTACGACGCTGTTCATTAAGTTTCAGTTTTTCAGAAGTCCAGGCTGGGGTCGCTGTGAGGACCCTCGCCTTTTTGGAGCACCGCACCATGACGCTTGCAGTCCAGTTCACCAACGTTTCCCGTCAGTTCGGCGAAGTGAAGGCCGTTGACCGGGTTTCCATCGATATCCAGGACGGCGAGTTCTTTTCCATGCTGGGCCCTTCCGGCTCGGGCAAAACCACCTGTCTGCGTCTGATCGCCGGTTTCGAACAACCGAGTGCAGGCTCTATCCGTATTCACGGCTTCGAGGCCGCCGGGCTGCCGCCGTATCAGCGTGACGTGAACACCGTGTTCCAGGATTACGCGCTGTTCCCGCACATGAACGTACTCGACAACGTCGCCTACGGTTTGAAAGTCAAAGGCGTCGGTAAAACCGAACGCCAGAAACGCGCCGAAGAAGCCCTCGACATGGTCGCCCTTGGTGGTTACGGCGAGCGCAAACCGGTGCAACTGTCCGGCGGTCAGCGCCAGCGTGTGGCCCTGGCCCGCGCCCTGGTCAATCGTCCGCGAGTGCTGCTGCTCGATGAACCGTTGGGCGCCCTTGATTTGAAGCTGCGCGAGCAAATGCAGGGTGAACTGAAGAAGCTGCAACGCCAGCTCGGCATCACCTTCATCTTCGTCACCCACGACCAGACCGAAGCGCTGTCGATGTCGGATCGTGTGGCGGTGTTCAACAAGGGGCGCATCGAGCAGGTCGATACCCCGCGCAACCTGTACATGAAACCGGCTACAACCTTTGTCGCCGAATTCGTCGGCACCTCCAACGTGATTCGTGGCGATCTGGCGAAGCAGTTGAGCGGCAATCCACAGCCGTTTTCGATTCGCCCGGAACACGTGCGTTTCGCCGAAGGGCCGCTGGCCAGCCATGAAATCGAAGTCAGCGGCTTGCTCCATGACATTCAGTACCAGGGCAGCGCCACCCGCTATGAAGTGAAACTGGAAAACGGCCAGACCCTGAACATCAGCCAGGCCAACGTTCAGTGGCTGGACGTCAGCGCGCAACATCAGACCGGACAACGCATCAGCGCGCGCTGGGCACGGGAAGCGATGATCCCGCTGCACGACAACATTGTCGGCGGGGTGTGAGATGAACAGCGTGGTTCTCCCTCAAACCCCGGCCGGCGGCTCGCCGTTGCGCAGGTTTTCCAACCTGCTGTATCGCCGGCCGAACCTGTACCTGTCGATGCTGCTGGTACCGCCGCTGCTCTGGTTTGGCGCGATCTACCTCGGTTCGCTGCTGATTCTGCTGTGGCAAGGTTTCTACACCTTCGATGACTTCACCATGGCGGTCACGCCCGACCTGACCCTGGCGAACTTCGCTGCGCTGTTCCAGCCGTCGAACTTCGACATCATCCTGCGCACCTTGAGCATGGCCGTCGTCGTCTCGATCGCCAGCGCCATCGTCGCGTTCCCGATTGCCTACTACATGGCGCGCTACACCACCGGCAAAACCAAGGCGTTTTTCTACATCGCGGTGATGATGCCGATGTGGGCCAGTTACATCGTCAAGGCGTATGCCTGGACGTTGCTGCTGGCCAAGGGCGGCGTGGCACAGTGGTTCGTTCAGCACCTGGGGCTTGAGCCGGTTTTGCAGTTCATTCTGGGCATTCCGGGCGTCGGCGGCAGCACCTTGTCGACCTCGCACCTGGGGCGCTTCATGGTGTTCGTCTACATCTGGCTACCGTTCATGATCCTGCCGATTCAGGCCTCGCTGGAGCGTCTGCCGCCGTCCTTGCTGCAAGCCTCGGCCGACCTCGGCGCCAAGCCACGCCAGACCTTCATGCAAGTGACATTGCCGCTGTCGATTCCAGGCATTGCGGCCGGTTCGATCTTCACCTTTTCGCTGACCCTGGGCGACTTCATCGTGCCGCAACTGGTGGGCCCTCCGGGTTACTTCGTCGGCAGCATGGTGTACGCCCAGCAAGGCGCGATCGGCAACATGCCGATGGCCGCCGCCTTCACGTTGGTGCCGATTGTGTTGATCTCCATTTACCTGACTATCGTGAAACGACTGGGGGCCTTCGATGCGCTCTGATGCAAAAAAACAAAGGCCAGAAACCCACCGGGAGAAAGCATCGCTCGGCCTGCGCATCGCGGCCTGGGGCGGGTTGGTGTTTTTGCACTTCCCGATCCTGATCATCTTCCTGTACGCCTTCAACACCGAAGACGCGGCGTTCAGTTTCCCGCCCAAGGGCTTCACACTGAAGTGGATCGGCGTGGCGTTCTCCCGTCCCGACGTACTGGAAGCGATCAAGCTGTCGCTGCAAATCGCCTCCGTCGCAACGTTGATTGCGCTGGTCCTCGGCACGCTGGCATCGGCGGCGTTGTACCGCCGGGATTTCTTCGGCAAGCAAGGCATCTCGCTGATGCTGATCCTGCCGATTGCCTTGCCGGGGATCATCACCGGTATCGCGTTGCTGGCGACCTTCAAGACGCTGGGCATCGAGCCGGGGATGTTCACCATCATCGTCGGTCACGCGACCTTCTGTGTGGTGATCGTCTACAACAACGTCATCGCCCGGTTGCGGCGCACTTCGCACAGTTTGATCGAGGCCTCGATGGACCTCGGCGCCGACGGCTGGCAGACCTTCCGCTACATCGTCCTGCCGAACCTTGGCTCGGCGTTGCTGGCCGGCGGCATGTTGGCGTTTGCCCTGTCGTTCGACGAAATCATCGTCACCACCTTCACCGCCGGCCATGAACGCACCCTGCCGCTGTGGCTGTTGAACCAGCTCAGCCGCCCACGGGACGTGCCGGTGACCAACGTCGTCGCGATGCTGGTGATGATGGTGACCATGTTGCCAATCCTCGGCGCCTATTACCTGACCCGTGGCGGCGAAAGCGTTGCGGGCAGTGCCGGGAAATAACGAACAACGACTACTCCCTGTAGGAACCGACTCTAAAGTGGGAGCGGGCTTGCTCGCGAAAGCGGTGTGTCAGGCACCATCAATGTTGAATGTGATGGCCTCTTCTCGAGCAAGCCCGCTCCCACTTTAGAGTCGGTTCCTACAGGGGAAAAACAACAGTTCCGAAGAGGACAAAGCCATGCAAACCAAACTCTTGATCAACGGCCAACTGATCGACGGCGAAGGCCCCGCCCAACCGGTGTTCAACCCGGCCCTCGGTCGTGTGTTGGTCGAAATCAACGAAGCCAGTGAAGCCCAGGTCGATGCCGCCGTGCGTGCCGCCGACAGCGCCTTTGAAGGCTGGTCGCAAACCACGCCGAAAGAACGTTCGCTGCTGCTGCTCAAACTCGCCGACGCCATCGAAGCACACGGCGAAGAACTGGCCAAACTGGAGTCGGACAACTGCGGCAAACCTTACAGCGCCGCGCTGAACGACGAGATCCCAGCAATTGCCGACGTGTTCCGTTTCTTCGCCGGCGCCAGCCGTTGCATGAGCGGTTCGGCGGGCGGTGAATACCTGCACGGCCACACCTCGATGATCCGTCGCGACCCGGTCGGCGTGATCGCGTCCATCGCACCGTGGAACTACCCGCTGATGATGGTCGCCTGGAAAATCGCGCCGGCCCTCGCGGCGGGTAATACCGTGGTGCTCAAGCCGTCGGAACAAACCCCGCTGACTGCGCTGCGTCTGGCGCAACTGGCGTCGGATATTTTCCCGGCCGGCGTGCTTAACCTGGTGTTCGGTCGTGGTCCTACAGTCGGCAGCCCACTGGTCACGCACCCGAAAGTGCGCATGGTCTCGTTGACCGGTTCGATCGCAACCGGTTCGAACATCATTTCCAGCACCGCCGACAGCGTCAAACGCATGCACATGGAATTGGGCGGCAAAGCCCCGGTGATCATCTTCGACGACGCCGACATCGACGACGCCGTGGAAGGCATCCGCACCTTCGGTTTCTACAACGCAGGCCAGGACTGCACCGCCGCCTGCCGCATCTACGCGCAGGAAGGCATCTATGACAAGTTCGTCGAGAAACTCGGCGAGGCGGTCAGCAGCATCAAGTACGGTCTGCAGGATGATCCGTCGACCGAGCTGGGCCCATTGATCACCGCCCAACATCGCGACCGCGTGGCCGGGTTTGTCGAGCGCGCGGTGGCGCAGCCGCATATCCGCTTGATCACCGGCGGCAAGGCTGTCGAAGGCAATGGCTTCTTCTTCGAACCGACTGTGTTGGCCGACGCGCAACAGGACGATGAAATCGTCCGCCGTGAAGTGTTCGGGCCGGTGGTGTCGGTGACCAAATTCACCGATGAAGCGCAGGTACTCGGTTGGGCCAACGATTCGAACTACGGCCTGGCATCGTCGGTATGGACCTCCGACGTCGGTCGCGCGCATCGCCTGTCGGCGCGTTTGCAGTACGGCTGCACGTGGGTGAATACGCACTTCATGCTGGTCAGCGAAATGCCGCACGGCGGTCAGAAACTATCCGGTTATGGCAAGGACATGTCGATGTACGGGCTGGAGGACTACACCGTCGTTCGGCATGTGATGTTCAAGCATTAAAAAAGCTTCGCGAGCAGGCACATTCCCCTGCTCGCGATGGCCTCACCGCAACACAAAACAATAACCACCGATCCGGGCAGCGCCGTCATGGCCCTGTCACGGTTTCGGACATCCGAAATCTGCCGATTTTCCGGAGCTAACACACCATGAGTGCATCACCCGATCTCTCTGCAGCCGTTGCCGACAGCGACGCCGAGCAACTGCGCAAGCTGGGTTACACCTCGAACTTCAATCGCACCATGAGCCTGTGGGAAAACTTCGCCCTGGGCTTCACTTATCTCTCTCCGGTCGTAGGGGTTTATACCCTGTTCGGCTTGTGCCTCGCCGCCGGTGGGCCACCGATGTTCTGGGCTTATTTGCTGGTCGGATGCGGCCAGTTGCTGGTGTGCCTGATCTTCGGTGAAGTGGTCTCGCAGTTCCCGATTTCCGGCGGCGTGTACCCGTGGGCTCGCCGCTTGGTGGGCAAGCGCTGGGCGTGGATGGTCGGCTGGATCTACTCCATCGCCCTGTGCGTCACCATCGCCGCCGTTGCGGTGGGCGCCGGTCCGTACCTGGCCGCCATGATGGGCTTTGAACCGAGCAACAACACCAACATCGTCATCGCACTGTTCCTGACCTTGTTCGCCACCCTGGTCAACCTCAGCGGCACCAAAGTGCTGGCGCGGATCGCCATGTTCGGCTTCCTCTGCGAACTGGTTGGTGCGGTGATCGTCGGCCTTTATTTGCTGATCTTCGAGCGCCATCAATCGATCAGTGTGTTGTTCAACACCTTCGATATCAGCGTTGATGGCTCCTACCTTCCGGCGTTCCTCACCGCCTCGCTGGCAGGGATGTTTCTGTACTACGGCTTCGAGGCCTGCGGCGATGTGGCCGAAGAAACCCCGAACCCGAGCAAGCAGATCCCGGTGGCCATGCGCATGACCATCTACATCGGCGGCATCGCGGCGATGTTCGCCTGCCTGGCGCTGATCCTCGCCGTGCCAGACATGCAAGCAGTGATCAACGGCACCGACAAGGACCCGGTGACCACCATCCTCAACAACGCCTTCGGCCCGGTCGGTTCGAAAGTGGTGATGGGCGTGGTCATGATTTCCTTCATCTCCTGCGTCATCAGCTTGCAGGCGGCGGCGAGTCGTCTGCTGTATTCCTATGCTCGGGATGAAATGATCATCGGCAGCTCACTGCTGAAGAAGATCTCTCCTACGACTCAGGTTCCGGTTGCGGCACTGTTCGTGTCCGGTGTCCTGCCGGCGCTGATCATTGTGCTGGGCTTCTTCCTGCAGGATGCCGTGGCAACCATCGTCAGCTTCGCAGCCATCGGCATCTACCTGGCGTTCCAGATGATCGTGCTCGCCGCGTTGTATGCGCGCATGAAGGGCTGGAAACCGAGCGGCAAATTCACCCTCGGCGCCTGGGGTTGGGCAGTGAACATCGGCGCGCTGGTCTATGGCGTCGGCGCCATCATCAACATGGCCTGGCCGCGCACGCCGGATGCGGCGTGGTACATCAACTACGCGATGGTGTTGAGTACTGCGATCGTGATTGGGTTGGGGCTGGTTTATATGTGGCTTGCCAAGCCGTATGACCACCATGGGACTGCGCCTGCGGGGGACGCTTGGAAGGTTGGTCGATAAGGGTAATTACCCAGCCCGCAGTGATGCGGGCTGGGTTTGAGGTGTTAGATCGGTAGGGGTTTGGAGAGAATTTCGAATTCGTCCATCAGCAGATGGATTTCGGTGCTGGAATTAGGTTCGCCGCTGATAGCAACGTCCTCGATAATCTTTGGTGCTAAATCTCTCGCCCTTTGGAAGGGCTCACCTAAAAGTTGTGCGAAATAGTTGGTGTCTTCGCCTTTTTCGTACTTATCCATGTTGAGTTTCTCTCTGAGGCTCTTGGCCACCAAGTCGCCTGGAGAGTGCTTTCCAACCGCTCGAAATGGCTTTCGATTGAAACCGAAGTGCAGAAGCAGCCAAAACTCAAAACAGGGGTAGGAAGCGATGACTTTGATTTTCGGATGAGGCCTCGCCAGATTTATTGCTCGTTCAAAACACAGATGTGTATCGCGATCCAATGCACAAAACACCTTGTCGAAGCATTTCTGGCGGGCTATTGCTGTTTCTACAATGCCGCTTGGGTGTGTGACGCCACAGTGGGAAATTTCCACTTGAGCTTTGGCGCGAAAATGAAATGCAGCCTCCTCCAGATATCGTTTTCCTGACTTGCTGTCTTCACAGAGGATCAACACTTTGGGTTGAGGCTTGAACCGCGGTGCCTTTCGATCAAATAGTCGTATCGAACGCGCCATGATCAACCCCGCCTTATCAGTGGTAACCCGCGATAACGGCCTTCAAAGTAGCGTTTCTCGACATCCTCCCCTTCCCGTCCTTCAAAGTCGTAAACAGAAAAAAGGCAGGTTGCACCGTTAGCGTCTCTTTCGGTGATCCAGAACTGATCGCGGCGAAGCGCTTTGGCGTTCATTAGATGAGTGTCGTGAGTGGTAAAGATCAGTTGATTCTCCAACCCACTGTCCAGGTGTTTCTCAATCAAGTCCCCGACTATTGAGGGATGAAGGCTGCTGTCCAACTCATCGACAGACAGTATCCCGCTACCATCGGCGTGATTGATCATGAACCAGGGCAGCCAGAATCCAACCAGGTTTTTCGTACCGCCTGACTCCTCGGAAAAATCAAACTCCGCCTGGCCTAAAAGACTCGTATGCGTCAGGGTCACTTTGTCTTTTTGGGCTGCTGCGAAGAACTCTTTCAGTGTGAGTTTTTTGGTGCGTTGAACAGACTCTGCGTCTTCGGTGTTGAGCCGGATCGCTGACACCGGGATATCCACTTCTTTTAGAAAGTCTCGTAAATAATGTGTGTAATCCGATGCCATCCGAAGAAATCTGATGGACGCTGCTGACAACCCCATCATGTTGTTCTGCTCAATAACGAGTAGACCGGTTTGAAACCAGCTAAACGGCGCCCGCAACTGAGTCAACTCTTCGCTACTGTTCGCAACCGCCTGCGAAATAAACAACATCTTGGGACTCGTCAGACGCCGCCAAGCGTTGTGCACCTCTTTACCGCCCTCAAGGCTTGAGCCAAAAACATAATGCTCCCCCTCATCAACAAAACGACGTGAATACAACAGCGTTTCCTTACCTTTGGGATAGGAAACCAATTGTTCCTCGATAATCCGCTGCGCAGTCATGCGCAGAACAAACCGATATCGGATCCCGCGTTGAATGAAGTTGTACTCAAAAGAACTGGGTTCGTTTTGAAGTTGCGGGTCAAAACGAAATGGCGAGACCGGTAGCGGCTCATCATTTGATGAAGGTATCGAAGCGAGCAAACTCCCCATGATCCCCATCGCCCGGATAAGCGAAGACTTACCGGATGCGTTCGGTCCGTAAATCGCCGCCACCTTCAATAAATCAGGCAGTTTTTCTCCATTTACGATTGGTGTGAACACGTTGCGCTTTTTGCTCAAGCACGGCGTCGCAGCCATGGACAGGGTTTGTTTGTCACGGAAGGAGCGATAATTGGAAACTGAAAATTCGATCAACATGTAGCAAACCTGCAGTTCGTTCCTGAATGCAGGAAAAACTATAGGAAAAACCACGGCTGTGATGCTGCTTGACTGCACCTCATGCAAAAATAGGCAATTCCTACAGATCGAACCTTCCGGCATAGACACCGATTCCTACAGCATGCGGCGCCAAGGTAGACTTGGCGCCGCGAGCGCCTGAACGATAGGCTTCAACCCGTCGCTGCAAAATCAGTGACCCGGGGTCGAAGCCGGCAAATCATCAACATGGCGCATCCGCGCCCCCATAGAACTGGGGCAATTTTTGCCTTTCAGCTTCGCTTTATGGTGGGCCGTGTGGCGCGGGCCTCTTGGCTTACATGTTGATCGAGAATGTCCCGACTTCGAACGCCGCACGGTCCGCCACCTAAATCTGTCGAAGGATTAGTGGCGGCTCCTTTTTCAACATGGAGTCGAAAAATGCTTACGCACACACCAAATCCGTCTGAAATGCATCCGCATTTCACCCCTACCATCTTCACCCGCCACAACCGCTTCCTCCATGCCTTCATGCCTTCATGCAGGACAACCAAGCCTGGTTCTGCGTCCAGGATCTCGGTCGTTTGATGGGCCGCCCGATGGACCAACGCCTCACCCTGAAACTCGATCCGGACCAGCGTCGATACGTCTGGCTGCTCAAGAACGGCAAAACGGTCGAATCGCTGATGGTCAGCGAATCAGGGATGTACGCCCTATTGATTCACCATTTTGTCCCGGAAAACCGAAACCTGCGCCAATGGCTGAGCAACGAAGTCATACCTTCGCTGCGTGAGTCGAAAGCGACATCTGTGGATAACATTCCAAGCCTGAGTTCATTGCAGTGGGCAGGCATCTCGGTGCCGCTGTTGCATTGGCAGCATCAAGCGTGGATCAAGTGGCGGGACATGCCTGATCTGATGCAGGCACAACGGCCGTTCACGATCGTGGGCACTTGCAGTTGAAGGTAGAGTGAAAAAATGAAAAAGGGGCGGACTTCACAGTCCGCCCCTTTTGGTTTGAATACGCCTGTTCAATCTCCCGCAAGAGCAATCCGCAGCCATGAGCAAACCGCGCATCACCAGCCAAAGCGTCACTGAAGTGATTCCAAGTGATAGCGCCTTTTCAGAAAAGTATCTGCAACAAACCATCGAGCAAAAAAATATCGCGGCTCGTCGCCAAGCAATCCACGAAGGCATCATCGACGCCGATACTGGCAAGCTGACCCGCCTGGCCACCGTAAAAGCCAAATGGCTTTCACGGTAACCATCCTCGGTCAAAACCTCGAAACACTCCTCATCGCATCCACCAGGTACCGCATCGCAATCTGGTCGCTTTCCGACAGCTCCCGATAGCGCTCTAGCAACTTCATCTCATCCGAACTGAGCCTACGCCTTCGGCGCACAGTGGTCAGGCAAGGAAAGATTCCCAGCAACTGGGTGATGCCTTGTACTTTCGTCATGGACGATGTCCTTCTATAAGCCCGAGAAAACTTCAAAAACCGCATCGCCCTCTCCTTCTTGTTAGTCGCCGGCCTGAAGGGCAGAAACCGGTCATGACCACAGAATAGAAACTATCCGGGCGCTGAAAAGCGTTTTTAGAGTAATTAGTCGAAAAAAGCAGAAATGCCCTATAAATCAGAAAGTACTGTCGGAAAACTTAACCGACATTTCTTGTTTCATTGCCACGAAGCCAAAGTGCTACCAATCATTTTTTCTACACAACCGAACGGTTTAAGCTATTTGTTATCTGTTTAATGTCCGTTGCGTTTGGCCGAAGGCATGTCCGAACCTTTATTTTTGATCCAGCACGTGCCAGGAACGGCACGGGATTGTTCACGACAGGTTGAACTTATGCACCGCAGGAATTTGCTCAAAGCATCCATGGCCATCGCTGCCTATACCGGATTATCAGCCACCGGCCTGCTGGCTTCGTGGGCCTGGGCCGGTACCGGCGCGGCGGATGGCGAAGCTCAGGCGTTCGACTTCGAAGCGCTGAAGATCCAGGCCAAGCAGCTCGCCGGCAATCGCTATCAGGACACCAAGCAGGTGCTGCCGCCGACCCTGGCGACCATGACGCCGCAGAACTTCAACGCGATCCGCTACGACGGCAACCACTCGCTGTGGAATGACCTCAACGGTCAGCTGGATGTGCAGTTCTTCCACGTGGGCATGGGATTCAAGCAACCGGTGCGCATGTACAGCGTCGATCCCAAGACGCGTCAGGCGCGAGAGGTACATTTTCGCCCTTCCCTGTTCAACTATGAAAAAACCACGGTCGACACCAAACAGCTCACGGGCGACCTGGGGTTTTCCGGGTTCAAGCTGTTCAAGGCCCCGGAGCTGGACCAGCACGACGTGTTGTCTTTCCTTGGCGCTAGCTATTTCCGTGCGGTCGATGCCTCGGGCCAGTACGGTCTGTCGGCTCGCGGCCTGGCGATCGATACCTATGCCAAGAAGCGTGAAGAATTCCCGGACTTCACCAAGTTCTGGTTCGAAACGCCCGACAAGGACAGTACCCGCTTCGTGGTCTACGCCCTGCTGGACTCGCCGAGCGCCACCGGTGCCTACCGTTTCGACATCGACTGTCAGGCCAGCCAGGTTGTCATGGGCATCGACGCAAACATCAATGCGCGCACCGCCATCGAACAACTGGGCATCGCGCCGATGACCAGCATGTTCAGCTGCGGCACCCATGAACGACGCATGTGCGACACGATTCACCCGCAAATCCACGACTCTGATCGCCTGGCCATGTGGCGCGGCAACGGTGAGTGGATCTGCCGCCCGCTGAACAACCCGGCCACCCTGCAATTCAATGCCTTCGCCGACACCGATCCAAAAGGTTTCGGCCTGGTGCAGACCGATCACGAGTTCGACAGTTATCAAGACACCGTCGACTGGTACAGCAAGCGTCCGAGCCTGTGGGTAGAACCTACGACCGCGTGGGGCGAAGGCTCTATTGATCTGATGGAAATTCCCACAACCGGCGAAACCCTGGATAACATCGTCGCGTTCTGGACCCCGAAGAAACCGGTCGCGGCCGGCGACTCACTGAACTACGGATACAAGCTGTACTGGAGCGCACTGCCACCGGTCGGCACGCCGTTGGCGCGGGTCAACGCCACTCGTTCGGGCATGGGCGGTTTCATCGAAGGCTGGGCACCTGGCGAGCATTACCCGGAAGTTTGGGCTCGACGGTTTGCCGTGGACTTCACGGGTGGCGGTCTGGACCGCTTGCCTGAAGGCGCAGGGATCGAGCCGGTGGTTACGTGCTCGAATGGGCAAGTGAAGGATTTCAACGTGCTGGTGCTGGATGACATCAAGGGTTACCGCATTACCTTTGACTGGTACCCGACCAATGACAGCGTGGCGCCGGTGGAGCTGCGGTTGTTCATTCGCACCAATGACCGGACGTTGAGTGAGACCTGGTTGTACCAGTACTTCCCGCCTGCACCTGAGAAGCGCAAATACACCTGACAGCTGCAGAAATGCAAAAGCCCCGGTCAACTCGACCGGGGCTTTTTGGTTTTACAGCATCAATCAGTCGCGCAAATCCGACTCATGAATCGGCTGTTCACGATGGGTGGCCCGCTGATACTGCGCCGGCCAGATGGCCTTGCGTCCACCCAGGTCATCATCGGCATGCAGCGGCCAGTACGGATCACGCAGCAGCTCACGGGCGAGAAAGATGATGTCAGCCTGGCAGGTCCGCAGAATGTGCTCGGCCTGTGCCGGCTCGGTGATCATTCCTACCGTGCCGGTGGCAATACCTGACTCTTTGCGCACACGTTCGGCGAAACGGGTTTGATAACCGGGACCTGTAGGAATCTCGGCGTTGGCCGCCGTACCGCCCGACGAGACGTCAATCAGGTCTACCCCCAACGCGTGGAGGCGTCGCGCCAGCTCCACGGTTTCATCCGGATTCCAGCCGTCCTCCACCCAATCGGTGGCCGACACCCGCACGAACAGCGGTAGCTCTTCAGGCCACACCGCACGCACCGCTTCGGTGACTTGCAACACCAGCCGGATGCGATTCTCGAATGAACCACCATATTGATCGCGCCGCTGATTGCTCAGGGGCGAAAGAAACTGATGCAGCAGGTAGCCGTGGGCGGCGTGTATTTCCACCACTTTGAAACCGGCGGTCAGTGCTCGCTGGGCCGACGCAACAAAAGCCTGAATGACCTCAGCGATCTCGCCATCCTCGAGCTGCTTGGGGTGGGTGTGCTGCGGGTCGAAAGCAATCGGCGAAGGGCCCACCGGGATCCAGCCACCGTCTTCGGGTTTGACGCTGCCATGTTTGCCGATCCACGGCCGATGGGTGCTGGCCTTACGCCCGGCGTGGGCCAACTGAATGCCGGCCACGGCGCCTTGAGCCGCAATGAAGCGAGTGATGCGCTGCAACGGTTCGATCTGTTCATCGTTCCACAGGCCGAGGTCCTCGGCGGTGATGCGCCCGTCGGCCGTGACCGCCGTGGCTTCGGTAAACACCAGGCCGGCCCCGCCGACAGCGCGGCTGCCGAGGTGGACCAGGTGCCAGTCATTGGCCAGTCCATCTACGCTGGAGTACTGGCACATCGGCGACACCGCAATGCGGTTGAGCAGGGTCAATTGGCGAAGGGTATAGGGTTCAAGCAGCAGACTCATGGGGCACCTCTCGAATCAGTGGGCAGGCTCCAGGGTTCTGTTTGAAAAGTCGACGAGTGACAGGAAAAAGGTGCAGCACCCGCCCCCGCGGGCAAAAAATTCGACAAGACGTCACAAGGATAATCAAGCAGTGCTTAGAGACTAGTCGACATCGGGGGATGGTGGAGGGTTCAGATGGATTGGGTGCCAGAAGTTCGCATCAACGCGGCTCGATATGGGCAATCATCAACTGCACCGTCTCGTTGCCACGGAACTCGTTGAGGTCGAGTTTGTAGGCCAATTCCACCCATTTGATGGTCGGATTCGGCCAGATGTCGCGGTCGATTCCGAAGGCAATGCCATCCAGCTTCACCGAACCACATTCACTCTTCAGCACCACTTTGAGGTGCCGCTCGCCGACCACTCGCTGCTCGACCAACTGGAACACGCCGTGGAACAGCGGCTCCGGGAAGTGCTGCCCCCAAGGTCCGGCATGGCGCAGGGCGCGGGCCAGTTCCAGGTGGAATTCCTCGACCGCCAGGGTGCCGTCCGACAGCAATCGACCCGTCAGGTCTTCTTCGCGCAATTGCCTACGCACTTCCGCGTCAAAGGCTTCGGCAAACAACGGAAAATTCGCTTCCGGCAGCGTCAGGCCGGCTGCCATCGCATGGCCGCCGTATTTGCTGATCAGATTCGGATGCTGCGCCGCCACCACGCTCAACGCGTCGCGAATATGAAACCCCTGAACCGAACGCCCCGAGCCCTTGAGCAAGCCATCGCCGGCATCGGCAAAGGCAATGGTCGGACGGAAATAGCGATCTTTCATACGCGACGCGAGGATTCCGATGACACCCTGGTGCCACTCGGGATCGAACAGGCACAAGCCGAACGGCATCGACTCGACCGGCAAATCCTTCAGTTGAGCCAGCGCTTCACGCTGCATGCCCTGCTCAATGGATTTACGGTCCTGGTTCATGCCGTCGAGTTGAGCGGCCATTTCACGCGCCAGACCAGCGTCTTCGGTGAGCAGGCATTCGATGCCCAGGCTCATGTCATCCAGACGCCCCGCCGCGTTCAGACGTGGGCCAACAATGAAACCCAGGTCAGTAGAGGTGATGCGCGTGTGGTCACGCTTGGCGACTTCGAGGATCGCCTTGATCCCCGGCCGTGCGCGCCCGGCGCGAATCCGTTCCAGGCCTTGGTGCACCAGAATCCGGTTGTTGGCATCCAGCGGTACCACGTCGGCGACGCTGCCCAGCGCCACAAGGTCCAGCAACTCGCCGATGTTCGGCTGCGGCTTGCTCTCGTACCAGCCGAGGCTGCGCAAACGCGCACGCAGGGCCATCAGCACATAGAAAATCACCCCGACGCCGGCCAGCGCCTTGCTCGGAAACTCGCAACCCGGCTGGTTCGGATTGACGATGGCATCGGCCAGCGGCAACTCGTCACCGGGCAAGTGGTGGTCGGTGACCAGCACCTGGAGCCCGGCCTTTTTCGCCGCCGCCACGCCTTCAACGCTGGAGATACCGTTGTCCACAGTGATCAGCAACTGTGGTGTACGGGTCAGGGCCACTTCAACGATTTCCGGCGTCAGGCCGTAGCCATACTCAAATCGGTTCGGCACCAAATAGTCGACGTGCGCCGCGCCCAGCAGGCGCAAGCCCAACATGCCCACGGTACTGGCCGTCGCGCCATCGGCGTCGAAGTCACCGACGATCAGAATCCGCTGACGCTGTTCGAGCGCCGTCACCAGCAAATCCACCGCTGCATCGATGCCTTTGAGTTGCTGATACGGAATCAACCGCGCCAGGCTCTTGTCCAGTTCAGCCTCGGACAGCACGCCCCGCGCCGCGTACAGACGGGTCAGCAGCGGCGGCAGATCACCGAGGAATGGCAGGGTGTCGGGCAACAGGCGAGGTTCGATGCGCATGGGGTGACAGGTGCTTCTCTTGAATACGTAGGATAAAAGCGGATAACGCGGACCAGCAGCGAATAATCAGCCGCGCTCGCCGCTCAGCCATTGCAACTGGACTTCATGCTGACCACGGTCGTCGGTGACGAAAATCGTCCCTTCGCTGATCATCACGTCCCACTTGATAACCCGGGGCATGTCTTTGGCCAGGGTTTCCAGCACGTCTTGCGGGACCGCAGCGATGTGCACGTTTTTCAGGTTCTTGATCGCCGGGATCACTTTGGTTTCCCAGACACGCAGGCTGCCATAGGCCAGCAGACTGGTGCGTTCGGTGCGACGCGAGCACCAGGTCAGGCGATCGGCGTCTGGCTGGCCGACTTCGATCCAGTGCAGAACGCGGTCGTCCAGGCTCTTTTCCCACAGGGCAGGTTCGTCCACGTCTGACAGACCGCGACCGAACGACAGCTGCTCGTTGTACCAAAAGGCGTAGGCCAGCAGTCGCACGGTCATACGCTCTTCAGTCTCCGAAGGGTGACGGGCGATGGTCTGCTTCACGCTCTCGTACACGCTGCGGTCAAGGTCGGTAAGGTTCAGTTCAAACTTGTAGGTCGTGGACGGCTGGGCCATGAACGGGCTTCTTGATACGGGGAAAGGCGGCAAGTCTAACCGATGCGGTAGGCAATCCACGAATTGAAGGCGATCAACCTTGGTCGTCTGACGTCCGGCTATGTTAAAACCCTGTATTCGCTCAGCCTTTGTCCTACAGGATCCAGCATGCCGCTCACCGGAAAACCGCTCTCAGGTCTGAAAGTCATTGAATTGGGTACGCTGATCGCCGGGCCGTTTGCCTCGCGCATTTGCGGCGAGTTCGGTGCCGAGGTGATCAAAATCGAGTCCCCCGATGGCGGCGATCCGTTGCGCAAATGGCGAAAACTGTATGAAGGCACCTCGCTGTGGTGGTTCGTCCAGGCGCGCAACAAGAAGTCCCTGACCCTGAACCTCAAACACCCCGAAGGCTTGGCGATTCTGAAAAAACTGCTCAGCGAAGCGGACATTCTGATCGAGAATTTTCGCCCGGGCGTGTTGGAAAAACTCGGTCTGGGCTGGGAAGTCTTGCACGCTCTGAACCCGAAACTGGTGATGGTGCGCCTCTCGGGTTTCGGTCAGACCGGCCCGATGAAAGATCAACCAGGCTTTGGCGCCGTCGGTGAATCCATGGGCGGTCTGCGCTACATCACCGGGTTCGAAGACCGGCCACCGGTGCGCACCGGTATTTCCATCGGTGACTCGATTGCCGCGCTCTGGGGCGTGATCGGTGCGCTGATGGCGTTGCGTCATCGCGAGGTTAACGGTGGACTCGGCCAAGTGGTGGATGTGGCGCTGTATGAAGCGATTTTCGCCATGATGGAAAGCATGGTCCCGGAGTTCGACGTGTTCGGCTTCATCCGCGAGCGCACCGGCAACATCATGCCGGGCATTACGCCCTCCTCGATCCACACCAGTGCCGACGGCAAACATGTGCAGATCGGCGCCAATGGCGATGCGATCTTCAAACGCTTCATGCTGATCATGGGTCGCGAGGACCTGGCCAACGACCCTGCGTTGGCGAGCAACGACGGACGCGATAGCCGTCGCGACGAAATTTATGGGGTGATTGATCGCTGGGTCAACTCGCTGCCGCTGGACACCATCATCGAGCAGTTGAATCAGGCCGACGTACCGGCCAGCCGGATCTTCAGCGCTGAAGACATGTTCAGTGATCCACAGTACCTGGCCCGGGAAATGTTCCTGAAGGCCAAGCTGCCGGACGGCAAAGATTTCAAGATGCCGGGAATTGTGCCGAAACTCTCTGAGACCCCCGGCACTTCGGAATGGGTCGGGCCGCAGTTGGGCGAACACAATGCGCAGGTACTCAACGATCTTGGTTACGACAAGGAACAGATCGCAAAGCTGCGTGAAGACGGGGCCATCTAAGCTGAGGCGTCTGCTTGCGCGGCCCATCAACCACTGCCTGACGCGCGGCGGAAGAGCATTGTGCGCGTGCGCGTTTTTCCTGTTGCTCGCCGGCCAGGCTCAGCCAACGTTGGCGCAACCGAAGGAAACCCTGGTCTGGCTATTGCGCGACCTTCCACCGCTGATGATTTTCGAAGGATCGAAAAAGGGCCAGGGCGTCATCGATCAACTGTTACCCCTGCTGATCGCCCACATGCCGCAATACGAACACACCCTGATGCGAGTCAATCGCGCCCGCGGCTTGCAAATGCTCCACGAGGCATCCCTCACGTGCGATGCGGCGCTGAACTGGAGCAAGGAGCGCGATAGCTGGATCGCGTTTTCCATTCCGGTGTTTCGGGCCATGAGCAATGGATTGGCGGTGCGCCGCGATGATCGGGACGTGCTGACGCCCTTCATCAAGGATGGCGAGGTGGACCTGGTGGCCTTGCTGGCCAGTGGCCGCGAGAAACTGGGCATTATTGCCGAGCGCAACTACGGCGAATATCTCGACGCGCTGCTCAAACAGGCGCCAGCCAACTCACTGACCCTCCACTACGGTAACGATGCCTTGGGCAGCCTGTTGCAAATGCAACGCCTGGGGCGCTTGCGGATGCTGTTGGGGTACCGCTCGGAGATCCGCTACCAGGCCCAGCAACAAGGGATCGCGGAAGATGAATTGCAGTTCTACCCGATTCGCGGCACGGGCAAATACTTGTCCGGTTATATCGGCTGTACCGATACCCCCCAGGGCCGGCAGACGATCATCGAGATCAACCAACTGTTGCGCACCCTGCCCCACGGTCATTTGAGCGAGGCATACGCCGCCTGGCTGGACCCCGAAAGTCGCAGCGATTACCTGGAAGCCAGCCGGGCATTTTTCCTGCAGCAGGCCGAGCAATGACAAATCGCAGGCAAAAAGAAACCCCGAGAAGTGGGGAGACGACTCGGGGTTAAACGTGGCCTACATAAAGACCAGTGGCAGCAAGCTACAAGCACCGGAGCACAATGCTTGATCCTGCTGTTACAAGGTCTGACTGACCTAAGCGCAGGAAGGTTCCCACAAAAAACAATTCAATTTCGGTTGGCCAGGATCTTGTCCTGAGCAGCATTGCGCAACGCCGCAATGACGCAGGGCTCCAGCCGACCTTCGGCGATCAGCACGTCGCGATGCAAACCGTCGACGACATCCGTCAGCAGACGTTTGCTGGTTAACTGGGCCTGATTGAACACCCGCTCGACCACGATAGCGCCGGTCGCATTTTTCAGTGTCACCAGGCATTCGCCATGGGCCCCCGACGGGGTCAACGTTACCTGATACGGGCTCAGAGCTTCACCGAGCAATAGACTGATACTTTCCATCTCGATCACCACTCAATAGTCCGAAAACAAAGTGCCTGGGGCGTGCCTACAGTAAATGACCACTGGCTCGAGAAGAAAGTTCTGGATACCGACTGCTGGGGAACCTGCGCCTCTGGTCAATAGAGCATGCACGGCCAAGATGACAGATAAAAAACAGCCGTGTCATGCCTGCTGCTTGCGCTTACCGATATCGGTCCATCCACCCAGCAGGCCCCGCTATTGTCCGTCGGCACTGTAAAAAGGCACCGTCCACTGATAGACATGTCTGACGCCGTTGTTGAACATCAATTGACGCTCACTGAAGCGGGTCTTGCGCGTACCGAGCTGGGCCATGAACTCTGCATGCAGCAGTTCGGCAGTCTCTTTGGGCAAGACGTCCAGTTCAATCAGCTTTCGTCCCTGAACCTGGTCGAAACGGGTCGACAAGCCCTCCTCATAACTCTTGTTGCACATGATCAAACGTCCTTCCAGATCACGAACAAACATCGGATCGGGCATGGCGTCCATCAACGCATGCTGGAAGGCAAGCTGATCACTCAGGCTTTTCTCGGCATCCAGGCGCTGCTGGATCAATAGCGTGAGTCGTCGGTTCCAGAGCAGGGACAACAGGCCGAACAGACTGACGATAAACATTCCCCAGCAGCCCCACTCGGTGAGTCGGTGCCAGACGCCGGGAACCTTGACCGGGGCAATCCCATTGAGCCATTTCAGGCGAATGGCGCGCAATTCGGCAGGATCAAGCGCCTCAAGCGCCTTGTTGAGGATGCTCGACAGCTGAGGCTGACCTTTGCGTACGGCCAAGTGGTCCGCCTCCCATTTGCCCTCGACCGTATACCCGACCTTGAGCTGGCCGGACGGATAGAGTTGTGCTCCGGTTTCGTTTTCGATGGTGGCATAGGCCTCACCGCTCTCGACCAGCGCCCGGGCCTCCGCGTAGGTTTTAACCGAGCGCAGCTCGATGTCCGGATAGTCACGGTGGATCGCGGCCTCCAGCGCATGCCGGGTCGGCAACACCAGAACCCTTCCCGACAGTTGCTCCAGGGATTGCACCTCTGGCGCCCCGGCCCGCCCGACGAACACCCAGCTAGCGCCACCGAACGCATGACTGAAATCCAGATACGTCTTGCGTTCGTCATTCATCGCCAGCGTCGTGCTCATGTCCGCTGCGCCACTTTCCAGTCGCCCGAGCAACTGATCGGTGGAAAACGATTCTTCGTGAACAAACTGCAATCCCGTCATCGCGCTGATGCGATTGAGCAGATCATTGTTCAAGCCGTTCCATTGGCCGTGCTCATCCTTGAACAGGTACAGCGGATATTGCACCGATGCGACGATGACTTTCGAATGCTCGGCAATCCATTTCAACTCCTGAGCATCCAGCTCGATCATTGGGCCAGCAATCGATCCTTTGGAATCGGTCGCCGCCAATTGCGACGCGCTCCCCCACTGAGCAAAGCCCAGGGTGCCGACTAAAAAAAACATCCAGCACGCGGCTGGTTTTAACCCTCTGAAAAACAGCATTGCCACTTCCTTGGTAATCGTCTCGCCCGCCCTTCATAGGCGGCTCTTCATTTACGAAACCCGACAAGTGTGGCATGCAGAAATGAGAAAGCCCGTCAGGAGACGGGCTTCAAAATGTGACAGTTTTAATCGGTTACAGAGGCTTGCCGCGGTTGCCATGCTGACTGACAAAGGCCTGCACGGCTTTCAGGTCATTTGGCAGCACGGTGCAGCGCTCATCTCGCTCAAACAAATCAGAAAGATGTGCAGGTAGTTCGAGCGCTTTTCCTACGCCAGCTTTTTCCACTGCGTCCGGGAATTTGACCGGATGCGCCGTACCGAGGATCACCATCGGGATATCCAGGTTGCGACGGCACTCGCGCGCCGCCTTCACGCCGATAGCAGTGTGCGGATCCAGCAGTTCGCCGGTTTGCTCAAAAACTTCGGCAATGGTTTCGCAGGTTTGTGCGTCATCCACGGCCAGCGAATCGAACAGCTTGCGGGCTTCGGTCCAACGTTCCTGTTCGACGCTGAAACCGCCACCTTGCTTGAAGGTGTCCATCAGCCCGGCAATCGCTGCGCCGTTGCGACCGTGCAGGTCGAACAGCAGGCGTTCGAAGTTCGACGACACCATGATGTCCATCGACGGCGACAGCGTGGCGTGCAGGGTGTCCTTGACGTACTGATTGCCGCTCATAAAGCGGTGCAGGATGTCGTTGCGGTTGGTGGCGACGATCAACTGGTTGATCGGCAGGCCCATGTTGCGCGCCAGGTAACCGGCAAAAATGTCGCCAAAGTTGCCGGTCGGCACCGAGAACGATACGGAACGTGCCGGGCCGCCCAACTGCAGGGCTGCATGGAAGTAGTAAACGATCTGGGCCATGATTCGCGCCCAGTTGATCGAGTTCACGGCCACCAGACGCGTGCCTTTGAGGAAGCTCTGGTCGGCGAAGCTGGCCTTGACCATTTCCTGGCAGTCATCGAAGTTGCCTTCGATGGCGATGTTATGGATGTTCTCGCCGAAGATGGTGGTCATCTGGCGACGCTGCACTTCGGACACGCGGTTGTGCGGGTGCAGGATGAAGATGTCGACGTTTTCGCAGTGCTTGCAGCCTTCGATGGCGGCAGAACCGGTGTCGCCTGAGGTGGCGCCGACGATCACTACACGCTCACCACGTTTTTCCAGCACGTAGTCGAGCAGACGACCAAGCAGCTGCAAGGCGAAGTCTTTGAAAGCGAGGGTTGGGCCGTGGAACAGCTCCAGCACCCATTCGTTGCCGTTCAGCTGACGCAGTGGTGCCACGGCGTTGTGGGAAAACACGCCATACGTTTCTTCAAGAATCTTTTTGAAATCGGCATCGGGGATGCTACCGGTGACGAATGGGCGCATCACCCGGAAGGCCAACTCGTGATACGGCAGGCCGGCCCAGGAAGCGATTTCTTCCTGGGTAAAACGTGGCAGGTTTTCCGGGACGTACAGACCACCGTCCGTGGCCAGACCGGCCAGCAGGACGTCTTCGAAATTCAGGGCCGGTGCCTGGCCGCGGGTACTGATATAACGCATGACTGGCTCCAATAGACAGTGTTCGCAAACCCGGGCTCGCAGGCGAGCCCGGTGAACGATAACGGCTTAGTTCAGGTGCTCGACGCGGATCCGTACGACCGGACCGACTACGCCCGCCAAGGCTTCCAGGGCGGCGATCGCGTCGTTCATGTGCTGTTCCAGCACGCGGTGAGTCAGCAGGATCATCGGCACCAGGCCGTCGTGTTCTTCGACTTCCTTCTGCATGATCGATTCGATGTTGATGCCGCGCTCCGACAGGATGCTCGCCACCTGCGCCAACACGCCCGGATGGTCCTTGGCCTGGATGCGCAGGTAATAGGAGCTTTCGCAGGCCTCGATCGGCAGGATCGGGTGGGCCGACAGCGAATCCGGCTGAAAGGCCAGGTGCGGTACGCGGTTTTCCGGGTCGGAAGTCATGGCGCGAACCACGTCCACCAGGTCGGCGATCACCGACGAAGCGGTCGGCTCCATGCCAGCGCCAGCGCCGTAGTACAGGGTCGAACCGGCGGCATCACCGTTGACCATCACCGCGTTCATCACGCCGTTGACGTTGGCGATCAGGCGATCGGCCGGAATCAGCGTCGGGTGCACGCGCAGTTCGATACCGGCCGCTGTGCTGCGCGCCACACCGAGGTGCTTGATGCGATAGCCCAGCGCTTCGGCGTAGTTCACGTCAGCGGTGGTCAGCTTGGTGATGCCTTCGGTGTAGGCCTTGTCGAACTGCAGCGGAATACCGAACGCGATGGACGCCAGGATCGTCAGCTTGTGGGCCGCATCGATGCCTTCAACGTCGAAGGTCGGATCGGCCTCGGCGTAACCCAGGGCTTGCGCCTCGGCGAGTACGTCCTCGAAAGTCCGGCCCTTCTCACGCATTTCGGTGAGGATGAAGTTGCCGGTGCCGTTGATGATGCCGGCGACCCAGTTGATGCGGTTGGCCGACAGGCCTTCACGGATCGCCTTGATCACCGGAATGCCACCGGCCACGGCGGCTTCGAACGCCACAATCACGCCCTTCTCCCGGGCTTTGGCGAAAATTTCATTACCGTGAACGGCGATCAACGCCTTGTTCGCGGTCACAACATGTTTTCCGTTCTCGATCGCTTTGAGTACCAGCTCGCGGGCAACGGTGTAGCCGCCCACCAGCTCTATGACGATGTCGATCTCAGGGTTCGTGGCCACTTCGAAGACATCGTTGGTAATCGCAATACCGGTCGTCTGGAACTGAGGCTTTGGCGTGCGCATGGCAATTTGTGCCACTTCGATTCCACGCCCGGCACGACGAGCAATTTCCTCGGCGTTACGCTGAAGTACGTTGAAGGTACCGCCACCGACGGTCCCTAACCCACAGATGCCTACTTTGACCGGTTTCACTGTGAACTCCCCATAAAACGGCCGACTCAAGGCCGGCCGTGAAAACAACCGCATACTCGCGGTTCTCTATTAATGGCTCGGCGAACGCTGCCGCTGAACCATGATCGTCAATGGCTGACCGTGACGATGCGAATTTATTTCGCGTCCAGCGCCAGTTTGGCGACTTGTGGCGCAGGCTGGTAGCCCGGAATGACCTGGCCGTCGGCCAAAACGATAGCCGGTGTACCGTTCACGCCGATCGACTGACCGAGGGCGAACTGCTTGGAAACCGGGTTATCGCACTTGGCGGCCTTGATTTCCTTGCCGTCGACCATCTTGTCCATGGCCGCTTTCTTGTCTTTCGAGCACCAGACCGCTTGCAGCTGTTCGTCACCCGGTGAGCCCAGGCCCTGGCGCGGGAACGCGACGTAACGCACTTCGATGCCGCGCTTGTTCAGCTCAGGCACTTCGGCGTGCAGCTTGTGGCAGTACGGGCAGGTGGTGTCGGTGAACACAGTGATGTGCGATTTGGTTTCGCCGATCGCCGGGTAAACCACGGTTTCCGCGACAGGAATTGCGTTAACCAGTTTGGAAACGCCCAGGCGTTCGGTCTTCTCGGTCAGGTTGACCGGCTTGCCGTCCTTGAGCTGGAACAGATAGCCCTGAACGACGTACTGGCCGTCGGCGCTGGCGTACAGCACGCGGCTGCCCTTGAGTTTGACTTCGTACATCCCTGGCAGCGGGCTGGCGGTGATGCTTTCTACCGGCACGTCGAGCTGGAGGTTTTCCAGGCTTTTACGAATGGCTTTGTCGGCCGCGTCATCGGCGACGGCAAAGGTGCTGACCAACGCAATGGCTGCGGCGGCGAAAATATGGGTCAGACGCATGAGAACTCCTGAAGGCGGACAAATGGGACGTTCAGAACGCCCGTGCCGAAACACCGGGTCATAAACGCCCATCGTGCAAACCGGCAAAGCCTACCACATAAGGCCCCTGTGGCCGAATGCGGGTGATGCAGGATACCTAGTTCAAATGGCTCCGGACCTTTGTAGCAGCTGGCGAAGCCTGCGTTCGGCTGCGTAGCAGCCGTAAATCCTGAGTCCGCGTTTTAACTGAAACACCACAGCGCTTGATTTTACGACTGCTGCGCGGCCGAACGCAGGCTTCGCCAGCTGCTATGTATGGACTCGCCCCCACTGTCTACCCGCTTTTGAAAAACCGCCGCCCCGTTGCATCTATGTATCAGGCCTATTCGAAGAAGCCGTCTTCGGCTTCTGG
>NZ_VOBM01000039.1:0-64477 GCF_008370005.1 Pseudomonas sp. ANT_J28
TCCGTACGCGTATCTAAAAGATGTCCTCACGCGCCTGCCGACGCAGCGCGCGAGTGAAATCGATCAGTTGCTGCCGCATAGGTGGCAGCCGGTCTAATCAGGCAAGGCGTGATGCCCGGACGCATACCTTTCAACATCTTTTTTTCAAAGTCACTGAATTTCTTTTTCAGCGTTAATAAAATTGTGTAGTGGGTTTCACTAAAGACTGAATTGAGTTTTTGGATGGGGGGCTGCAGTCGAAATCCTTCGGCGTGATATAGCTCAGTCTAAAATTGAAAGTCACTCGGACGTGACCGTTCGGTCCACACACCTTGCTGGCACGTCTCTTCAGGCAATGATGACTACCATTGCCTGCTGTCGCTCAGCAAGAAGCTATGGCTGCTGATGCGTCGCGAATGGCCAAATATGATCATTCTATAAACCGGATAAATCCTAGCAATCCTGAGTCAACGATGCATAAACCGAAAGCCCATCGACAACTCCCAGTGACGCTTCGCTGGGAACCATTTCGTATTGTGGGAACGCTTGCCTTACCGCTTCAACCACATATGGCGCTCGAGACATACCGCCGGTCAAGAACAGCACGGGAGCAAGGCTCTTGATTTCTGTGCTGACTTGCGCAAGAAGTTGCTGAAATGTGCGCATGAAACTCTCTGCCCCCAATGCCAAGTGGGTTTCGTTCGCCCGCGCCACTAGTCCCGTTTCGATGTAATCCAATGAGCGCTCGCTATATGCAGCTAGACTCAGTTCAATCTTCAGTTTCTCAACATCACTGTTCAAGCGAACTGGGATGCCCGGGTTCTGCAACGTTGCCAATCGCGCAGAGTAAGGAAGCGGTGTACGTGGGAAGCTGTGTTTCCGAAACGACTTCTGACGATTAAGATCACTCACCAATGCGGCGTCCATGAATACCGGTGCCAACAGCTCTGAGCATACCCCTTTACCGAATAGCGGCATTACTGAGCGGAGCGAAAGACCTAGATCAACGTCAGTACCGCCCTTGGGCTCACCCCACGTTTTCAGAATATGAGGCTGCGGCCCCCCAGCGCCGACTTCAGCCAATGCAATGTCGGTGGTTCCCCCCCCTATATCTATTATCAATGCTTGGTGAGCCATAGTTGAACTGGAGTGATAACCCACGGCAGCGGCGGACGGCTCATGCAGAAAATCGACCTTCTTAAATCCCGCAGCAGTCGCAGCCTCAGTTAGCATAGAAATGGCCTGCACCCCTCCGTCTGAGCCTAGAGAGCTTCGAAATTTAACCGGCCTACCAAGGGTCGCCTGCGTGACCTGCACCCCGAGCTGCAAGCTGGTTTGTTCCCGAATGTGTTTAAGAATTCTTGTGACAATGCTGGTTATATAGCCACGCTGAACCTTCTCTAGGCGAAAACCCAGCATCGACTTCGGGGACTGGATCAATCGACCGGACTCGTAAATGAACAGAGCATTAATGGCTTCCTCGCCAAAAATTGCAGCATCAAGGCGAATGTCAGCCTCTTTTGCCTTCGCAGTCTCATCGCTAAGCCAACGACGCTTGATCGAATTAATGGCAGATTCACGAAGGTCCTGATCGCTGCTCAGGAATGGCTTAGCAATCATGGCTCGGCGCTCTTCCTTGTCCTGCGCGGACATCGGTTTTTTTAAGCGAGCTGCGGCTCGAGCGCGCATTTCTATCGCGACGATATCCTTGTTGTAATCCGACAATCGTCTGGCATAAGCCGCTTTGGCTGAGCGAATTCCATCGCTGACTTCTTGCTCGTGAAGCGATGTAAGTTCGAACCTGGAGAGGTCGGCGGCGCGATCGGGAAAGAATACCGCCGTCCTAAATTGCGGCTGCCCATCGAACATGATGTGTTCGATCTGGCCATTGCGAAAAACCGCGGCGCTGGAGTAACTGGTGCCAAAATCGATGCCTATCTTCATGAGCGGTTCCTGCCTTGGAGGTGCAATACGACAGGAATCTATAGAAGAGTGACGATACTGTCAGCGCGGTAGTAGCAAAAAACCATCATTTTTCCTGTATTCAACTGCGAGCGTACGAGAAACTCTTGCCGCTAACCCGTGTAATAGCTGCCTAAGGACCTTATGCATTTCCACTCGACAGCCGAAAATCGCGAACAAAAAACCTGCCTTCATCCCCCAAAAACGGATGTATAGCGCATTAGAGCTTTAGATTTACGGTTACTGATTCGCGCAATAACGGCACATTGTGCACACCAATGACCAGCTCGTATCGCCGCCAAAGACGCTCGCCAGTGATGGCCGCGATGACACAACCACTCCATGTACACAGCGTTATTCTCATAGGCCATTGAAAGGCACTGTCCTCCGTGCGCGGATGCCGCGCTCTGTGCATCAGCCAGCGTTAATCGGCGCTTATCAATGCTGCATATCGGGCACCATGTGCCTCTGATCACCCGGCGGCCAAGCGTTTCCCACTCATGCCCCACTTTGCAACGAAAAAGCACACGTTGGCGTACACCTAGATATTCCCCCTCACTCAAGCAAATCCCGTCATGACTAGCGGCAATAGCTCGAATACGTTCGAATCCTTCCGGGTGCAATCGTTGTTTAGAAAACTGTCCGATTGCGCAACGCTGGCACCATGAGTCTCGTAAGATCTCGTGGCCCATGGCAGACCACGTATGTTCTTGAGCGCAAATAAACTGATGACGTCGGCCCGTTCCCAAATAGGTTTCATTCAGGCACCGACCTCCCTTTTTCTCCGCTGCCTTTTGAAGCCTTTCAAGGCCATCGGTTAAGCGAGTCTTCTGGTATCGAGCCCGTTTAACGCAGGCAGGACAGCCTGGATGACGCAAAGCATTCCTGGCATTGCGTTGCCAACGATGACCGCATCCACAATAAAAATCGTACAGGCTTTTCTCGCCCTTCCACTGCGTAGAAAGGCAAGACACTCCCTGTAACTGGACCGCATCTAGCAAAACTTGCATGGAGCGCTGTGCGCTGCACTCTGGGCAGCCTTTGGCGGTCGGACTCAATAGCGTGACGGGAGTCGTGCTGAAGAGGTGTCCGTACAAGCAAATGAATTGGTATTTCACATGCCAACCAGACCAAAGAGTTGCATCGCTCGACAAACCCAAGCGTTCAGTGGCCTGGCGCAATCGCTTGGAACGGTCTAGGACCACATGTTGAGGTGGTTTTTCTGACATAAAAGCTTCGTTTAGCTGATTAGACTCAAATGCAGCACAGGATAAGTGACCATCGAAAATGCGCTCTGCAATTCTCAACTATCAGCGTTGCCGTTGGGATTGCTCGCGATCAGGCTGGCACCGCAGGAGGTTTTCATGCCGTGGAGCGCTACGGGTACACCATCGACATCCAGCGTGGCGCTTCCCTCAGATATGGGAAATGTTCCTTTGCATTTAGGACAGTCGACCTTATGCCCAACTCCAGACATGGGTTTGCCATATAAGTCAGTTTGGCTGAAAGCTTCAATAACGGTTCCGCCGTGACTGGTGGAGTCGCCGAGTCGAATGATATCCATGTCTCTTCCTTTGAGGTGCATCACCGAAGCTGACCTGTAAACGCTTAAAGGTTGCTTGCTTGACGGGCCCCTGAGGACCTGTGTGACCGCAGGGGAGTTGCTCGCATACCTGTTGCGAACGTGAGATTGCCTGAATTAACTATCGGGATGTCCGCGATTAGCTGACCTGCCCACCTGCACTACCAAAAACGGATCTCTCCGCCCAGCATGAAAAGAATCAGTGCTAGGCCGGACTGTCCGAACAGCAGCGGGGCGATCGTAATCAGACCTTGAGCCACAACAGCAACTTTATATGGCCCCGACAAACCATAGCGCTGCCAATACAGCGCATGCAAGACCATTGTCAGGCTGTTCGCTACCCAGACCGCGCCAATGGCCATCATGTAATTTTGCTGAGCGATACGCAGCACGATGAATAGCAAGCCAAATATCACGACGAGGACTGAAGCGACAGCAAGTCGAGAGTGATCCGGTTTGATCGAGTCGGTGGTAGGTGGGTGCATTACTTTTCCATCCCTGTATGCGTTCGAAGGTTTGATATGTACCAGCGCTGATCAGCACTAAAGCTTATCCATCCAGTCCTGGGACGGTGGTAGCCCAGTAAGGAACTCCTCCAGAGCGTAGTCATTTGCTCCTGGCTTGCTGACCACAGTTGATGTCACTGGGCTAGAAGGACTAATGAGGGGTTTTCCTCCTGACGGTGGTGTCAGGGCTCCTGGACGAAAGCGCACGCTTTCAATTATGGCGTCCCAGATCTCGAAGAACTCTGCCTCGGTTGGGCCTCCAGATACATCTTCAAAATTAGGAAACTCGCCCAATGCCGATGGTTTTATAGATGTCAGATAGGTAGTGTCCATACCCAAATTAACACTTGGCAATGGCGTAGGAGCTCCATGTCCGACAAAGTTCCATTCACCACCAACATTGGTTTTGAATTCTTGTGGACCTTTGCCTTCTGTTCCACCCATGACGTATTCCTCGCCATCCAGCTCTCCAACAACTCGCGTTGCCGCTCGATATTCTTTGCGCCCAGCAACGACACCAGGGTCCGCTAGCATGCGAGCTATCAATCCAGCGCTTTCCCTGTCGGCTTCACGACGCCGTTCAAGCATAGGCTGCTCAGGCTCCCACACCATTCCGTGTCGCACTACCACGCCCAAGTTGCGAGGCAGCGTAAATCCCCAGCTCACTTCTTCCTGATCACCACTGGCGAGGTCGTAGTACCCATCCACAAATGCGCCGCTCAAGCATAAGCCAGGGCGACTCGGTATCTCGTCCGCTGCTCGCGCATGCAGTCGAGGAAACAGTTTGGCAATGGCATCTTTGCTGTTGAGTGATGGTGTGATTTTGAAGAGAGTGCCGTCGCGCCATAGATAGCCTTCGGCTTGGTGAAAAAGCTGCTGAACAACAGTCTCGTCATCCTCAGCCAAACCATCCACGTGTTCAAACTCATAGACAAAGACGGCTCCTCCCTCGGGCGTTGCAACGCGTTCCGAGGGTCGCAAATAAGCTTTTCCATTGTTGTCTGTCTTGATTGCCAGCACCTCTTGCCATCGATGCTCAACTAGCTCGTCGTATTGCTGCTGGGTAACGCCAGTAGTCACGGAAAGTGCCATGTTGCCTAATTGCGCGCCACTTGCCTGGGAGGTCCAAGTGGTCCCTTTTGGCAGGTCGACTAGTAGCCGACCGACGCAGTAGGTCTGCATATTTTGTGTCAAGTCACTCATGTTATGGCTCTGGTTGGAATGGGGTAAGCGCCACTGGTGCCATCCGTATGCGGAAGCCCCCAGTATTGAGACTACAAGGGCAACGATTAGAAGATGGCGGCGAGCGATCATGCCGAGAGCTTCTTGGCATTGGCACCTATTCTCAGAACCGAATACAGCGTTAGGTTCTGTACATTGCGGTTCTTGTAGGAGCCCTGATGGTCATAGCCTGTCATACGGGCAGCGAACACTGCTTGCTCCGCAGCGTCTTCGGCGGCATGTGCAGGCACGGTGCCGTCGCCCGCTTGATCCTGGCCTTGAAGATCAGCGAAGTAACCATCACCACGGGTGTTATGGCCAATTCCCACACCGTACTGGTTAATCAACTGGTCCTCGCTGATGTCATCAACCATCCACGCTCGCCCTTCGTGATTTTCACCCCTCAGTCGTAGAGACAAAGCATGTTCGCGTGAGGGCGTCGGAACGGGGGTAGCGGGCATTCCTGGCTTATGGGAAGGGATAACTCCAGTGCCAAGCTTCCATGTGACTCGATGGAACGCCTGATGACTGCTATCTGCCCCGTAATGAACGAAGCTGTTGGGGTGATAATAAGTACCTAGCCCAGCGTGAAAAGACTTTGCTTGACTGAGCATTTTTTCATAGTTGCTCCAAGCGCTGGCTAGCGTGCCCGGGGATGAATTCCCGATTGGATTTATCCAGGCGGCATCCATCAGTTTCCACCACGCGTTCTTCTTTAAGTAAATCTGCGTGTATGGATCTGGCCCAGTAGGCATCTGAAATAATTCTTTTCCATTGCAAGTGATGCTCAACCAACCAGCGCCATAACGCTGATTAGGTAACAACTCCAAGGGCCCCGCAGCATTTGCAAAGATTGGCATGATTTTTTTGCCAGTCCCGCCGAGCCCAATGGCCCCTGCCATATCCTCCCATCCCGCTCGAACACGACGATAGGCAGTTGCTGCACCGATGGCTGGTTGGACACCGTGAACCACGCCTTGGATCAGGTTTGGGTTGCGCTTGGCACACATGCGCGCCACTAATCCACCCATGGAATGAGTGACCAAAATCACACCATGCTCACACTTAACACCCAGCTCTTTTCTGCATCGTTCAAGAACGGATTGGATTCGACCTGCAAGATAGTCAGCGGCTTGGGCATTGGAGTTGAGCCAGTTGTAACCCACTGCATAGACGGGGTACCGAAATTCAGCCGCAGCCTTCAATGCTTCTGGTTTCAGTGGACTGTAGCCCTTGAGCTCGCCCCAAGCCGAAACATTGTTTGGCACCGCAGCCATAACCCCTGGGTAGGGCTTGCCCTCTGGGGTTGCAATGAAACGTAGCTGTACTTCAAGGAAGTTGAGAATGCTCCCATAAGAATCGAGCGACACGGATCCCCAGCCACGATTCCTTGCCTCTTGAACCGGCAGCGTGCTGACAAATTTGCTCACCGTTTCGAGATCGGAATCCTGAGGGTTCGACAGAGCGCGGGTTAGTTGCGGGTCAAGTAGTTGCTTGCGTTCAACTGGGGTCAAACTGTTGTAGCTTTTCCATTTGGTGACTCCCGCCACCCAGCCAGCAGCATCATCAGGAAACCACGCCCATCGATTATCGTTGCCCATGATGCGAGCGTTGGCTCCCGTCGCCAACAACGGACTGCCCATGATGCCGGGCACAAAAATAATCGGGATGGCGTGGTCCGGAGGTGCGTTGAGTTCAGCGCGGACATTGTTGGATGTGCGGCTCATGGTCACACGTGCGGTAACGTTCCCATCTGGGCCAATTTGGGTTGGTACCGGCCTTGTTGGCTCACTCATTAGGCTCTCCCTGCCTTGTTTTGACGACTTTCAATGTAGATTCTGGCTTTTCCGATATTAGGGATTTGCATGATGGTCATGTCTCACTTGGACCAAGTAGATGAAACTCATAACCTTCAGTCGTCAGACCCTGCTGCATTGCGGCCCAACCATCACCATCAGTAACGCCTTCCACCCGGGCACCATCACTTCGCGTAAGTGCGTAACGGTAATTCGGTAATGGCGTCCCATTGCGTACCACCCGTACTCGCTCATTGAACGGAGTTTGGGCCCACGTGTTAAAGACGGTGGACGCGTGAGCTGGGGCGATAAAGCTGTGCTTGGCCGACTTGACGATAAAATTGCCGGGCATACCCAGTTCGATGTTGCCTCCCTTAAGGGTTAGGTAGGCACCGCCGCAGGTCAGGGTGATGTGCTCCTTGGCAGAGATCACCACGTGTTGAGTGCTCGCGCTAATCTCCACGCTTTGATCCGCCTCCAAGCTGATGTTGTTCTTTTGAGCCTGTAGGAGCATCGGCCCCTGGTGAGTGATGTGTCGCATCTCACCGCTTTGAGCGAATAGCCCCAAGTCGGTGCCTGCATTAACTACGAATTTCTGGCCCGAGGTGAATTGCTGATTCTGTTGCGCAACGCTATCGATATGCTCGCCAGCAGCCAGAGTGACGCTATTGGGAGACACCGCCGCGATACCGGCCTGACCACTCAAAGCAATAGCAGGTTTACCACCGTTGGTTTTTCCAGACTCATCATTGGCACCATTACCCAAGTCACGAACCGCCTCACTGAGCGTCTTCTGTGGCTCGGTGTCATGGCCAACACCCTGATGATCTGCGGCGTAGTCGCCCAACTCTTTAGCCAGTTGAAGAGCGGCCTCCAATACCTGAACGGCAGTGGCGCGGTTGAGATGCCCACCGTTGGCATTCAGTTGCTCTTCAGTACTGAGCAGCAGGCCCTTGGCTGCGCGAAGCGCGCCATGTTCGTCTGTGCGCAGCTCGAAACCTTCACCGCGTGGCTCTCCACCACTTGGACGCGGGTGAGTCAGATAGCCCAGGTGCAATGCGGTACTGCCATGATCACTCATCAATGCAGCACTAATTTGTTTGGTAGTGTCGTCGATGCGCAGCTCGTTGGCCCTGGTCCCCTTGTACTCCTTGCTTTTGATGGTGCTCAGAATTTTGTGATTCGGGAGTTGGTATGGCGGAGAGTTGGTCGCACGGTAGGTGCGGCCAGTGATGATCGGTTGGTCACAATCTCCATCGAGGTAGTCGACGATAACTTCCTGTCCGATGCGCGGAATCGCCATGTGCCCCCATTCCGCGCCGGCCCAGTTTTGCGACACTCTGATCCAGCAAGTGCTGAACTCATTGTTTTTGCCTTCCCGATCCCATGGGAACTGGATTTTTACCCGTCCCCATTCGTCGCAGTAGATTTCCTCGCCTTCAGGCCCCACCACGCTGGCGATCTGTGGCCCATCGATACGGGGCTTGGGCATCGGCGCAGGGCGCCACTCTGTTTCCTCGGAAATAATCTCGGCGGTAAAATCGTAACTAACCCCCATCTCCGCACCGGCAGATTCTTCTTGCTGGCTGGCGTGCTGTACACCTTTATGGGTGATTCGGACCGAACGCCACCACCGGTTGAAATCTTCTCTAGGGTGACCAGTAAGCTGGAACGACAGGCCGGGAATCAGACGAGGATCATCTCCTTCGACCACTGCAATCTGCGCATCACGGCGATGACCGCGTAGGCGATTCTCAGTAAAAGGTTTGCCGACAGCACTGGCCTTGTAGCGTCCAGGGTAATCGTAACGTTCGTAGTCCTGGGCCTGATTATTCAGGTCATCACCGGCAAGATTCTGCTGCTGGTCGAAGGTGGGGCGTTTAAAGGTGTAATCGCGCTGCGTCTGCTCAGCCGTGCGGACGTTTTCGGTGTAACTGAACGCATAGAGCACCGGATGCTCGGCATCTGCTGCTGGCTGAGTAGTGTAGAGCACCGGCCCACCCTTGATACGCTCCTGAACATAGAGCTTGTCGCCATGAACTAGAGTGTGAGTGCTTGCGTCGAATTTGAAATAGTAGAAAAGGCCTTCCTCGGTAGAAAGCCTGTCGAACAGGTAGAGGTCGGTATCGCCGGCCTGAGCGCAGTACTCGCGGGGCAAATGTTCTCAATTTGAGAGGCATGGGATTACCGTTTCATTTGAAGAGCCTAGCCATTTTTTCGCTACCGTTGTTCAAGGCCAAATGTATCAAATTTTTGAAAATCTGATATCTAACTCAGTCTATTGGTTAACACATCACAGCGCGATGCTTCTTGAAGCTAATGGCGAAACAAATGACTATTTGCCTTGTATAGAAATTGCAGTTGATGTTGATGCTCGAGAAATTATTTTTAGAGATAACGGGCCTGGTATAAGAAAAGCCGATGGTGAGAAGGTTTTCGATCCTTTCTTTAGTAAAAAACCGTCAGGTCGCGGGATCGGGTTGTATATAGTGAAGAACTTGTGCGCTGAAAATAATATCTCGGTATCACTGATTAAGGCAGATTCTCGAGATTCTCATGCTGGTTTTGTATTCGGATTTGAGAGTAAATAAATGGCTACAAGGAAGTTGAAGAGAAAAGCATTGTTTATCGATGATGCTTTTGCGCGTCCTACTGTTTCTGATTTTCAGAAGCAAACTGTGCGATTACGACGGTTTCTAACGGATAATGTTGAGACCAAAAATTGGTTTGATCAACAGTTCGGACTTGTTGGTGAGGCAAATGGACGTTTGTATTTTGAGCCTCTCACCTCTAAACCTGAAGAGATTTTGAGGTTCTGGAATATACGCAATAAGTTACCATCAAAGAAGCAGCTGGTTGAACAAGTTTTTTCTGATTTGGTTGAAGAGCTTAGCCAACATCATACTCCCTTGTCTAAAATCGAAAGGATTTTAAAAAGTAGAGGGTGGAGTGTGGTGAAAACGCCTTCTCTTCCAGATTTGGATCTTGTTGAAACGGATGTCTCATTAATAGTTATAGATTATCTTCTTAGTAATGAAGTGCCGGATGATATAGAAGGGAAGGTTGCGGAAAGTATTGCGTTTTTGAAATCAATAGTTTGTCGCGCAAAACAAGAGGAAGGCTGTACTCATCCTTTCGTAATCCTTATTTCTAGTCTTCCCAATTTAGCGGAGAATGATGCGTATAACTTTCGCAAATGTGCGTCAACTCCCGGAGGTTTTTTTCGGTTTGTAAGAAAGCTAACAGCCGAGGCGGAGTTTGCTGATGCCGTAGATACATTTTCCCTTCAAGAGGGTGAATTAAAAAAATTTAGGAGTGTTCATGTTAGCCTTGAGAAGGCCATCTCATCAGCTGCACATAATCTCCTTGAGCAAATTGAAGGGCTTGAGCTGGAGGATTTAGCTACTCTTTATACTGCGCAATTGGTCACAGAGAAAGAACCTTTATCTGACTATTTGGGTTGGCTCTCGGGTCAGCTTTTGACCGCCTCTATCCAGAGAGATATCGTACTGGCCGAGAAGTCTATGGATCTTCCAGCGGAAAGCTACGAGGTATTGCTGGGGCACTGTGAGCCAACGCAAAACGTGTCTAATTTGTTTTCTGACTTTTCCTCCGTTAAACCTGCATCGGGGGAGCTTTTTAGAAATAAGAACAAGCAAAGGCAAATTCGTTTTGGCGATCTTTTTGTAAAGCTGCCACCTAAAATATCCAGCGGTAGAGGAAAGGGAGCTATCGTTAACGGGTCGGATGCGACCTTTTTAATGGTTATCTCCCAAACTTGTGATTTGTTACAAGGAAAAATCACAAATGGCCAAGTGTTGTGTGTTCAAGGTAGTGGGCGACAAGTCGAATCTACTGAAATTGATTTGTTGCGCGCTACAATAAAACAAATGGGTTCTGATGGTGATGTCTTAATACGAGATGGCGAAAAGTTTACCCAGATCGAGTGGGGTAATAAAAATCTCCTTACTGTCGACCAAAAAACATTAAGTAAAGAGGTGGGTTTTTCTTATTTAGGGCGACTTAACGAAATTTATGCTTTAGAGGTTCAGCACACAGCTCTTCATCAATTAGGTCGTATTGGTGTCCCAATTGTGCCAGGATATCGTGTTTTTTTTGGTGCCGTTGAAATTCGGGTGTTCTCTGCAAAGGCGGAACTTCCTGATTATTTTGTTAGTTTGAATAATAGTTCTGTCTTGGCCGTGCTGCGCAGTGAAAAGGTCGCTAGCTCAATCAAGCAAAGACTGCTGTTCTCTGGGGAGCTTCGTCGTTGGTTGTTAAGTCGTTTGAGTGAAATGCTCCTAAAGGAAGGATTTCCAACCGGCTTAATAAAGAACGTAACGGATGTTTCTACTGCTCTGAAAAGTGTTGAATCATTCAGTACTTTTGTAAAGTTTAAAGAGGGTATGATAGACGGCTTTTCGAGAGACCCAATTGCAGGGTTAGGAGAGGATAAGGTTCAGTCAATTCCATCTGGTGTAGTAATGGTGTTGAAAGATTTACCTCGTGTAGAAAGAAATGTTCCATCTCCTAGAGTGCAAATTACATTTTTACCATCCATACAGTTTCATAAAGAGAGTGTTGATATTTGATTTTTGTTTGTCTTTGAAGCTTAGATGGCTGATTATGATTAGCTCGATAAAAAAGGCTCCCTCAGTGGAAGCCTTTTTTATTGGGCTGAAATTATTAGCGACTTACGGGGGGAAGTCACAAGCTACCATTGCTCAAAAGCTTATCAATCTCCCAATGCTAAGATAGATTCAATTTCCGTGAAATCAGTACTTTGCCGATACGTTGTCCTAATCTCGCGGAGGGGGCAGGCGACAAGTCAATGATGACGTAGCCACTTCCATCCGCAGAATCTTGCATCTGACTGCCCAGTGTTGAGCTGCGGTCATGATGCTACTCATACTTTGGACTTGGCGGAGATACTCGTTATGCTCGCAATGTTCGCCAGTTGAAATGACACGCGAGCGTAGCACTTCGGATTCTAGGCGAATTGCCGCTCAACGATGTTCGTAGTGCTTAAATTTAAAGAGTAGAGACGGCTGATTTTTTTGGGGAGGGGAGGGCGAAGGATTGTCAGAAGGTGAGAGGCGTGAGAGTGAAGTACCACCGAGGGCTGACCCCTCGATGGTATTTAGGTGTTTCTTTTGACGGATGGTTTCAGTCTTGTTGAAAAAATTTCAGAAGACGTTGAAAAACTACGGCTCCAGGAATCAATCCCAGCTCAACGCCCCACCAGTCTGATACTCAATAACCCGCGTCTCAAAGAAATTCTTCTCTTTCTTCAAGTCCATAATCTCGCTCATCCAAGGGAACGGATTCGTAGTCCCTGGATACTCTTCCTTCAACCCAATCTGCGACAAGCGACGGTTAGCGATGAACTTCAGATAATCCTCCATCATCGCCGCGTTCATACCCAACACCCCACGAGGCATGGTGTCACGCGCGTATTCGATTTCCAGCTGAGTGCCCTGCAGAATCATCTGCGAAGCTTCTTCCTTCATTTCAGCATCCCACAAGTGCGGGTTTTCGATTTTGATCTGGTTGATCACGTCGATGCCGAAGTTCAGGTGCATGGATTCGTCGCGCAGGATGTATTGGAACTGCTCGGCGACGCCGGTCATTTTGTTGCGGCGGCCCATGGAGAGGATCTGGGTGAAGCCGCAGTAGAAGAAGATGCCTTCCAGAACGCAGTAGTAGGCGATCAGGTTGCGCAGCAGCTCTTTGTCGGTTTCGACGGTGCCGGTTTCGAACTTCGGATCGGAGATCGAGCGAGTGTATTTCAGGCCCCAGGTGGCTTTTTTCGCGACCGATGGGATCTCGTGGTACATGTTGAAGATCTCGCCTTCATCCATGGCCAACGATTCGATGCAGTACTGGTAGGCGTGGGTGTGGATCGCCTCTTCGAATGCCTGGCGCAGGATGTACTGGCGGCATTCCGGGTTGGTGATCAGGCGGTACACGGCCAGCACCAGGTTGTTGGCAACCAGGGAGTCGGCGGTGGAGAAGAAGCCGAGGTTGCGCATGACGATGCGGCGCTCGTCGTCGGTCAGGCCTTCCGGGTCTTTCCAGAGGGCGATGTCGGCGGTCATGTTGACTTCTTGCGGCATCCAGTGGTTTGCGCAACCGTCCAGGTACTTCTGCCAGGCCCAGTCGTACTTGAACGGGACGAGCTGGTTGAGGTCGGCGCGGCAGTTGATCATGCGCTTTTCGTCGACGGCCACACGGGCGGAGGCGCCTTCGAGTTCGGCGAGGCCTTCGGCGATGTCGAGGTTGTCCAGGGCAGCTTTTGCACGGGCGATTGCGGCGGAGTCGGACGCGGTTACAGCGCGGGCTTCTTGAGCCGCGACGCCACCAGCGGTGTCGAGGCGGTCCATGTTGGCTTCAGTTGCGTGGCCGGCGTTGGCGCCTTTTACAACGGTTTCGCCGCTGTCTTCTTTGTCGAATTCGTCCCAGCTCAGCATGACGTGTCGTCTCCTGCGTGAGGGCCAGATGCCCGTGTGAAAACTGATTGGTTGGTTTTTCACACGACCGTACTGGCCGCGTTGGATAGCGTTTTTTGCAGCGGTACACGCAGGCAAATAAACATAATTTTGTACGGGGTTCCGAGAGCCTCTGACGGGCGCCGAAATCGGTGAAGACTTCGGCGTGGGCTTCAGACTGGCTGTTATCCCTGTAAGGGAATATTGCAGGCCCGTTTAAGGCGGCATTATAGGGAAATTTTTGCGGCCGTGGTGGGGCGAATCCGCGCATGGAGCGGTCGAGACGGAAGGTTTTTCGGTCGGAGCGAGGGTTTACAGGGCTTTGGCTGGATGTCGCGGGTGCAGATTTTTTTTCATAAATTTTACCTGGAATATTTTTTGTTCAAAAAATAGCCAAAAAATCACGTCTTTCACTACATGTTGTGTTTTAAGTCGCTTTTCGATGCTGCTAGACACAACTAAGCCCGACCGAAGTCGGGCTGTGAAGTCACGCTCAATGATCAGCTGAGACGAGCCGCACCAACGTGGTCTGCACCATCCGCAGCTACCTTGGCAGCGCCGGTGTGGTCGGAGCCATCGGAGGCGAAAGACGCCGAACCGGTATGGTCGTGACCGTCAGAAGCGACAGCCGCTTGCGTGTTGTAAGCAGCCGAGCCAGTGCGGTCGTAGCCGTCAGCGGCGAAGGTGTTAGCGGCCAGGACAGAGAGGGTCAGGGCGAGGATCAGTTTGGTTTTCATGGTAGTGGCTCCAGGTTCGTTGGCGTTGTGTGCCTTGGGCGGCTGATTAGCCGTTAGAGCAGCCGTTACCCATGACGCTGTAGCGCAGAATGTGGCGTTGGCCTTTGGAGTCGTCGTATTCCATTGTTGCTGGAACAACTTCACACACATTCGGGATTTCGCTCATCGATATAACTTTGGCGATGTCCAGGTGAGTGGAGTAAGTGTATTCCTCAACGGCGGGTTGCTGCTGTGCGACATCAGTCGGGACCTCGTCTGCCATGGCGGTTGCGCACAGGCTGCTGAGGGCCAGAACTAATAAAGCTTTCATTTCAGATTTACCTTTTAGAGGTCGAATGGGGTCACGCAACCTTTTTGGGGTTGCGTGTAGAACTTAAGTACTAGGTTTTGGATTAACTGCCTTCGTGGGGGCTGCAACTTGGTTAATCACGTTGCCTGGTTGGCGAGGCTGATTTTAGACGTGGGGTTTACATTCATATAGGCGTGCTTTTGATAAACACTATTGGCAGATCCTGTAACAATCCCAGAAAATCGACCTTTGGCTCGCTGATGAAGCCAATGTCATAAATGCCCAAAGCCCCTGAAATCACCGGGCTTGAGCGCCTCGATTAGGTATAGCCACATTTTGTAGGGGCTTGTTACTACCATCGTCGAATGGTTCTATAGGCCCGGCCCGGCTACAACTGGGTCATACAAAAACAACTATTCCACCGAGGTAACAAAGATGAGTGCGGCTTCTCTGTATCCCGTTCGTCCCGAGGTTGCGGCCAACACGCTGACTGATGAGGCGACCTACAAGGCCATGTACCAGCAGTCCGTCGTCAACCCGGACGGCTTCTGGCGCGAGCAAGCCAAGCGCCTCGACTGGATCAAGCCTTTCACCACGGTGAAACAGACTTCCTTCGACGATCACCATGTCGACATCAAATGGTTCGCCGACGGCACCCTGAACGTTTCCTACAACTGCCTCGACCGTCATCTGGCCGAACGCGGCGATCAAATCGCGATCATTTGGGAAGGGGATGACCCTGCCGAAAGCCGCAACATCACCTATCGCGAGCTGCACGAACAAGTCTGCAAGTTCGCCAACGCCCTGCGCGGCCAGGATGTGCACCGCGGCGACGTGGTGACTATCTATATGCCGATGATCCCCGAAGCCGTGGTCGCCATGCTGGCGTGTACCCGGATCGGCGCGATTCACTCGGTGGTGTTCGGTGGTTTCTCACCGGAAGCCCTGGCGGGCCGGATCATCGACTGCAAATCCAAAGTGGTGATCACCGCCGACGAAGGCATTCGTGCCGGCAAGAAGATCCCGCTCAAGAGCAACGTCGACGACGCGCTGACCAACCCGGAAACCAGCAGCATTCAAAAAGTCATCGTGTGCAAGCGCACCGGTGGCGACATCAAGTGGAACCAGCATCGCGACATCTGGTACGAAGACCTGATGAAGGTTGCGGGCGCTGTATGCGCGCCGAAAGAGATGGGTGCTGAAGAAGCGTTGTTCATCCTTTATACCTCCGGTTCGACCGGTAAGCCGAAGGGTGTACAGCACACCACCGCCGGCTATCTGTTGTACGCGGCGATGACCCACGAGCGCGTGTTCGACTACCGTCCGGGCGAAGTCTACTGGTGCACCGCCGACGTCGGTTGGGTTACTGGCCACACCTATATTGTCTATGGCCCCCTGGCCAATGGCGCGACCACCTTGCTGTTCGAAGGCGTGCCGAACTACCCGGACATCACCCGGGTGGCGAAAATCGTCGACAAGCATAAGGTCAACATTCTCTACACCGCGCCGACCGCCATCCGCGCGATGATGGCGTCGGGCAAGGCTGCCGTTGAAGGCGCCGATGGCAGCAGCCTGCGTCTGTTGGGTTCGGTCGGTGAGCCGATCAACCCGGAAGCGTGGGATTGGTATTACAAGAACGTCGGCCAGTCCCGTTGCCCGATCGTCGACACTTGGTGGCAGACCGAAACCGGCGCGACCCTGATGAGCCCGTTGCCGGGTGCGCACGCGCTCAAGCCGGGTTCTGCTGCACGTCCGTTCTTCGGCGTGGTGCCGGCATTGGTGGATAACCTGGGCAACATCATCGAAGGCGTTGCCGAGGGTAACCTGGTGATTCTCGATTCGTGGCCAGGCCAGGCGCGTACGCTGTATGGCGACCATGACCGCTTCGTCGATACCTATTTCAAGACGTTCCGCGGCATGTACTTCACCGGTGACGGCGCGCGTCGTGACGAAGACGGTTACTACTGGATTACCGGTCGCGTGGATGACGTGCTCAACGTCTCCGGCCACCGCATGGGGACTGCCGAGATCGAAAGCGCGATGGTCGCTCACCCGAAAGTCGCCGAAGCGGCCGTGGTCGGTGTGCCGCACGACATCAAAGGGCAGGGTATTTATGTCTATGTCACGTTGATCGGTGGCGAAGAGCCGAGCGAGCAACTGCGTCTGGAACTGAAAAACTGGGTGCGCAAAGAGATTGGCCCGATTGCCTCGCCGGATGTCATCCAGTGGGCGCCGGGTCTGCCGAAAACCCGTTCGGGTAAAATCATGCGCCGCATTCTGCGTAAGATTGCCACGGCTGAATACGATGGGTTGGGGGATATCTCTACCCTGGCGGATCCGGGTGTGGTGCAGCATTTGATTGATGAGCACAAGATCATGAACGTCGCGTAAGCGTTCCGAGTCATCTAAACCCCGCCAGGTGTTGAGCCAGGTGGGGTTTTTTTATGTCGATCAGGTTTGGATTTTCCGTTGCTTGGGCGGGCCTCTTCGCGAGCAAGCCCGCTCCCACACTAGATCTCCAGTGAGCAGAGAATTTGTGCCAGAAGCAGATCCAATGTGGGAGCGGGCTTGCTCGCGAAGGCGATCTGTCAGACGCCACATAAACAACTGCCAATAATTATCGGCTTCGCCTGTAGGTGATTTCCCACTGTTACCCATCACCTTTCAAGTAACTGAATGTGTAACCGCTCGCTCCGATACGGGGCATTGGGAAACGCAAAGTCCCATCATCGGGCCTCCTCAGCCCCTGCAAAAAATAAGACACAACGCTGCGCTTGCCGGATTAGAAGGGTTTGCCAATAATAGGCCCGCAATTTGCAAGATAGATCGGTTAACTGTCTTTTGCTCTTGCATGAATTTGCAAGGCTGTCAACGCGCTCAAGCGGCTTTCTCGGTGCTTCTGTAATTAGTTGTCGCATTGAAGAAATATCGGCTTCGGGCCTGTCGTTAGAATGCCGATCACTCGCTCGTTGTTGCTTGCGTTGAAAAAAGCGCGCAATTCCTACAACGCAGCACCGCTTTGCGGTTCCACTCATTCGCATATTGGGCTGTCGCTCACTCTGCCGTTTTAGCCCTTTACCGATGGAGTCCCAAGATGAAGAAACTCGTGCTGCTTGGCGCCCTGGCACTGTCCGTGCTGTCCCTGCCGACATTCGCCGATGAAAAGCCTCTGAAAATTGGTATCGAAGCGGCTTACCCTCCGTTCGCTTCCAAAGCGCCGGACGGCAGCATCGTTGGTTTCGACTACGACATCGGCAACGCTCTGTGCGAAGAGATGAAGGTCAAGTGCGTTTGGGTCGAGCAAGAGTTCGACGGTCTGATCCCGGCACTCAAAGTGCGCAAGATCGACGCGATCCTGTCGTCCATGTCGATCACTGAAGACCGCAAGAAGTCCGTGGACTTCACCAACAAGTACTACAACACCCCGGCTCGCCTGGTCATGAAGGCCGGCACTCCAGTCAGCGACAGCCTGGCTGAGCTCAAGGGCAAGAACATCGGCGTGCAACGTGGTTCGATCCACGAACGTTTCGCCCGCGAAGTGCTGGCCCCGCTGGGTGCCGAGATCAAGCCTTACGGTTCGCAGAACGAAATTTACCTCGACGTCGCCGCTAGCCGCCTCGACGGCACAGTGGCAGACGCTACGCTGCTGGATGACGGTTTCCTGAAAACCGATGCTGGCAAAGGTTTCGCCTTCGTTGGCCCGGCCTTCACCGACGTCAAGTACTTCGGCGACGGTGTAGGTATCGCGGTTCGCAAGGGTGACGCGCTGAAAGACAAGATCAACACCGCGATCACCGCCATTCGTGAGAACGGCAAGTACAAGCAAATCCAGGACAAATACTTCGCCTTCGATATCTACGGCAAATAACACGTCCCGGCGACAAGTCCGAAATGGCGCAAGCAACAGAATCTCTGAGGTTTGCGCCATTTTTTCATCCCCCTTTTCGAGGACCTGAAACATGTTGAAAGGCTACGGGGCTGTCATCCTCGATGGCGCATGGCTGACGCTTCAGCTCGCCTTGTCGTCCATGGTCTTGGCCATTGTTCTGGGTCTGATCGGCGTTGCGCTGCGTCTTTCCCCGATTCGCTGGCTGGCCTGGCTGGGCGATCTGTATTCCACGGTGATCCGCGGGATTCCCGACCTGGTGCTGATCCTGCTGATTTTCTACGGCGGTCAGGACCTGCTCAACCGCGTTGCGCCGATGCTCGGTTTTGACGAGTACATCGATCTCAACCCGCTGGCCGCCGGTATCGGCACCCTGGGCTTCATCTTCGGTGCGTACCTGTCGGAAACCTTCCGTGGTGCCTTCATGGCGATCCCGAAAGGTCAGGCAGAAGCCGGCATGGCGTACGGCATGAGCAGTTTTCAGGTGTTCTTCCGGGTGTTGGTGCCACAGATGATTCGCCTGGCGATTCCGGGTTTCACCAACAACTGGCTGGTACTGACCAAGGCCACCGCGCTGATTTCGGTGGTGGGGCTGCAAGACATGATGTTCAAGGCCAAGCAGGCGGCAGATGCCACCCGTGAGCCTTTCACCTTCTTCCTCGCAGTGGCGGCGATGTACCTGGTGATCACCAGCGTCTCGTTGCTGGCATTGCGTCACCTTGAGAAGCGCTACTCGGTAGGCGTAAGGGCGGCTGATCTATGATCTTCGACTACAACGTCATTTGGGAGGCCCTGCCGCTGTACTTCGGCGGCCTGGTGACCACCCTCAAATTGCTCGCGCTGTCGCTGTTTTTCGGCCTGCTGTGCGCGTTGCCGCTGGGCTTGATGCGCGTCTCGAAAAACGCGGCCGTCAACATGAGCGCCTGGCTCTATACCTACGTGATCCGCGGTACACCGATGCTGGTGCAGCTGTTCTTGATCTACTACGGTCTGGCGCAGTTCGAAGCGGTACGTGAAAGCTTCCTCTGGCCGTGGCTGTCCAGCGCCACGTTCTGTGCGTGTCTGGCCTTCGCGATCAATACCAGCGCCTACACCGCTGAAATCATCGCCGGCAGCCTGCGGGCCACGCCGAACGGTGAGATCGAAGCCGCCAAGGCGATGGGCATGTCGCGCTACAAGATGTACAAGCGCATCCTGCTGCCGTCGGCCCTGCGCCGGGCACTGCCGCAGTACAGCAACGAAGTGATCATGATGCTGCAGACCACCAGTCTGGCGTCCATCGTGACCCTGATCGACATCACCGGTGCCGCACGCACGGTCAACGCGCAGTTCTACCTGCCGTTCGAAGCCTACATCACCGCCGGCGTGTTTTACCTGTGCCTGACCTTCATTCTGGTGCGGATGTTCAAACTGGCCGAGCGCCGCTGGCTGGGCTATCTGGCCCCGCGGAAGCACTGATATGGAACGCATCGATCATTCATTGCCGTGGAGCCACTTGGGCAGCGAACGCCAGATTTCGGTGTTCTGTTTCGGCAATAGGGAGCGCAGTGGCGGGCGCAAGGCCTACATCCAGGCCAGCCTGCACGCCGATGAATTGCCGGGCATGCGTACGGCCTGGGAGCTGAAAAAGCGCCTGACCGAACTCGAAGCCCAAGGCTTGCTCAACGGTGTGATCGAACTGGTACCGGTGGCCAATCCACTGGGACTCGGCCAATTGCTTCAGGGCAGTCATCAAGGGCGTTTTGAGGCGGGCAGCGGCAAGAACTTCAACCGGGATTTCGTCGAGCTGAGCGCGCCAGTGGCCGCCGAGCTGGAAGGGCACCTGGGTGATGATCCGCACGCCAATATTCAGCTGATCCGTCAGACCATGAGTGATGTGCTCGCCGCATTGCCGCCAGCCGCCAGTCAGTTGCAAGGCATGCAGCGCATTTTGCTCAGCCATGCCTGCACTGCTGATGTGGTGCTGGATCTGCATTGCGATGCCGAAGCGGCGCTGCACATGTACGCCTTGCCGCAACACTGGCCGCAATGGCGTTCGTTGGCCGCGCACCTGAACGTAAAGGTGGGGCTGCTGGCGGAAGATTCTGGCGGCAGTTCGTTTGACGAAGCGTGCTCGCTGCCGTGGTTGCGTCTGTCGCGTCTGTTTCCTGATGCGCAGATTCCCTTGGCCTGCCTGGCGACTACCATTGAATTAGGTGGTCAGGCCGATACCGGCCGCCCAGAGGCGATGGCTTACGCCGAAGGCATTCTGGCGTTCCTTGCCGAGCAAGGCTTGATCAGCGGCGAATGGCCAAAACCTGCGCAAGATGCTTGCGAAGGCATGCCGTTCGAAGGCACCGAATTACTGTTCGCGCCACACCCTGGCGTGATCAGTTTCTTGCGTAAACCCGGTGAATGGATTGAAGCCGGCGATGAGATTTTCGAAGTGATCGATCCGTTATCGGATCGGGTCAGCACGGTGTGTGCTGGTACGTCCGGGGTGCTGTTTGCCATTGAACGGCTGCGTTATGCCCAACCCGGTTTCTGGCTGGCCAAGGTGGCGGGGCGCGAAGCGCTGCGTCACGGGCGCTTGCTCAACGACTGACTGACTGTTTTTGTGAGAACCGACCGCATGTACAAACTTGAAGTCCAAGACCTGCATAAACGCTATGGCAGTCACGAAGTGCTCAAGGGCGTGTCCCTGAAAGCGGCGGCTGGCGATGTGATCAGCATCATCGGCTCCAGTGGCTCCGGCAAAAGTACTTTCCTGCGCTGCATCAACCTGCTGGAGCAGCCGCACGCGGGCAAGATTCTGCTCAACAACGAAGAGCTGAAACTGGTCGCCAACAAGGACGGCGCGCTGAAGGCGGCCGACCCGAAACAGCTGCAACGCATGCGTTCGCGCCTGTCGATGGTGTTCCAGCATTTCAACCTGTGGTCGCACATGACCGCGCTGGAAAACATCATGGAAGCGCCGGTCCACGTGCTCGGCATGTCCAAGGCCGAAGCCCGCGAGAAGGCTGAGCACTACCTGAACAAGGTCGGTGTGGCGCATCGTAAAGATGCTTATCCGGGCCACATGTCCGGCGGCGAGCAGCAGCGTGTGGCGATTGCCCGTGCGCTGGCGATGGAACCTGAGGTGATGCTGTTCGACGAACCGACGTCGGCGCTCGACCCGGAACTGGTAGGCGACGTGCTGAAAGTCATGCAGGCCCTGGCGCTGGAAGGCCGGACCATGGTGGTGGTGACGCACGAAATGGGCTTCGCCCGTGAAGTGTCGAACCAGCTGGTGTTCCTGCACAAAGGTGTCGTCGAAGAAAGCGGCAACCCGCGTGAGGTGCTGGTCAATCCACAGTCCGAACGTCTGCAACAATTCCTCTCGGGTAGCCTCAAGTAAACCGATCTCCCGTTGCGCACCGGGATAGTGCATGCTTCGCAATCTAGAGGCTGACCCCGATCCCTTGTGGGAGCGGGCTTGCTCGCGAAAGCGGTGGTTCAGACAGCAACGATGTTGACTGATACACCGCTTTCGCGAGCAAGCCCGCTCCCACATTTGATCTCTGCCGGTTTCGAGATATGCGTTCATTTACGGGCTAGCATTGGCCCATGCCTTCATCACTGTTTTCGTTTCGGATTGCCCGCCATGACTGCCCATCGAATTGGTTTCCTGATTTGGCCCAGCACTAAAGCACTGACGCTTGCGCTGGCTGAGGAGGCCTTGCGTGTTGCCCAGCGTGTGCATCCGGACGTTGTCTACGAACTGTCGTTTTTGCAGGCCGAACCGCCGACCGAAGGCGCCTGGCAATTGCCGGGTGAGCCGTGGGCCGGCAAGCTCGAGAACTTCCAGAAACTGTTTTTGCTCTCTGATGAACCGCCGACCACACTCGCGCCGGCGCTCAGCAGTTCGTTGAAACAACTGGTGCGAGCCGGTTGTGTCATTGGCGGTTTGTCGGCCGGTGTTTACCCGTTGGCCCAACTGGGTTTGCTCGACGGTTACCGCGCTGCCGTGCATTGGCGCTGGCAGGACGACTTCACCGAGCGCTTCCCGAAAGTCATCGCCACCAGTCATCTGTTCGACTGGGATCGCGATCGCCTGACCGCGTGTGGTGGCCTGTCGGTACTCGACTTGCTGCTGGCCGTGCTGGCCCGTGACCACGGTGCGGAACTGGCCGGTGCGGTATCCGAAGAGTTGGTGGTCGAGCGCATCCGCGAGGGTGGCGAGCGCCAACGCATTCCGCTGCAGAATCGTCTCGGTTCCAGCCATCCGAAGCTCACGCAAGCCGTGCTGCTGATGGAAGCCAACATCGAAGAGCCACTGACCACCGACGAAATCGCCCAGCATGTATGCGTGTCCCGTCGGCAGCTGGAGCGGATCTTCAAGCAATACCTCAACCGTGTGCCGAGCCAGTATTACCTGGAGCTGCGTCTGAACAAGGCCCGGCAGATGCTGATGCAAACCAGCAAGTCGATCATCCAGATCGGCCTGTCATGTGGTTTCTCCTCGGGGCCGCACTTCTCCAGCGCCTACCGCAACTTCTTCGGTGCCACGCCGCGGGAAGATCGCAACCAGCGGCGCAGCAGCAGCCCGTTCGAACTGTCGTCGGTGCCCTCGGAGCGTGGGTGACAGAGCAACCGCGCCACCTGCTGAAGGCTGATTTACTCCTCTATGTCGGAGCCTTCAGAAGTCGAGATATCCATCTCACCTCGATTGATCACCTCTTCCACGCCAAAGTCCATGCCCGTCCGTTCGAAGTAACCGATCAGCCGTAGCAGGCTCTCTTCGGAAAACCGATTGCCTCTGAAACTGATGTTTTCAGCGATTTCCACCGGCAGTTCCAGTACGTCGCTGGGGACTTCGGTGATGGCGTTGTCACTGAGGTCGGCCCAGTCCAGCTCTGTCATTTGCAGCAGGCCGTGGGGTATTTCGGTGATGCCGGTGTCATTCAGCAGTACGGTCGCGAGCTCCATCATCTGACTCAGGTCAGGCGTTTGCCCCAGGGGGTTGTGGGCCAGATCGAGATATTCGAGCTGTTCCATTCCCGCCAGCGCACTTGCCGATTGCGCTGACAGTCTGACGCGGCATTCAGGGAGGGATAGTGACCGCAGTTGACCCATCTTGAACACCGCATCGGGAATATTGCCCAGATTACAAGCGCGAAGCCTGAGGCTTTTGAGGTTGGGGAAAGACTCCAGAAAATGCCCGGCGCGGGTCACTCCGTCGGCGCTGCGTAACTCCAGCGATGTCACATGACTGAAGTCGGCGCTCAGGGTAGGCAGGTCGCTGTTGATGGAGGATTCGAAAACGAGTTCATAGGTGGGCTCCAGCGCCTCATTGAAATCATCCTGTTCGCTTTCATGCCGCCAGCACTGCTCCAGTGTCTGTTTGAACTGGTCACGGTTCATGTGCTCGACAAGCTGTTGTTGGGCGGTGAACGGTTCGCCCGTCAACGGGTGCTGGGCCGGCAGGTCGGCAGTCCATACCGCCAGGTCGTTGCTCAGTTGTGCCAACTCCGCTTCAAGGTTTGTCAGCTCGATCCGGCCGTCTGCCAGGGTGCCTGACAGTTCATAGACAAACTCGCTCGCCTGTTCGACCTCCAGGTTCGGGTACAGCGCCCTGACTCGGTTGATATCTGCCTCGGGGGCATAGACACCCAAATCGTAGGAGCTGTCGAAGTAGTGATGCTTGATCAGTTGTCGGGCGTTATCCGAAAGCGGATTGTGCGTCAGGTGTATTGCGCGTTTGGTGTACACCGGGCTTTCGAATAATTGCGAAGGCAGCTCACTGATCCTGTTGTGTAGCAGCTTGGCCGTATCAAGTTTGGGGTGGAGAACTACGCTGTCGGGAATGTCGGTCAGGCCGGTACGGCTCAGGTCCAGGTGAACAAGCTCAGGCATAGATTCGACACTCGGCACCGTAGTGAACGGGTTCTGGAACAGATCCAGCATCACCAGCTTGTTCAATGAAGACAGTTTCGCCCAGTTGACTGCATCGAACCTGATTCCGCAATCGCTTAACACCAGCGCATCAAGGTCCGTCATTCGAGGAATGGCCTCGGGGAGGGAGGTCAGGGAAAAGCGTTTTAAATCAAGGCGGCGCAAGCTTTTGAAGCGCTGAAGAAACTCGGGAATACCCTGCACAGCATGACTGCCTTCAAGGGACAGCAATGACACATGGGGGAAATCGGCCGTCAGCGTGGGTAGATCGCCAAGGATCGGCTCGGCAAATCTAAGTACATAGCGCGGCGTGTCGTCCGGGGCATCGAAGTCCCGCTCTGATTGTCGGCGCCAGCTGCGCTGGATTTCCTGGGCCAGCAGTCTGCGATTGTGTTGAACGGCCTGTCGTTCCAATTCGTTCAAGGGGACTCGGGTTTGCGGGTGAGCAGTGGGCGAGTCATTTATCCAGGTGTTCAGGTCCTGATGCAGTCGCGAGAGCTCGCTGGACAGGCGTGAGAGCTCCATGCGAGCGCCGGCGGGATGCGTTTCTAACTGGAGAACAACAGACTGGAGTTCCTCCTCGGAAAGGCTGGGGTAAACCTCGCGAACACGCTCGTTGAGGGATGGCGTCGGGAAGTGACTGCGCCGGTATCCATCCGAGCCGCCAGGCAAGCGCATGGTAGTCGGATCGTAGAACGGTTTTCGATTGGGATTTTTTGCAAACAGCTTGCGTAGTGCCGGTTGGTTCAGTGCATGTTCGGCTATGTGTAGTTTGAGTGCCTGAGCATTTGCGATCGATGGGTTCAACGCATTGCGCTGTGCTTGCGGCAGCACCTGAAAAAGTCCCTGATAAAAATCACCGGGCTCCGATTCGCTGTCTTGATATACCTGGTAAGTACCATCCTCAGCGCGTACCAGTGTTTTCACAATCGGTGCATCGAGCTGGCCAATGCTGTCGCGCACAAGACCGTCATGGGCGTAATCCCTCACTTCAATACGCAGCTCGGCGGGAAAACCGGGCAGCGAATTCAGGCTTTGCAAGGCCAGTCGGTGGGTGTCGGTGTTGTCCAGAATGTCGGAATAAAGGCCTTCACAGGCTCGGGTTGCGCGTACGGCCTCCATGGCTTTTAGTGCTGCCTCCTTGAGTCGTTGGGGCGCGCGACCGTTGTGCAGCTGGCGTAATTCGGTGCCGGTTGCATTGCTCACCAGCTCTTGCGCGACATCGGTCGGCAATTCCGTCACGTCGTCGAGCAATCGCTGAAGGTGCTGATCATCGGTTCTTTCCTGTGCGCGATAGCGTGTCTCGAACAGCGATTTGTCGTGCTTTCGGGCGAGTTCGGCCGTTAGTTTTCTGAAGGCTCGCGTTTGGGTTTCCGGTGCCGGCATTGGCGTGTCGACAGGCCATGAATCGAAGCTGGTCAGCAGTTGGTGTTGCAGGGTCACATCGGCCTTCCGATAGCGCTCGGGTTGGTCGCTGCCGATCTGTTCGATAAAGGTTTCGATGTCCCGGTTGATCCTGAAGCGCTTGATCGTGTCTGTCAGCAGCGAAGGCGGGCGATAATGTTCGACATGCATTTCGCGCACTACGTTGTCGTGATAACCGCTGACCCGCAGGATCTGTTCACGCTCGGCGCTGGTGAACGACTCGACGCTATGGCCGAGGCGGCGCATGACCTTTTCCCGATCCCAGTTCAGCGGTTGCTCCAGTTCTGTGCGCCAGGCGCCGTGGTTGTTATGCAGCAGAGGTGGCTGATAAGCATCAGTTCGGTTCGGATGCTCAATCTGAAACGTGCCTGGCACGCGGTCGGGCTTCACGGCATACAGTTTTCCCTCCAGTGGCAGCAGCGTCTTGCCCTCGTTTTGATAGAGGCCGAGATGATCGGGTTTTGCTCCTTCGGGCAAAATGAGTGCTTGTTCGTAAGGCTTGAGAACCGGCTTCCAGTAGCGGGTTTTTCCTTCGGGCGTTGTGACGGGTTTGAGGGGGTCGACAAGCGCAATAGCTTCACGAGAGAGCAGACGGCTGAGGGTCCGGGCAGCGATGATGCCGCCCACCGCAAATGTTCCCACCTGAACCACCGTTTCGACGAACGTCATCAGATGCCCGAACGCTTCTGTTTTCAGCTCTTCAGCCAGGTCCACTATGCCTTCGAAGGTTTCGTCGAGTAACTGGTAGGCCATGTAGCCCAGCATCAATTCACCGAGAAACGGGACGAAAGGCAGCGCAACGAACGTCGCGATTTCAAGGATTGTCGAGGCCACTTTGCTGAAGGCATTCCACAATGCCCATCGCGCGTTGCTGTCGGCAGTGGCGGTGGAGACGGCGAGCGTGCTTGCATCGTTGACGATCTTGTTCAGCTGTCGCTGAAAGATATGGTTCCACAGGTCCGCTCTGAACGGGATCGCTGAAAACCGCAAATCAGGCTTGTCGATGGGCGTTTCGCGCCAGCTCGGCAGTGGGTCGCCCTGTCGGTGTTGATGCCAGGTCACGCTCTGGAGGCGACGGTTGAGGTCCGCGAAAAAATGTCCTCTTTCCTTGTGGTCGACGAAACGACTGAAGAACGTTTGATAAGCGGGCGAGCGCAGTTTGCGGGTCAGCTCGGTCATGAACGCCAACGTGTTCGGGTATTCCTTGAGAGGATGCTCTGGATCATCGGGAATGTAGGCAATGATCCGTGTTGCCGTGCGTGCGCGCTCCAGGCTCGCCGCAAAAATGACAATGCCGGTCAGCGAGGAGGACATCATTGTCAGGTCGTGACCATACAGTGGCTGCCCATCCAGTCGAGCACCCGAACGCCCTTCCAGAATGCGCAGAATCGAGAGATGGGCATCCGCTGGAATATCCTTTCGGACTTGCGCCATCTGCAGCGCAGATTGGAGTGCTGTTTTGTGCGAGCCGATGACCTTCGATTTCAACACCGCGCCGGCTACCGGGTTGGACAGTCCCAGATTGTCTTTGAGGTAAGCGTTGTACCGGGCGCCGATATCCAGTTCCCGGCATAACCGGGTAAAGGCCGGGATAGTGAGCTTTTGCTTGACCGCCGGCAGCGTATCGAACTGCCCTGTGGGCGAAGGTTTGGTGATGAACGTCGAGGCTGGCTCGTAAGCCCCTGTCGCTGTTTCCGATTCCTGAAAGTTATGCAGGGCGGCGTCGAGCATCGATACGGTCCAGGTGCGCGCGGCGCCAGTCTTGATTCCGAAAAGCGGCACGGTTTTAGGGATGTACAGGCGCAGGAAGGTGGTTTTGACGTCCAGGTCCAGGTCAAACCGGGTTTTCAGGGCGTCGCTCAGCAGCGGTTCGGCAAAGGCTTGTGCGCTTAGCAGCTTCGACAGCATTGAATCCAGACGATTTCGATGGGTCCAGTGCTCCTGACTGATCTTTTTCAGCGACTGGTGCTGCTGCGGTGTTGCGGTGCCATGCCAGTCCGGCGTCATAAGCGTGGCGTTCTTGAGAGCTCGGTGTGTACTGGACGATGCTTCTAATACCCAGACTGGCAGATTGTTGAACAGGTGATGATAGTGATCGTCCGGTTGCGTAGCGGATTCACTGCCTCCAGTAGTGGAAAGGCGATCGTTCTCGTATCGGCTCATGCGCTATTCCCTTAGCGTTTTGAATGAGCCGCCAGCAAAACAGACGATGATCGGTTCCGTGCGGTACATATTTACCGCACCGTTCGACAAGCCTGCCTATAACCTGTGTCGGCGGTTTAAACTGCGCCTTTGCGACCCTATATGTCGCATTGCCGTAAACCCGGGAAAAACCGGGGTTTGCGCTATAAGAAGTTGTCGCTTGGCGGCAAGGCCGGGCTGAAAACTGTCCTTACAATCCCCCCATCGCTCGCCAGTTTCAGGCGAGTGTTCCTCATCAGGAGACTCCGATGTCCGTTGAGCACGCTGCGGTACAACGCGCCGATTTCGACCAGGTAATGGTTCCCAACTACGCGCCTGCCGCATTCATCCCTGTGCGTGGCGCCGGTTCCCGCGTCTGGGACCAGTCTGGCCGCGAGCTGATCGACTTCGCCGGCGGGATTGCCGTTAACGTATTGGGCCATGCGCACCCGGCGCTGGTCGCTGCCTTGACCGAGCAGGCGAACAAGCTGTGGCACGTGTCCAACGTCTTCACCAATGAGCCGGCCTTGCGCCTGGCCCATAAGCTGATCGACGCCACGTTTGCCGAGCGCGCGTTCTTCTGCAACTCCGGCGCCGAAGCCAACGAGGCCGCCTTCAAGCTGGCCCGTCGCGTCGGTTTCGATCGTTTCGGCAGCGAGAAGTACGAAATCATCGCGGCGCTCAACAGCTTCCACGGTCGTACCCTGTTCACCGTGAACGTCGGTGGTCAGTCGAAGTATTCCGATGGCTTCGGTCCGAAGATCACCGGCATCACCCACGTGCCGTACAACGATCTGGCTGCGCTGAAAGCCGCCATTTCCGACAAGACTTGCGCTGTGGTTCTGGAACCGATCCAGGGTGAGAGCGGCGTGATTCCGGCCGAACTCGAATACCTGCAAGGTGCCCGTGAACTGTGCACCGCGCACAATGCGCTGCTGATTTTCGACGAAGTGCAAACCGGTATGGGCCGCAGCGGCAAGCTGTTCGCCTACCAGCAATACGGCGTGATCCCGGACATCCTGACCAGCGCCAAGAGCCTGGGCGGTGGTTTCCCGATCGCCGCGATGCTGACCACCGAAGACCTGGCCAAACACCTGGTCGTCGGCACTCACGGCACCACGTATGGCGGCAACCCGCTGGCGTGCGCGGTCGCTGAAGCCGTGATCGACGTCGTGAATACCCCTGAAGTGCTGGCCGGCGTCAACGCCAAGCACGACAAGTTCAAGGCTCGCCTGGAGCAGATCGGCGAGAAGTACGGCCTGTTCACCCAGGTCCGTGGTATGGGCCTGTTGATCGGTTGCGTGCTGAACGATGCCTGGAAAGGCAAGGCCAAGGACATCTTCAACGCCGCTGAAAAAGAGGGTCTGATGATTCTGCAAGCCGGCCCGGACGTGGTTCGTTTCGCGCCAAGCCTGGTGGTTGAAGACGCCGATATCGATGCCGGTCTGGACCGTTTCGAGCGCGCCGCGGCCAAACTGACTCAAGCCTGATAGGCCCTTCGACGCCTGAGTTTCAGGCGTCGAACCAAATTTTTATGCCGGACCAGATTCAATGTGGGAGCGGGCTTGCTCGCGAAGGCGGACTGACATTCAGCATTGATGTTGAATGTTATGACCCCTTCGCGAGCAAGCCCGCTCCCACACTGGACACTGAGTAGCTTGAATGCTCGCCCGGCTTATTTTCCTCAAAGAATTTTTAGAAAGGAGTGACACCATGCTGGTGATGCGCCCCGCGCAAATGGCTGATCTGGGCGAGGTACAGCGTCTGGCTGCGGACAGCCCGATTGGTGTCACTTCCTTGCCGGATGACGTTGAACGCCTGAGCGACAAGATCGCAGCAAGCGAAGCCTCGTTCGCCGCCGAAGTGAGTTTCAACGGTGAAGAGAGCTATTTCTTCGTCCTCGAAGACACCGCCACCGGCAAACTGGTGGGCTGCTCGGCCATCGTTGCGTCGGCCGGTTATTCCGAGCCGTTCTACAGCTTCCGTAATGAAACCTTCGTGCACGCTTCCCGCGAGCTGAAGATTCATAACAAGATCCACGTGCTCTCCCAGTGCCACGACCTGACCGGCAACAGTTTGCTGACCAGTTTCTACGTGTTGCCGGAGCTGGTGGGTTCGGCCTGGTCGGAACTCAATTCCCGGGGTCGCTTGCTGTTCGTCGCCAGCCACCCGGAGCGCTTCGCCGATTCGGTGGTGACCGAAATCGTCGGTTACAGCGATGAAAACGGTGATTCGCCGTTCTGGGATGCCATCGGTCGTAATTTCTTCGACCTCAACTACGCCGCTGCAGAGCGTCTGTGCGGTCTGAAGAGCCGGACGTTCCTGGCCGAGTTGATGCCGCATTACCCGATCTATGTGCCACTGCTGCCGGACTCCGCTCAAGAGGCGATGGGCCAAGTGCACCCACGGGCGCAGATCACTTTCGACATCCTGATGCGCGAAGGCTTCGAGACCGATCACTACATCGACATTTTCGACGGCGGCCCGACCCTGCACGCCCGTGTCTCGGGGATCCGTTCGATCGCCCAGAGCCGAGTAGTCCCGGTGAAAATCGGCGAGCCGGTCAAAGGCGCCGGTCGTCAGTACCTGGTGGCCAACGCCCAGTTGCAGGATTACCGCGCCGTTTTGCTTGAGCTCGATTACGCGCCGGGCAAACCCGTGACCCTGGATCTTGAAGCAGCCGAAGCCCTGGGCGTCGGCGAAGGTGCCAGCGTGCGCCTGGTGGCGGTTTAACGCCTTACAGAGTGTTTCACGGGTGGCGCAAGCGGCCCGTTTGAGGAGATAGCATGATCGTTCGTCCCGTACGCAGCAGCGATTTACCCGCTCTGATCGACCTGGCCCGCAGCACCGGCACCGGCCTGACCACCTTGCCGGCCAACGAAGAACGTCTGGCCCATCGGGTCGGCTGGGCCGAGAAGACCTTCCGCGGCGAAGCCGGGCGGGGCGATGCGGACTACCTGTTCGTGCTCGAAGATGATGACGGCCGCGTGGTGGGTATTTCCGCCATTGCCGGTGCCGTCGGTCTGCGTGAGCCTTGGTACAACTTCCGGGTTGGCTTGACCGTCAGCGCTTCGCAAGAGTTGAACATCTACCGCGAAATCCCGACGCTGTTCCTGGCCAATGACCTGACCGGTAACTCCGAGCTGTGTTCGTTGTTCCTGCACGCCGACTACCGCACCGGCCTCAACGGCCGCATGCTGGCCAAGGCGCGGATGCTGTTCATCGCCGAGTTCCCGCAGCTGTTCGGCAACAAGATCATCGCCGAGATGCGCGGCATGTCCGACGAAGCCGGGCGTTCGTCGTTCTGGGAAAGTCTGGGGCGTCACTTCTTCAAGATGGAATTCAGCCAGGCTGACTACCTGACCGGCGTGGGCAACAAGGCGTTCATCGCCGAACTGATGCCGAAATTCCCGCTGTACACCTGCTTCCTGTCGGAAGATGCACGCAACGTGATCGGCCAGGTTCATCCGGACACCGAGCCGGCGCTGGCCATGCTTAAAAGCGAAGGCTTCAGCTATCAGGGTTACGTCGACATCTTCGACGCCGGTCCTGCTGTTGAGTGTGAAACCGGCAAGATCCGCGCAGTGCGCGACAGCCAGGCGCTGGTGCTGGCCATCGGCACGCCGGGTGACGACGCCACTCCGTTCCTGATTCATAACCGCAAGCGCGAAGACTGCCGGATCACTGCTGCTCCTGCACGTTTCGCCGCCGGTACGCTGGTGGTCGACCCACTGACCGCCAAACGTCTTCAACTCAACGCCGGCGATCAAGTGCGCGCCGTTCCGTTGTCCGCTGCCAGGGAGTCGAAATAATGAATTCGCTATACATCGCAGGTGAATGGCTGGCCGGCCAGGGTGAAGCCTTTCAGTCGCTGAACCCGGTAACCCAGCAAGTGCTGTGGGCCGGCGAAGGCGCGACCACTGCTCAGGTTGAATCGGCCGTGCAAGCCGCACGCCAGGCATTTCCGAGCTGGGCCCGACGTACCCTGGAAGAGCGCATCACAGTGCTGGAGGCCTTTGCCGCCGCGCTGAAGAACAATGCTGACGAACTGGCTCGCACTATCGGCGAGGAAACCGGCAAACCTTTGTGGGAAGCGGCGACCGAAGTCACCAGCATGGTCAACAAGATTGCGATCTCGGTGCAGAGCTACCGCGAACGTACGGGCGAGAAGAGCGGCCCGTTGGGCGACGCCACCGCCGTGTTGCGCCACAAGCCACACGGTGTGGTCGCGGTGTTCGGACCTTACAACTTCCCTGGTCACCTGCCGAACGGTCACATCGTGCCGGCGCTGCTGGCCGGTAATAGCGTGCTGTTCAAACCCAGCGAGCTGACGCCGAAAGTCGCCGAGCTGACGGTCAAGTGCTGGATCGAAGCCGGTCTGCCGGCCGGCGTGTTGAACCTGCTGCAAGGCGCTCGCGAGACCGGTATCGCCCTGGCGGCGAACCCGGGCATCGATGGCTTGTTCTTCACCGGCTCCAGCCGCACCGGCAATCACCTGCACCAGCAATTCGCCGGTCGTCCGGACAAGATCCTCGCGCTGGAGATGGGCGGTAACAACCCGTTGGTTGTTGATCAGGTCGCAGACCTCGATGCTGCCGTTTACACCATCATCCAGTCGGCGTTCATTTCTGCCGGTCAGCGTTGCACCTGTGCCCGCCGCTTGCTGGTGCCGCAGGGCGCCTGGGGCGACACACTGCTGGCGCGTCTGGTGGAGGTCAGCCGCACGATTGAAGTCGGCGCGTTTGATCAGCAACCGGCACCGTTCATGGGCTCGGTAATTTCTCTCGGCGCTGCGAAAGCACTGATGGATGCGCAGGAACAGCTGCTGGGTAACGGCGCAGTTGCGCTGCTGGGAATGACTCAGCCACAAGCACAAGCTGCCTTGCTGACCCCGGGCATTCTGGACGTAACGGCAGTGGCTGATCGCCCTGACGAAGAGCTGTTCGGCCCGCTGCTGCAAGTGATCCGCTACGCTGATTTTGAGGCGGCGATCGCTGAAGCCAACGACACCGACTATGGCTTGGCGGCCGGTCTGCTGTCGGATTCCGAAGCACGTTATCAGCAGTTCTGGCTGGAAAGCCGTGCGGGCATCGTCAACTGGAACAAACAGCTGACCGGTGCTGCGAGCAGCGCGCCATTCGGCGGTGTCGGCGCTTCGGGCAACCACCGCGCCAGCGCCTACTACGCGGCAGATTACTGCGCGTACCCGGTTGCTTCGCTGGAAACGCCGAGCCTGACTTTGCCAGCCTCGCTAACCCCGGGCGTGCGGATGTCGTAGACCGCTTCGCGAGCAAGCTCGCTCCCACAGGTTTTGTGCAATCCATGTGGGAGCGAGCTGGCTCCGGGCGGCGTTCCGACGATGGCCGCGACTCGGTCGCACTGAACAGTTATTTACTGATGCCTATAACAACAGATTCTCGTGGAGCCTCGCTGATGAAATCCTATGAAGTCAATTTTGACGGTCTAGTGGGGCCGACCCATAACTACGGCGGCCTGTCCTACGGCAACGTCGCGTCCCAGAGCAACAGCCAGCAGTCTTCGAACCCGAAGGAAGCTGCGCTGCAAGGCCTGGCGAAAATGAAGTCGCTGATGGAAATGGGCTTTCAGCAGGGTGTTCTGGCACCACAGGAACGCCCGGACGTGGCAGCCCTGCGTCGTTTGGGTTTCAGCGGCACCGACGCTCAGGTGATTGAGCAAGCCGCCAAAGATGCAATGCCGCTGCTGGTAGCCAGTTGCTCGGCGTCGAGCATGTGGGTGGCCAACGCCGCCACTGTCAGCCCGAGCGCCGACACCGCGGATGGCCGTGTGCATTTCACCGCGGCCAACCTGAACTGCAAATATCACCGCAGCATCGAACACCCGACCACCAGTCGCGTGCTGGGGGCGATGTTCGCTGACCAGAAGCACTTCGCTCACCACGCTGCATTGCCGGCCGTGGCGCAGTTCGGGGACGAGGGCGCAGCCAACCACACCCGCTTCTGCCGTGAATACGGCGAAGCAGGCGTCGAGTTCTTCGTGTTCGGTCGCAGCGCCTTCGACACCCGTTACCCGGCACCGCAGAAATACCCGGCCCGTCAGACCCTCGAAGCCTCCCAGGCGGTTGCCCGCCTGCACGGCTTGAGCGATGACGGCGTGGTCTACGCTCAGCAGAACCCTTCGGTGATCGATCAGGGCGTGTTCCACAACGATGTGATCGCGGTGGGTAATGGCGAGGTGCTGTTCTATCACGAGGACGCGTTCCTCGACACCGAGCAGATGCTCGCTGAATTACAAAGCAAGCTCGCAAAAGTCGGTGGGAAATTTCAGTCGATCTGCGTACCGCGTTCCGCGGTAACCGTGGAAGACGCCGTTCGTTCCTACCTGTTCAATAGCCAGCTGCTGTCGCGTCCTGGCGGCTCGATGCTGTTGATCGTGCCGGAAGAATGCCGTGGCAACGAGCGTGTCTGGCAGTACCTGCAAGGTTTGACCAGCTCCGGCGGCCTGATCCGCGAAGTGAAAGTGTTCGATTTGAAGCAAAGCATGCAGAACGGCGGCGGCCCGGCTTGCCTGCGACTGCGCGTCGCGCTCAACGATACCGAACTGGCGGCCGTCAACCCAGGGGTTATCATGACGGCACCGTTGTACGGCACGCTGACCGAATGGGTCGACAAGCACTACCGCGACCGCATGACCGAAAACGATCTCGCGGACCCGCAATTGCTGCTTGAGTGCCGGACGGCACTGGATGAACTGACGCAAATCCTTAAACTGGGCGCGGTTTATCCATTCCAGATCAATTGAACGTCGAGAGCGTAAAAACATGAGCGATACCCTGCAGCTGATCCTTGAAGACACCGACGGCACGCAACTGGAAACCTCCTGCACCCGCGTCGCGGTCATGTGGCAAGGCAAAGAGCTGTGGATTCAGCAAGACGGCCGCGGCCAATTGCTGATCGGCGTGGACGTCGAAGAAGGTGACGCTGAATACGCAAACCTGCTGCTGCGCCCATTGGCGACTAATCTGGTAAGTCTGCAACTGGAAATGGAGCCGGCTGAAGTCGGTGACGAAGACCACGTGCACGGCCCGGATTGCGCACACGACCACTAAGGAAGCCGCTCTATGCTCGCCCTCGGCAAACTGCTTGAACTGACCCTCGCCGGCCGCGAACCGGCGGAGAAGACTCAACTGACTGTCGAAGGCGTGCGCATGCGCTGGTTGAGCGAAGGTGCGCTGGAAGTCCGGCCACCTGAAGCTCGCGACAACGGCCTGGACTTGCTGCTTTCGGCCGGCATCCATGGCAACGAAACAGCGCCGATCGAGTTGCTTGATCGCCTGTTGCACGACATTGCCCGCGGCGATCTTAAGCCGCGCGCACGTATTCTGTTCTTGTTCGGCAACCCGGAAGCTATTCGCAAAGGTGAGCGTTTCATCGAGCAGGACGTCAATCGGCTGTTCAACGGCCGTCACGAACAAAGCAGCGGCTCCGAAGCCCTGCGCGCGTGTGAACTGGAGCGGCTGGCTGCGAGTTTCTTCAGCCTGCCGGATCGCAACCGCCTGCACTATGACCTTCACACCGCGATTCGTGGCTCGAAAATCGAGCAGTTCGCGCTGTATCCCTGGAAAGAAGGCCGTCAGCATTCACGCCTGGAACTGGCACGCCTGTGCGCTGCCGGCATGGAAGCGGTGCTGCTGCAAAACAAGCCGTCCATCGTTTTCAGCTCCTACACTTACGACAAGCTCGGTGCCGAGTCTTTTACCCTTGAACTGGGCAAGGCGCGGCCATTCGGGCAGAACGATGGGGTCAACGTCGATCTGCTGGAAACCCGCCTCAAACAGATCATCGAAGGCAACGAGCCGGCCCAGACCGAAGAGGCGCTGGACGGCTTGCAGCTGTTTAGCGTGGCGCGGGAAATCATCAAGCACAGCGATAGCTTCCGCTTGAACCTGCCAGCGGACATCGAGAACTTTTCGGAGTTGGAAGTGGGTTACCTGCTGGCCGAAGACATCGCCCAGACCCGGTGGATCATTGAGGAGGAGGGTGCCCGGATCATCTTCCCGAACCCCAAGGTCAAGAACGGCCTGCGCGCCGGCATCCTGATTGTGCCGACTACTGACGAAAACCTCGCCTGACGATCGTTCCCACGCAGAGCGTGGGATCGATCATTCAACTAGACGGCTACTGCCCGTGGCTCGCTGCGACGCAGCGCACGCATCTTGTGCAGCGTATCCGCGCACGTCTTCGCTGCTTCCTGGCCTTTATGCACAAAGTGCTCGAAGAAGAATTTCTGATGTTCTTCGCCAGCATGGAAGTGGTGCGGGGTCAAAACCACCGAGAACACCGGCACTTCGGTTTCCAGCTGAACCTGCATCAAGCCGCTGATGACCGACTGGGCGACAAATTCGTGGCGGTAGATTCCGCCGTCGACCACCAGGCCCGCCGCGACGATGCCGGCATAACGACCGGACTTCGCCAGCAGCTTGGCGTGCAGCGGAATTTCAAAGGCGCCGCCGACTTCGAAGAAATCGATCTCCGATTCCTGATAACCCTGAGCAATCATTTCGGCCACAAAGCCCTTACGGCTCTGATCGACGATTTCCTTGTGCCAGCAGGCCTGGATGAACGCAACGCGCTCGCCCTGATGGTTTTTGCTTTTGCTATCGATTGCAGTGGGTTGCATGTTCTGACTCCTGTTTATGTAAAAAACAGGGCATATGAATCGAATGGGATTTAAGGGTACGCACGCTCGCACGAATGCCTGCGGACGGCCCTTTGGCGCCAATCCCGTTCTCTCTTCATCCGGACTATGACCGTCGGCCCCGGGATCACACCGGGTCTGCTGACCTTGCCAACACACAGCCATTGCCGTGCCTGTCGCCAAGCGCTCGCGGGCTATGCGCATTGCGCGCAATTACCGCCGGTGGGGAGTTGCACCCCGCCCTGAGAACGTTTTGCCGCCAGATTGTTTGGCGGCGAAGCGTTTTTAACACATATTTCTCACCTGTGCATTGCTGCTATCTGATGATTGCTATCGACTTTTTCGTCGATTCAAGAAGCCTTTTCTTACCCAAGGGTTGATTATTCGTCGGCATGACCGCAGTAATTCCTGACTGAAAGGGATTTTCCCCTGCAAACCGAGGCCAGATTCATGAGCGTTATCGATCTTCGCAGCGACACCGTCACCCAACCGACCGCAGGGATGCTCGACGCGATGGCCACAGCAGCCACCGGTGATGACGTTTACGGCGAAGATCCAACGGTCAATCGTCTGGAAGCCGAACTGGCAAAACGGCTGGGTTTTGCCGCGGCGCTGTTTGTGCCGACGGGCACCATGAGCAATCTGCTGGGCTTGATGGCCCACTGCGAACGCGGTGACGAATACATCGTCGGCCAGCAGGCGCACACGTATAAGTACGAAGGGGGCGGTGCGGCGGTGCTGGGTTCGATCCAGCCACAGCCGCTGGAAGTGCAGGCCGACGGCTCGCTGGACCTGGCACATGTCGCCGCCGCGATCAAACCGGATGACTTCCACTTCGCCCGCACTCGTTTGCTGGCGCTGGAAAACACCATGCAGGGCAAGGTTTTGCCGCTGGAGTATCTGGTGCGGGCTCGAAGCTTTACCCGTGAACATGGGTTGCAGCTGCACCTGGACGGCGCGCGGCTGTACAACGCGGCGGTCAAGATGGGTGTCGATGCCCGTGAGATCACCCAGTATTTCGATTCCGTCTCGGTCTGTCTGTCCAAAGGCCTGGGCGCGCCGATCGGTTCGGTGCTGTGCGGCTCGGTCGAGTTGATCGGCAAGGCGCGGCGTCTGCGTAAGATGGTCGGCGGCGGCATGCGCCAGGCCGGGATTCTGGCGGCGGCAGGTTTGTACGCGCTGGATAACCATGTTCAGCGTCTGGCTGACGACCACGCCAATGCGCAGTTGCTGGCCGAAGGCTTGCGAGCGGCGGGTTACGAGGTTGAGCCGGTGCAGACCAACATGGTTTACGTGCAGATGGGCGACAAGGCCGAGGCCATCAAGGCGTTTGCCGCCGAACGCGGGATCAAGCTGAGCGCTGCCGGACGTCTGCGCATGGTCACGCACATGGACGTCAGCCGTGCTCAAATCGAGCAGGTCGTCGCGACATTCGTCGAGTTTTCGCGCAACTGATAGCGTTAGCGGTCCAATTGACCGTTTCTATCGTATAAACACGCTGTACCCCGCGCGCAGGGCCGATATAATGCGGCCCTTTGCCGTCGCTTCGTCTGTTGACGTTTCGCACAGGCCTTTGGCCGCAGCCTCCGTGGAAGAACCTAATGAAAAGCGCAGAAATCCGTGAAGCCTTCCTTCGCTTCTTCGAAGAGCAAGGCCACACCCGTGTAGCCTCCAGCTCTTTGATTCCGGGCAACGACCCAACCCTGCTGTTCACTAACGCGGGGATGAACCAGTTCAAGGACTGCTTCCTGGGCCAGGAAAAACGCGCGTACACCCGCGCGGTCAGCAGCCAGAAATGCGTGCGCGCCGGCGGCAAGCACAACGACCTGGAAAACGTCGGTTATACCGCCCGTCACCACACATTCTTCGAAATGCTGGGTAACTTCAGCTTCGGTGATTACTTCAAGCGCGATGCGATCACCTACGCCTGGAACTTCCTGACGTCCGACAAGTGGCTGAACCTGCCGAAAGAAAAGCTCTGGGTCACCGTCTACGCCAGCGATGACGAGGCCTACGACATCTGGACCAAGGAAATCGGCGTTCCGGCCGAGCGCATGGTTCGTATCGGCGACAACAAAGGCGCGCCGTACGCTTCCGACAACTTCTGGACCATGGGCGATACCGGCCCGTGCGGTCCTTGCACCGAGATTTTCTACGATCACGGCGCCGACATCTGGGGCGGCCCACCGGGCTCGCCGGAAGAAGATGGCGACCGTTACATTGAAATCTGGAACAACGTGTTCATGCAGTTCAATCGCACCGCCGATGGCGTGTTGCACCCGCTGCCAGCGCCGTCGGTCGATACCGGCATGGGCCTGGAGCGGATCAGTGCCGTGCTGCAACACGTTCACTCGAACTATGAAATCGACCTGTTCCAGAGCCTGCTGAGCGCATCGGCCAAGGCCATCGGTTGCACCAACGACGCTCAGGCTTCGCTGAAAGTCGTGGCTGACCACATCCGTTCCTGCGGCTTCCTGATTGCCGACGGCGTGCTGCCGTCCAACGAAGGTCGCGGCTACGTGCTGCGCCGGATCATTCGTCGCGCTTGCCGTCACGGCAACAAACTGGGCGCTAAGGGCAGCTTCTTCTACCAGATCGTTGCGGCACTGGTCGCCGAGATGGGCGAAGCCTTCCCTGAGCTGAAATCCCAGCAAGCGCACATTGAGCGCGTACTGAAAGCTGAAGAAGAGCAGTTCGCCAAGACCCTGGAGCAGGGCCTGAAAATCCTCGAGCAGGATCTGGCCGAGCTCAAAGGCGACGTGGTGCCGGGCGACGTAGTGTTCAAGTTGTACGACACCTACGGTTTCCCGATGGACCTGACCGGCGACATCGCTCGCGAACGCAGCCTGACCATCGACGAAGAAGGCTTCGAGCGCGAAATGGAAGCCCAGCGCGTCCGTGCCCGTTCTGCGAGCTCCTTCGGCATGGACTACAACAGCCTGGTCAAGGTTGATGTGGCCACCGAATTTACCGGCTATGAAGCGACTAAAGGTTCGGCGAAAGTCGTTGGTCTCTATAAAGATGGCCAGTCGGTCGACGTGCTCAGTGAAGGTGAAGAGGGTGTGGTCGTACTGAACCAGACGCCGTTCTACGCTGAATCCGGCGGTCAGATTGGCGACTGCGGTTTCCTTCAGGTCGGCAACGCGCGCTTTGACGTACGCGACACCACCAAAACCGGTGGGGCCTTCTTGCATCACGGCGTGCTGGCGTCGGGCAGCCTGACCATCGGCGCGCCGGTAGAAACTCATGTTGATGCCGAAGTGCGTCACGCGACTTCGCTGAACCACTCGGCGACTCACTTGCTGCACGCGGCATTGCGTCAGGTGTTGGGCGATCACGTTCAGCAGAAAGGCTCGTTGGTCGACAGTCAGCGCCTGCGCTTTGACTTCAGCCACTTCGAAGCCATCAAGCCTGAGCAGTTGAAGGCGCTGGAAGACATCGTCAACGCCGAGATTCGCAAGAACTCCGAAGTTGAAACCGAAGAAACCGATATCGAGACCGCCAAGCAGAAGGGCGCCATGGCGCTGTTCGGCGAGAAGTACGGCGACAATGTGCGCGTACTGAGCATGGGCGGTGATTTCTCCGTCGAGCTGTGCGGTGGTATCCACGCCAACCGGACCGGCGACATCGGCCTGCTGAAGATTATTAGCGAAGGCGGTGTGGCTTCCGGCGTGCGTCGTATCGAAGCGGTCACTGGCGCCGCGGCGCTGGCATACTTGAACGCTGCTGAAGAACAACTCAAGGAAGCGGCCAACCTGGTCAAGGGTAGCCGCGACAACCTGATCGACAAGCTGTCGGCTGTGCTGGAGCGCAACCGTCTGCTGGAGAAGCAACTCGAGCAGTTGCAGGCCAAGGCTGCCAGCGCGGCGGGCGACGATCTGTCGGCTTCTGCTCTGGATGTCAAAGGCGTGAAAGTGTTGGCCGTGCGTCTGGACGGTCAGGACGGCAAGGCGCTGCTGGCGCTGGTCGATCAACTGAAAAACAAACTCGGCCGCGCAGTGATCCTGCTCGGCAGTGTCCATGAGGAAAAGGTCGTTCTGGTTGCAGGCGTAACCAAAGACCTGACTGGCCAACTCAAAGCCGGTGATTTGATGAAGCAAGCCGCTGCGGCAGTGGGCGGGAAGGGCGGTGGTCGTCCAGACATGGCGCAAGGCGGTGGTACTGACGCTGGCGCACTGGATGCGGCATTGGCCCTGACTGTTCCATTTGTAGAGCAGGGTTTATAAGGCAGTGTGTCCGGCCCGCGGTCTAGTGGCGGGCCGGAACGCTGTTTGAGTGATTATTTGGGGCCCTTCATGGGCAGAGGCGGCTTTGAAATGGCTTTGATCGTACAGAAATTTGGAGGCACCTCGGTCGGCACTGTCGAGAGAATCGAGCAGGTCGCCGACAAGGTTAAGAAATTCCGCGAGGCCGGCGATGACCTTGTGGTCGTGCTGTCTGCAATGAGCGGCGAAACCAACCGTCTGATCGATCTGGCCAAGCAAATCAGTGGCGACGGCCAACCGGTTCCTCGTGAGCTGGACGTGATCGTCTCCACCGGTGAGCAGGTGACGATTGCGCTGTTGGCCATGGCGCTGATCAAGCGCGGCGTGCCAGCGGTGTCTTACACAGGCAGTCAGGTGCGGATTCTGACGGACAGTGCGCACAATAAAGCGCGTATCTTGCAGATTGATGAACAGAAGATTCGGGGTGACCTGAAGGCTGGTCGTGTGGTTGTTGTCGCCGGTTTCCAGGGCGTCGACGAGCACGGCAACATCACCACCCTTGGTCGTGGCGGTTCCGACACCACCGGCGTGGCGCTGGCGGCAGCCTTGAAGGCTGACGAATGCCAGATCTACACCGATGTCGACGGCGTCTACACCACCGACCCGCGTGTGGTGTCCGTGGCTCAGCGCCTGGACAAGATTACCTTCGAAGAGATGCTGGAAATGGCCAGCCTCGGTTCCAAGGTATTGCAGATCCGTGCGGTGGAATTCGCCGGCAAGTACAACGTTCCGCTGCGCGTACTGCACAGCTTCAAGGAGGGTCCGGGCACCCTCATTACTATTGATGAAGAGGAAACCATGGAACAGCCGATCATTTCCGGCATCGCTTTCAACCGCGATGAAGCCAAGCTGACCATCCGTGGCGTGCCAGACACCCCGGGCGTTGCGTTCAAGATTCTCGGCCCGATCAGTGCCGCGAACATCGAAGTCGACATGATCGTGCAGAACGTTGCGCACGATAACACCACCGACTTCACCTTCACCGTGCATCGCAATGACTTCCAGGCCGCGCAAACCGTGCTGGAAAACACCGCTCGCGAGATCGGTGCCCGTGAAGTCGTTGGCGATATCAAGATTGCCAAGGTGTCGATCGTCGGTGTCGGCATGCGCTCCCACGCAGGCGTGGCCAGCCGCATGTTCGAATCCCTGGCCAAGGAAAGCATCAACATCCAGATGATCTCGACCTCGGAAATCAAAGTCTCCGTAGTGATCGAAGAGAAGTACCTGGAACTGGCTGTGCGCGCTCTGCACACGGCTTTCGAACTGGACGCACCGGCCCGTCAGGGCGAGTGATGCGTTAACCGAAGGGCGCGGTCTGACCGCGCCCTTTTGTTTTTTTGAATGGTGCGACCCGAGGCTGTTCTTTTGCTCGCGCTAGTCAATACTCAGGCATGTAGGGCTGCGATCGTTCAGGTTGTAGGTCGAGTGCCTTTTTTTTGCAGACTGTTGTCCCTGAAATGAAATGCGTGAGGAGAAAGGTATGCTGATTCTGACTCGTCGGTGCGCAGAAAGCCTGATTATTGGTGATGGCGAAATCACCGTGACCGTGCTCGGCGTTAAAGGAAATCAAGTGCGTATCGGTGTCAACGCCCCGAAAGAGGTTGCTGTCCACCGTGAAGAAATTTACCTGCGTATAAAGAAAGAGAAGGACGAAGAACCAAGCCATTAATTTTTATCGTTTTTTATGTTTGCAAACGGGGAAGAAGCTGGTTAACATACGCCCCGTGTTGCGGAGAGCTGGCCGAGTGGCCGAAGGCGCTCCCCTGCTAAGGGAGTACACCTCAAAAGGGTGTCGGGGGTTCGAATCCCCCGTTCTCCGCCATTATTTGCGTAGTACGTTGTAATCTAGCTTCTTCGGTAAGTGTTTGAAATTACTAGAAAAAGTGCTTTACATAGAGATTAAACGGTCTATAATGCGCGGCAACAAATGCACTCGTAGCTCAGCTGGATAGAGTACTCGGCTACGAACCGAGCGGTCACAGGTTCGAATCCTGTCGAGTGCACCATTTAAGAGTTGTTTGCAGTAATGTGAATGACTTGGCTTCAACCAGTTGTGATCTGGTATAAAAACACAAATGCACTCGTAGCTCAGCTGGATAGAGTACTCGGCTACGAACCGAGCGGTCACAGGTTCGAATCCTGTCGAGTGCACCAAACACCAAAAAGCCCGCGTTTAACGCGGGCTTTTTGCCGTCTGGGATTTGGCTTTACCCTTGGTGCATCCTCTCTCATCGAACTCAACGTGTGCGCTACGACCTCGCTGGGTGTCGTAACGGTAGCTCGTGGCCGAATTGCGAATACTGATCTTGTCTGGCTTGCCAAGGGCGCTCTCGACATCCTGCTCACTCATGCCGGCAACAACCCGCTGATTGATGATCGCTTCGCGGCGTTCTTTAGCGCTGATGAGGTTTCCACATTTGTCCTCGGTCTTGCCGACGACGGTCGGATCTCTCCTTTTGATTTTCATACCTGATGTTTCGCGAATGCCGGCTTCCGGCATGAGAGCGGTCACGCTGCCCGGTGTGAAGGTGCGGACATCCTGAAGCGAAAGGCTGTCTCCGGCCGTACAGCTCAACGTAGTGAAGGTAATGCGCCCGTTGGCCGCCTCGCAGCGGTGAACGGTCGTGGCAAGCGCCCAGGGCGACGACGGGCAGAGCAGGGTGATCAATAAAAAATAATGTGCATTCGATCGCATCAAACGTCCTCCATGACGGTCCATCTGAAGGGTAGTCGTTACATTTTTCGGCTGTGGTGTGTTTTCTTTTCAGGATGAGTCGTCGCAGTTTGATGGATCAGGCAGCGCTCAGGTTTGTGTTGCAAGCGCTTGTTTCAGCCACGATTTTTTAACGTTTAAAACCGTCGGGCGGTGTATCATTGCGCCCGTCAGCCCCGCCGGGGCTTGTGGAATACCTCCATGGACTTACCCAGTAGTTACTTAGTACCCCGTTTTTCCAATCATGAATTGACTGATTGATCCTTCCGGCGTGCCCCGCTGCTGGGAGTGGAGTTCGCCTATGTCTGAAGTTGAAGTAAAGAAAACGCAGGAAAGCTTGCAGGACCGCCTCGCTCAAGTTGTTGAGCTGCTGCAGCGTCAGCGGGTGGTCGAAGACCTGACTCACCGCCAGGAAGGTCCGCATCACGACCGGGTCGAGAACCTGGTTCACCGACAAAACCTCGTCGAGTTGCAACGCAAGCTCGATGATCTGCACTCCGCCGACGTCGCCTACATCCTTGAAGCCTTGCCGCTGGGCGATCGTCTGACGCTCTGGCAATTGGTCAAGGCCGATCGCGACGGCGACATTCTGCTCGAAGTATCCGATTCGGTTCGTGAAACGCTGATCGCCGACATGGATGATCACGAGCTCCTGGCTGCGGCCAAGGACATGGACGCCGACGAACTTGCTGACCTGGCCTCCGAGCTGCCGCGAGACGTCGTCCACGAGCTGATGGAAACCCTCGATGGTCAACAGCGTGAGCGCGTCCGCTCTGCGTTGTCCTATGACGAGGAGCAGGTCGGTGCGCTGATGGACTTCGAGATGGTGACGATCCGTGAGGACGTCAGTCTCGAAGTGGTTTTGCGTTACCTGCGCCGCCTCAAGGAACTGCCGAGCCACACGGACAAATTGTTCGTGGTCGATTATGACGGTGTCCTCAAGGGCGTGTTGCCAATCAAGCGATTGTTGGTAAACGACCCGGAAAAACAGGTTTCTGAAGTCATGGCCAACGACCCGGTGAGTTTTCACCCGGACGAAGACGCCTATGACGCGGCTCAGGCGTTCGAACGTTACGACTTGGTCTCGGCGCCTGTAGTCGACAAGAACGGCAAGCTGATCGGCCGTTTGACCATCGATGAAATGGTCGACCTGATTCGTGAAGAGAGCGAAAACGAAGTTCTCAACATGGCGGGTCTGCGCGAAGAAGAAGATATTTTTGCGTCAGTCTGGAAATCCCTGCGTAACCGTTGGGCCTGGTTGGCCGTGAACCTGATTACCGCGTTCATCGCATCCCGGGTGATCGGTCTTTTCGAAGGCTCCATCGAGAAACTGGTGGCGCTGGCGGCATTGATGCCGATCGTGGCCGGTATCGGTGGCAACTCGGGTAACCAGACGATCACCATGATCGTTCGGGCCATGGCGCTGGATCAGGTCAGCACCGGCAATACTTCGCGCCTGATGCGCAAGGAATTGGCGGTAGGGCTGATCAATGGCCTGGTGTGGGGCGGTGTGATCGGTGTCGTTGCCTATCTGCTGTATGGCAGCTGGTCCCTGGGGGTGGTGATGACCGCTGCCATGACGCTCAACTTGTTGCTGGCGGCATTGGCGGGGGTATTGATTCCCATGACCCTGGCGCGGCTTGGGCGCGATCCTGCGATGGGCGCCAGTGTGATGATCACCGCCATGACGGACAGCGGCGGGTTCTTCATCTTTCTCGGGTTGGCGACGATCTTCCTGCTCTGACTTCTTTACGTTAAAAACCCGCCAATCAATCGGCGGGTTTTTTATGTCCGAATTTCAGGCAAAAAAAAGCCAGCGATTAAGCTGGCTTGAGCTTTCGGATGAAATCAGGAAGCGTCTGCGGCCATTTCGGCATCATGCGCAATCAGCGAAACAAGAGCATTCTGCTGACGGTGGGAGAGTTGGCGGAAGCGTTGCAGCAGTTCGCGTTCGTGCAATGACAGCTCCGGGCTGTCCAGGCGCATGCTCAATTCTTCGCCCAGCGCGCCTTCCTGAATAAGACTCTGTTCAAGGCGCGCGATGATTTCGGAGTTCATGCTGCGATGATGATTGCGAGCCACCTCGGCAATGCGTTCACGCATTCCGTCTGGCAGACGTACGACGAACTTGTCAGCCGTACGGCTGGAATAAATTGCCTGTTTCAATGGGCGCATATATTTAACCGGTTAGTTCAGGGGAGCGGTTCTCGGGATTGGCCGCAGGATGTCTGATAGGACAAGCGGTCTGGCCAAATGTTCAACCTGAATTGATACAGGCTCGCATCATGCCTCAAAGTAGCCAGTTCGTTGGCGTCAATTCCGTGACAAATATTGAACTGGATAAAGGCGTTATGCCAGCACCAATTATCAGAAATGCGGACTGGTTTGAAAAGTTTGCGCTGGTCCGTATTACTGACCGCTTCCTCTTGCCCGACAGATGATGTCCTGGGACGCCTGAAGGCGCATGCTGTGCAGATTCGATCAGTGTTCCTTACTTGTACAGGATAGTGGCAATTGGCCGATTTACTAGGGGGAGGCATGCAGTGGGAGGTGATTTCAGGATGGATGGCAGGCTGATTTACTTGATGGGGCCTTCTGGGTCCGGCAAGGACAGCCTCATCGAAGCCGCTCGAGAGCCGTTGCAGAGGCTCAATTGTGAAGTGGTGCGTCGGGTCATCACGCGTTCGGCCGAATCAGTGGGCGAAGATGCGATTGGCATTTCCCGGGAAGAGTTCGAGCAACACAGAGTCCAGGGCGATTTTGCGCTGTGCTGGAACGCCAATGGCCTGGATTACGGTATTCCGATCGAAATAGATCAATGGCTCAACGACGGTCGGCATGTCTTGGTCAACGGTTCTCGTGGCCATCTGGCTGAAGCGCTGCACCAGTATCCAACGCTGTTGCCTGTTCTTTTGACGGTCAAGGATGAAGTCCTGCGAGAGCGCCTGCTGCGCCGTGGTCGCGAAAGTTTTGCTGAGATTGAAGCGAGGCTGCACCGCAATGGGTTATTCACGGCAGAGGGTTCAAACGGAGACACGCGGATCCATCGACTCGACAATTCAGGCGAACTGTCCACCACAGTTGCCAATTTGCTGGACCTGTTGAGAATTAACGCAGTACCGGATCGAACTTGATCTTGCGCCCGGCTATCAGCGCCAGCACAAACAGCGCACCGAACACGCCGCTGGCGATCAAAGGCAGGGTAAGGACCGTATCCTGGACCACTGACAGATGAAGAATGCCGCTCAGTAAGGCGAGGATGAAAAACCCTGCGGCTGATTTGGACATGCGGTGCTCCTGATGGGGTGATTCAAAATACCAAACGTTCTGAAGACTGCGCCGGCAGCAGAATGCCTTCCTGGCTCACCTCTTGGCTGACAAAGCTGCGCTGATCGCTCATTACCGCCAGTTGAGGTGCTCTTTGCACCTGAAGGTAATGAGGCATGCGTTGAGCAACCGGCTCAACACCGCTCTCGGGGACAAAATGAAAGCCCAAGACAACCGCCAGAGCGATCGCGATCGAGAGTAAAAGGGCGCTGTTCATGAGGCTTGCCTCCGTTGTTCTTCGAGAACAGCTAAAGCAGCCCGCATGCCAAGAGTTTAACTGTAATTAAATCCTTTAAAAACAATGAATTAAGATATTTCACTGAAGTGCCTGCATTGCATTTTGCAATGATGGCATTTTGCGGTGATGCAATTTGCACGGTAAACAAAGCCACGCTTCTGCGGGGCGTCTGCCTACACTTAAAAAGCCAAACGGACGACATGACAAAAGCGGGCCTGCCCGTTAACATGCACGCCGTCCATCGCACCGCGTTTCTTCGTGGTCGATCTGTGTCTCAGTAGCTCAATTGGATAGAGCATCCCCCTCCTAAGGGGAAGGTTGGCAGTTCGAACCTGCCCTGGGACACCACTATAATCAGATAGTTAGAGAAGTTTAGCGATAGGTTGTTCGACCGATCTTTCTCCCTCGTCCCTACTTTGGTGCCCACTTCCCTATACGTACAGTGCCGAGTGATCAACTGCCCAAGGTACTTGAGTTCTTTTGTCTGATTGCCGAGACTAATGCTTTGCTCTTTCTCAGTACCTGTGAAATTGCATCCCGATCGAGAGCGCACGATGCGCTCCGTCTCTAAGCCACGTTATCTACCGCGCCGCCACACCTTGATGTAATCGACTCTGAAGGTGGAGGGTAAGTCGACGTCCTCGACAACGCCGAACCAGTTCCACATGGCCTCGCTGTCAAAGACAATCTGCATCGGGAAGAACCAATGGGTGTTTTTGGCTTCCCTGACCAATACACCATCGACGTACCAGCGCAGGGTCTCAGGCTGCCAGTCGAAGCCGTAGACATGAAAGGTATTTGCCAGGCGCCGTGGGCTGAGCCAGCTGCTGCCATCGCTCAGATGCTCGGTACTTTGAGGTGTAGCCCAAACGTGGGTGTTCATGTTGTACAGGCGGTCGAAGACGGCGTCTTTTGTCTTGCCTCCGATCTCGAATATGTCGATTTCGGTTGAGTTGTCGGTAAGCCCTGTCCATGCAAGCCAGAACGCGCTGGAGCCTGCCGAGTTCATGGGTATGGCGCGTGCTTCATAGTAGCCGTAAGAACCGCGTTCGATCGTGCGCACCATCGCCGAGGTATAATCCTTGAACCCTAAGCGGACATACTTTTCCGGCAAGGTTTCCTTACGGAATATGATGTTCAGGTTGCCATTGCTGACGGTAGCATTTTTCGATGTAAACAGCGCCGGTTTACGCCCAAGCGAGTCGGTTCCAGTGGCGTCGTTGACGTGCCAGCGCTCGGGGTCGAGGGCTGCGCCATTGAAGTCGTCAGAAAGACTCGAGTCCAGACTCCATTGGCCAACATTGGCCTGATCGGACAACGGCAGATTGGTGTGGATCTGTTTCGGTACCGTGCCCAGCGGACCAACGCGGGTCCAGGAATTGGCAGGTTTGGGTATGGCGACGGACCATTTGTCCGCCAGGTATTGAAACACGCTCTGTCGCTCTTCCTGAGTGACTAAGGAGTGGTCGTACACCAATACTTCCGCGATGTCGCCGCGCAGTATTTCGGAGGTCCCCACCACGTTTCGCCCCACCGCGTATGGGCCGATGGGCACGTCGTTAAGTTCCAGGAAAGCAAGGGTCGGCTCGTAAGCTGTGGTCTGTTGCACGCTAATTCCGAAATTCGGTGCCACGTTGTCGTTATCGGCGATCTGCGGGCGGGAGCTGAACAATCGCTGCCAGGTCTTGCCTCCGGCTTGATCGGGAAGTCGGCGTGATACGACCAATACGGTAACAGGGCCTTTTGTTGCGCGGATTGTCTTGCCAACAAACGCAGAAGCGCCACTGAAGCGCACCACCGAGTAGCCATTCATGGCGTTTGTCACGCGTTGCGGGAGCGAAGTCGCGGCAGCATCGTCTACGGTAACATCGTTAGATTTCCCAGACTTGTCGTGCCACCGAAGAAGACGATTCTGTGAATTGAGGGTCATTTTTGACATATCGGCGGCGTCGAGCCATAGCACCAGACCGCTGACAAGCGGGCGGGATGGGGTTGCTTGCGCGTGACAAACAACCGAGGCCGCTAAGACGGCCAGCAAAAACTCCCTGAGCATGTGTATTCCTAGGGGGCAATGGAGAGCCGAGACGTTTCAGGGCATTGCTGACACCCGCTACTTCACCGCGAACAATGGCAATGATTCGGATTAGGATCGGTACCCATGCGGATTATACGAGTGCGTGCGTCAGGTATCGACGATCCGGGTCAGTCGCCACAGGCGCGCGAGCACCTCCTGGCAACTGATACACAGATTATCGAGCACCAGCACGGCCGGCATCGATAAGGGTAAGGGCGGTAAAGAGCCAATGTAACCGCCCCCACCCGTAATCAGCGTGATTTTCACAATAAGTGTTCCTGACGCAAGAACTGAATTCAGCGAGCGGTGAAAACCAATTTGAATTCTTGCGGCCATTGCGGGTGCAATGCGCTGTATGCCAGTGCGTAAGTTGCTGTGCCGATACCGATGCTGCAGGCTAGGTGCCAATAGCCCTGTAAACCCAGCTGCGGAGAAACAAACACCACGGCCGCGGCCATGAAGAGCGAGGCGATCACGCTGCGATAGTTGGATTCGAAAAATGATCGCCAGTCATAGCCTATTGCCGTGTTCAACCCCCGGATCTGTAGTGGCGTGATTAGAACCATCCGCGCCAGCAAGGCTAGGGCAGCAGCCATGCCTCCATAGAGATGCCCTAACCCGTAGACCAACGCTAGCGCCAGCAGGGTAGTTGCCACTTCAGCCTTGAGGGTGAGGCGGGTGCAATTGACTGCCACCAGCGCTGTCGTGGCATACATGGCAGTGTTTCCGAGGGCCGCAGCGCAGGCCAGCACTTGCAGCATAGGAATGGCTTCTGCCCACTTAGTGCCGAAGATCAAAAGGATGATGTCGTCGGCCGTGACCGCGATGCCGACGAATATTGGCGTGAGCACGAAACCACTGATCGCCGTCGAGTCGCAGATGATCCCGATCAACCGAGATGGGTCTGCACTGCGTCGGGCGAACGCCGGCAGCGCATAACTCATTAGGCCGTTGTAGAGTGCCGTGCGAGGCAAATCAATGATGCGCATTGCTATGTTGAATATGCCGACAGCGTTAGTGCCCGCAGTGATGCCCAGCAAAACGTTGACGCCGCGCTGAAGCGTTTGGGAGCTCAATACATTAATGGCGACCGGGATACCGGCCGTCAACAGTGCGCGTAGAACAGCCCCGTCAATATAAAAGGCAATGCGGCGTCGATCACTGAGCATCAACACGACGATGGAAACGAATTCCATGATCAGCGCCTGAGTAATCACCGCCCAGGCTCCAAAACCCCAGAGCGCGACTGCGATACCGGCAACGCCACCGAATACTTTACCCATTAGCGTGCGCGATGCCAGCATCTTGAAGTTACCGCTCCGGCGCATTTGAACCACATAGACACGGGCCATCATGGTGAAGAGGATTTTCACCGAGGCAACCGCAGTCATCCAACGAAGCATCGGGTCCGTCGTATACAACATCACCGCGAACGTTATGACGACGACGGACATCAGGCTGACGATCACCGCGCACCAGAAGGCCGTGCAAATGTGCTGGTCTTCCAGGTGCTCCAGCCGCACCAGCGGGTCTTCCAGCACCGAAGAGTAGATGATGCCGATCACCTCTACGATGGCGATAATCACCGTGCCAAGCCCCAGCTCCGCTGGCGACAGAAGCCTGGCATAAGCGATAAAAGTAATCATGGACAGGAAAATCAAGCCGATTTTTTCGGTGAAGATCCAGATCAATGTAACCAAGCGATGATTGGCCATGGGGGGAGACCGACTAATACGATCGATGGGCGCAAGTTATCTCAGGAAGTCTTGTGCAATGTTTTTACTCGCGCATAGAGATAACGTAGGGTCGGTTTACCATTGGAGAAAATGAGTGCCTGCCAGGAGTGCTCAAGCATCCGCCGGAACACCTCGATTACCTGCAAGTGTTCGCCGCGCCTGGAGAAGGCATTAAGAAATTCAACATGGTTGGCCAGCACGAAGTCGATACGCGCCTGCTTTGTCAGCTTCTTATCGTAGCGGGCGAGGTATAGCTCGATGAATTTGACTTTGTGCGGATAGTATTTTTGAGGTTGCGCGGTGATGTTACCGCTGTTGACCCAGCGCCGGTGCAGTATCTGCGGTACGGTGTGAATCTCCCAGTGCTCGGCGATCCGAGTCCATAACAAGCGGTCTTCGGCAAAGCGCAGGGTTTGATCGAAACCGCCCAAGGCCACAACCACTTCGCGCACCGCCAGTACGCCGGACGTACCGTTGATGACGTTTTCGTGGATAAAGTCGACGAAATGGAGACCGCCCTTGCGTCGATCCTCCAGCTGTCTGGTTCCGTCGCTGAACTCGCTAATTTGGTAACAATCGATGAGACCCACCCGGCGTCCCCTGCGAGTGAGCTCCTCATAGAGCGCCAATTGCTTTTCCAGTTTTTGTGGATGCCATTCGTCATCGGCATCGAGGAAGGCAATGAAGGTTTCTTTGGCGTGCAGGATGCCCTTGTTCCGTGCACTCGCCGGCCCTGCATTAGCCTGCTGCAAGAGCGTCAAGGGAAAGGAGGCGGGGTAGTTTTGGACGACTTGTGGGCCCTGGTCGCTGGAACCGTCGTCTATGACGATAACGTTGTCAGGCAGGCGGGTTTGATGGCTCACCGACTCCAGTGTTTGTTGAATGCTGCCCACGGCGTTGTACATCGGAATGACTACGCAAACCGAACAGAGTGATTGAGCGGCGTCGTTTAACACGTATTTTTCTCCTTGGACATAGCCTTGGCGGATCAGCCCTTGAGCACAAAGGTGCCACAGGGCATGACAGTGCTCGGTGACAGGGCGGAACGTTTGACGTGGTGGTGCCGGAATGACAGGGTCAGGGTGAAAAATACTAAAAACTCTGCGGAGCGGTAGTTGGGAATGACGTACGCCACATAGTTGGTGGCGATGAACAGTCCGATGATCACCAATGCGCTGGCGCGGAACTGTGCCGATTTGTTCGCCGTTACGGCCCGGTACTGTTTGACCAACGCTTCAACCAGCATGAGGATCAGTGCCGTCAACTGTACGGCGCCGCCGTTGAGCAGGGTCTCCATGTAGCCGCTGTGGGCGTTTCCGATGTAGCCCCAGCGGGCTATAAATGCTGTGGCGCTTGGGCTGGACCAGAATGCGCCGAAGCCGTACCCGTTGATGAACTCGGCATCGATAAGCGGTGTGAGCAGGTCCCAAATCAGTGTGCGGTCGGTGAGTGATGGGTCACGACCAACCAGCTCCAAAAGCAGCGTGTAATTACCGTACAGGAAGAGGCAAATCAGTAAGTAGATGAGCGTAGAACCGAAGAACGCCGTCAGCGAACGGTTGATGCGCAAGCGGATCATTGTGAGGAAGTACCAGTAGCTCACCGTGCCGGCACAAATCAGCGCTATTCCTGTCGCAGATTGAGCCAGCAGAATGGCGATCAGCGAGAATAGCGAATAAACGATCGCCCAAGGGTTGCGTTGGCGGATCATCGGCAGCAGTAACAGAATGGCAATCGCGTTGATCCGGGCGCCGGCATTTTTTTCCGGGAAGATCCCTTTGAAAGCACCATCACGAATTCCGCCGGAAATGAATGCGATGTCGGGCCTGATCAGCGCAAATATTAATCCAATCAACGCTGCGGCGCCGATGACACAGCCGAGCATGAAGGCGATTTTTTCGATGCTGTAGTTGTAGGCAATGAAGCCTGCAAAGAAGACCACACTGATCATCGCAATAAAACGTTTAAAGCTTAAAATAGGGTCGTTGGACCAACTGATCGATACTGCTACGCAGAGCAGGAATACCAGCACAAAGAAGTTGTTTCTGTAAAAGCTTTTGCTGAGGAATACCTTGTTGCGGATGAAGAAGAACAGCGGTACCAGCAGGGTAGTCAGGCCGCAGATCTGGTTGACAATATTGCCTTCGAGGTCCTTGTCAGCCATGTCCAGATTTGACGTCTCACCCAACCCGAGAAAAAAGCTGATCAGTTGGGTGTAGAACAGCACACCGAACAGCGTGAAAGCGTCGCGCAGAGTGGCATACCTGACTTCCAACTTTTTCATAATGGCTGGCTCCTGAGCAACGCGGCGAGATAGGTGTTAGCCGCGCGCGCACTCATGAAGCGGGCAGCGGCATCTATGCGGGCCTGGCGGTTTAAATCACGCGGTGATGTCAGTTCGAGAGTTATTGCCTGTGCCAGTGCGGCGGGGTCGTCGACGGCCACCAGAGGGGCGATCGCGCCATCTTCGAGAATTTCTTGCGGGCCATAGGGGCAACAGGTCGATACCACCGGTGTGCCGGTGGACAGGGCCTCGATCAGCACATTGGGGCTGCCCTCGAATCGCGACGACAGCACAAAGCAATCGGCCGCTGCCACTTCTGCCCTTGGATCACTGATATAGCCCGGCAAATCGAACCGCTCGGCCACACCCAAGGCGCGTGCCTGCTCAAGCAGCTGGGCCCTGAGTGTGCCTTCACCGAAAATGATCAAACGGGTGCTGAGATTTGGTAACCGGGCGAAGGCTGCGATCAAGGTGTCGAAACCTTTTTGCCGAGCCAGACGGCCGACGGCGATAATCACCGGCATGGTCTTTTCCTGAAGCCAGGTGTGGCTTGGACACCCCGGCGCCTTCTCGCGAAAGTCGTTGTCGAGCACCGGATTGTCGGCAGTGGTGACGTCTTGACGGCGTGTAATGGTGGTATTGATCAAGTCTTGTGCGACGCCATGCGAGACGCAGATGACCGGGTTGGGGATGAGTCGATACAGTAGCGGTGCCAACAGATAGGCTGCCCGCACTCTCATTGCTGGGTTGACGTGTTTGTCGTAGGAAAAGGCATTGCGCTCACTAACGTGCAGACGCGCCAAGGTCCCTGACAGTGCCGCAGCGGCGATAGCCACGACGTTGACATGGGTGAGGGCGGCCAATTGCGCGTCAAAGCGATTATTGCGAAGAAACCGTGCCAGAGCCGGCACCGCAGTCGAGCTGCGCGCACTACGCAATTCGACCTGCTTGACTCGCGGGTCGAGGCGTTCAGCGTTTATACCGCCGCCGGTGAGCATCAGCAAGGTCACGTCATTGCCTGCTTCTGCCAGCGCACCAGCCAGGCGCGCCATCATTTTTTCGGCCCCGCCTGCGTTCAAATCATGCAGGATTATTAGCAGTTTTTTCATTGATTCCATACCTGGTAATAAGCCTGTGCGGCATGTTTGCTGGTGTACTGCCGGACCGCATCGGAGGTAACTTGCCCTCCCGGCGCAGCCTGGTCTTGCAAGGCCAGGCTTCGCAGCATTCCTTCGGCCAGCGCGGGCACATCGTTGACTGTGACCAGTTGGCCGAGGCGCCCGTTATCTAGTAATTCCCTCGGCCCGGAGTCGCAGTCGCAGGCCAACACCGGTGTGCCCAAAGCCAGGGCCTCAATCAGTACGGTCGGCAAGCCTTCATGGAAAGAACTCAGAATTAGCAATCGTGCCTGCCTGATCAGTGGGTAGGGGTTTCTCAGGAAGCCGGTAAAATGCACGCGAAGCTCGATTCCCAGGCGACGTGCCTGCGAGGTTAACGCGTCGAGTTCCGGGCCGTCGCCGGCGATGACCAGATCGGGCAAAGCAGTGCTGCGCAATGCCATGGCATAAGCATCGAGCAGCAGGTTGAAACCCTTCGGCTGCACTAGCCGGCCCACACTTAACCAGTATTTGTCTGGCAAGTCAGAGAGCAAGGGCGCCTGTGCAGCATTGAATAATTGCTCGGTGATCACCGCGTTGGGGCAATAGCGGATACGTTGGTACCCCCATGGCATCAATTCGGCGAGAGACTGCCGCAGTCCGTTGGAGACTGTCACCACCTTGCCATTGCCGCAGAGATACAATGCGTAGAGCAGGCGCAGGCTATTAGGGCTGGTCATCTGTTCACTGCAATCCAGTGCCGCGTGACGGGTATAAATAACCTTGCAGGTGCTACCTATGGAGGCAAACCAGGTACAGAGGTTAGCTTGCTCCTTGGCGGCGATGAGGTGGGTCACACAGTCATGACGAATGATTCGGCGTAGCAGCACGACGGACTTAAGCATACCGACTATTCCACTGCCGCCGCCATGGATGGTTTCAATACCTTCGTCGTCCGGAGAATCGCCATTCATGACGAAAAAACTAACGCGTTGTCCATCGCTCATAAACTGCCTGGCCAGGCGTTGCTGGACACACTCCACGCCACCCCCCGGCTTGAAATCCTTGAGGATAAATAAAATATGCATGGTCATGACTCGGCGCTCAGGGTGCAGAGACGTTTATGGTCAATTTGTGTCGAACGATCATTATCAATAGAAGAACAAAGTTGGTCGGGTAATCGAGCACGTAGCGCTTGATGGTGCGTGGTTCGCGATACATTCGATAGAACGCGCGAAAGTTCAGGCGGTTGATCAGTTCTGGGTAGTAATGATGTTTAGTTATAGCTTCCTGATGGATGAACCCGCCACAGGTGAATGCCACACCGCTGAAGCCGATCTGCAGAGCATCCAGTACGAACTGCTCTTGAAGCCCGGCGCCCAGGCCCACGATCAGTATGTTCGCTTCGCTGAGGCAGATGTCTGCTTGAATGCGCGCAGCCTGCGTCGCGTCGAAGTAACCATTGTGATGACCGGTGATTATCAACGCTGGGTAGAGGAGCTTGATCTTCTTGACGAACAAATCCAGTTCGTCTTGCCTGGCCCCGACAAAGTACACACGCTTGCCTTGTTTTTCGGCGCAACCGAACACAGAGTCGGCGATGGAGGTAAAGTCGAAACTGACCCGGTCGATCGTCCGACCGGTGACGCGAGACATGAACGTAGACATCAGCATGCCGTCGCAAAAATAAGCAATGGTGTCCGGGGTATGATCGAAAAAATTGCCGATCGATGCAAAATTGATGAAAGAAAACACCCTGTTGGTTTCCAGCAACTGCGGTGAGAAATGCCCGATTAATTCCAAACTGATCATGACCTGACTCCTAGTGAGTCTGTCGCCTCACGGAAATGCCTGTAAAAACCGCGGCTTCTCCTGCGCTGTGGATCGAACAGATTGCGCCCGTCGAAAATAAGCGGTTGCCTGAATTGCCGACTGAGAAAGTCGAGTGCCCTAAACGATTGCCACTCCGTTACGATGATCAGCGCATCGGTATTTTTCAGTGCCGCATCCTTGGTGCCGTGAATGTCAGGTCATCGCGCGAGCCATAGTTACGCTGGGCTTCCTCCATGGCTTGGGGTCGAATGTCTGGACGCTGGCGTCGGCGCACCATAAGGCCTCCATCAACTCTCGGCTTGGGGCATCGCGCAGGTCATCGGTATTGGGTTTGACGCTCAAGCCCCACAGGGCAAAGATCTTGCCGTGAGGAGCGCCGTCAAAGTGGTTGAGAATTTTGTTGAACAGCGTGGTTTTTTGTTCGTTGTTGCGCGACTCATCCGCCTTGAGTACCTGTGCGTCAAAATCGACGCTATTAGCGGTATGAATTAGCGCTAGAACGTCCTTGGGAAAGCACGCGCCGCCGTAGACGAGATCTCGATAGATGAATTGATAACATATGCGCGAATTGGTCTAATCGTGACGGTCGTTGTCTGACAGTACCTGAGCAAGGCGCGTGCGTACGACGTCCCCGGTGCCGACCGGTACGGTAGATTTACGGACGACGATTTAATGACGCTGCATGTTCATCGCGATGGTTTGATCCATACTCAGCACATCACTCTGCCGAACCATCTTTGTCAGAACAGCACCCTGCACAAGGCCAACATAGCTGATTCCAAATACATTCACTTCATATAACCCCTTAGAGGTCAGTAGATGTTTTTTGAGAACAACGTGAAGGGCGTCTTGACGAGAATCTTGATGTCCAGCCACAGAGACCATCGGTTGATATAGTTGAGGTCCTGGGCGACGCGCAGCTGCATTTTTTCCAGCGTCTCGGTTTCACCTCGATACCCTGAGATCTGGGCCAACCCGGTAATGCCTGGTTTGAGGCGATGACGGGCCATGTAGGCGCGTACCTTGCCGGTGTAGTAAATATTGTGAGTGACGGCATGCGGTCGGGGCCCGACCAGAGCCATTTTGCCGAACAACACGTTGAACAACTGTGGAAGCTCGTCGATCGAGCTACGGCGCAAAAAGCTCCCGATAGGGGTAATGCGTTCGTCCTCACGAGTGGCTTGGCGCACTTCACTATCGTCATGTACGCGCATCGAGCGGAACTTCCAAACCTTGATCACCTCCGCGTTACAGCCGTGACGATTTTGCTTGAACAGCACAGGCCCGGGGGAGGTGACCTTGACGGCTATCGCAACGATCAGCAGCAATGGGCTGAGTAAAATGATGGCTACGCCAGCGAGACTGCGTTCGAATAATTCCTTGCAAAGCAGGCTGCCGGGATGCGAACTGATCAGGCTTTCATTGAGGTAGATAGCCGGCATTCGCTCGATTTCCGAGATCGACTGGTTGAGCAGCACCATACTGCCGAAATCAGGGATCCAAACTACGTCGACGTTCATGTCCAGCAGGTCGATGTAGAGAGCTTCAATCGTTGCGGCTTGGGCCATCGGCAGGACGATGTAAACGCGGCGTACTTCCAGGCGAGTGATGATCTCGCGAATCTCGTCGACGTGGCCAAGCAGCGGTAGAATGCTCGGTGCCGGGCCGGCTGTGTCAGTGGCGGCGATGAAACCCAACGCCAGGACACGGTTCGGTCTGGACAGTTTCTTGGCCAGCTCATGTGCGGTCAGGCAGGTGCCGATAATCACCGAGCGGCGTTCGTTACAGACCTTGCGCGAATACAGCCGGGCAAGCCAGTGGAGGGGCAAAAAACTGGCAGCCTGTATGAAGAACCCCAGCACGCCCCAGACGATGATCACTTGGCGGGAGAAAATCGCACTGGTTTGGGTGATAAAGGCAATGGTGATCAGCACGGCTAGCAAGATCAACCAGCCGACTAGCAACCGACCGAGCCCGGATAACATCCCATGGCGTTTATGGTAAACCTGCATGGTGCTGTAAACCGGAACCGAGCCTAAGACAGTGAGAATCATCACCACGCGGTATTCACTGTTCAAACTACCGACGCGCAGGTACACGAGCAAGATGAGCAGCAGGTTGACCAGCGTGATTGCGCATAGCCACTGACCCCAAAAGGTCAGACCTCGACGATGCGCCATTTGAGCGGCGTATTGCGATGTCATCAGTTCAACCTCTAGGCATGGGTAATACCTCGGCGCCGATCGAATGCGCCGCTTCGTCCCCGTACGCTGGCGTGTAGCTGTAGTTCGACCGAGAGGAAGTAGATTTCGTGATTGCTGGGTGCGCTGCTACAGCAGACCTTGTTTCCAGGTTTTACCTGGACGAATAGTCGTAGCTATAGAACCTGTCGGAATGGCTGTAGCCATACTTGCGTGCCTTGCGCAGATCGACCTGGTTAAGCACCACACCAAACACCGGCACATGGCTTTGCTGCAGCATGGCGAGGCCTTTCTGCGCCTGACTGATAGGCGTACTTTCGGCCTTGACCACGTAGATCACGGCGTCCGAATGCTTGGCCAGCAACAACGCGTCGCTAACCATCTCAGCAGGCGGGGCGTCAATGATAATGTGCCGGTATCGCAGCCTGAGCGCTTCAATCATGCGGGCCATGCGCGGCGAGCTGAGCAGATCCTGTGGGGGAGGCTGGCGCAGCGAATTAGGTAAATCCAGTAGGGGAGGTAGACGCGGCGAGCCGAGCAAATCCAACATTGGTAGCGAAAGGTCACCGGCTAGCAGCATGTCAAGATTGCCAACAGTGCGGATGCAGTCTTCGAGCCGGGCCGTACCAGCAATGACGTTGGCCAACCCCGGGCTGTCTGACGGAAAGTCGTAGTTCAGCGAAAGGGTCGGTTGGCGCATGTCGGCATCGATCAACAGCACACGTTCCAGCGGGGTGAGCGAGCATGCCAGGTTGTTGGCGATGGTGCTTTTACCTTCACCGGCTACGCTCGAAGTGACCAGCACCACCTGCGATGGCAATTCGCTGCTATGCAACATCAGCCAAGTTCGCAGGTTGCGAATGGTCTCGCAAAAACGCAAATGGCCGTTGTCATCGAACAATCGCGCCAATTGCCGACGGCTTTTCTTCATCACCAACGGCACTACGCTGAGCAGCGGTATGTTGAGGGTGCTTTCGATCGTTTCGTCGGTCTTGAAGGTGTTACTCAAAGTCTCGAACAGGAAGGCCAGTGCTACGCCGATCACCGCAGCCACTATTCCGACAATCGCCACAATCAGTGTTTTACGAGGCTTGCTCGCTTCCACAGGAACAATCGCCGGGTCGACGATGCGCGCCTTGGCTGAATCTATGTCTGACGTAGCCGCGGTTTCCTTCAAGCGGGTGATGAAGGTTTCATACAGCGCGCGGCTGCTGTCGACTTCACGCTGGAACTCACGCAGTTGGAACTCCTTGCGGGAGATATCCTGTATCTGTGCCTTGTTGCTATCGAATGATTTGCGAAGTGCATTTTCACTCGCGACAGCCAGTTGGTATTGATGCTCGATGCCCGCAATCACTTGTTGTACCTGTAGTCGCAGGCTGGTGGCAGCAGTACGCAACTCAGAGCGCGCAGAAAGCATGGTCGGATGTTTTGGGCCATAGCGCCCCGACAGCTCTTCAACCTTGGCTTGTGCCTTGGCCAAGTCGGCCTGAAATTGCTGTACTAATGGGTTACTCAAGACGGCGGGTACGCTGGAGAGTTTACTCAGGCTGCCGTTGCTCAAGCCCTGCACCTGACGGAATTGGCTCTCGGCTTCTGCCCTGTTGCGGCGGGCGTCGATCATGCGGTTGCCAGTCATCTGCAATTCGTTGGCGCTGATGGTGGCCACGCCGTCGACGTCAACTAGCCCTTGATCTTCTCGGTACGCCTGAAGCTTGTTCTCCGCACTGCGCAGATTATCGCGCAACTCGATAAGGCGTGTGTTCATCCAGCTGGTAGTGGTCTGCGATGACTTCAGACTGCTGTCGATCTGGCTATCGATGAAGCCTTGGGCGAGCGCATTGGAGGCGGCGGCAGCCAGATCAGGGTCAGGCAACTCCACTTCAATTTCGATCAACTGACTCTTGCCCACGAATTTTACGCTGGTATGCCGCATGAGGTTTTGCGTGACGTCATTGAAAATGTCTTCTTCAGTGGGGGCAACCTGTTTGGGCGTCAAAAAGGCTAGCTTTGACAACCACTGGCCAGCGTTAAGGTCAGCCAACCACTTTCGCGGCGTAAACCATGGCTCCGGTTGCTGGCGTGGATCAGTCACCGGATGAGTGGTGAGGTTCAGCTTTTTCACCGCGCGCTCAGCCAGAACCCGCGATTGCAGAAGTGCTTGTTGTGTCTGTAAGTAATCGGCGGTCGTGGCACCTGAATCCGCTACTTGCTGGAAAGCCAGCAGCGGCGGCGTTTTATCTTTGATAAGCAGCGTAGTGCTTCCGATGTACTGTGGCGTGATGATGGACACGACAGCCATCGCCAGCAAACAGCTAAGCAATATCAACCATCCGATGTTCCATTTGGCGCGCCAAATCAGGCTCCAGAGTTTTAGAAAATCAATGGTGTCCGATTCTTCGCTGTGCTGTACATGAAGATGCGGATGGAGTGGACGTTCGACGTAGGTGCTTGGGCTGTTGTCCATGATTAGAAAAAGCCTTGTGCAATGGAAATGGTGTCACCGGGGGCAATAACGGTGTTGCGCGTGACGTTGTCGGTCAGTGAGGGACTGCCATCGCCGCGCATGATCGTCACACGCTTTATTGACGCTCGTTCGGTTAGTCCACCCCCCAACGCGATGGCTTTTTCCAGCGTCAGCCCAGGCACGAACGGGTAGCTGCCTGGCTTCTGCACTTCTCCATTGATGTAAAACGAGCGGTAGGCGATCTGGCTCAGACTGACCTTGGGATCGACCAGGTAACCTTGCTTGAGGCCGTTGACGATGATCTTTTCGACCTGATTGGGAGTTAATCCCTTGGCAACAATCTCACCCAAAAATGGGTAAGAAAACGTTCCTGCATCGTTGAGACGGATCTCCTTGAGACTCAGGTCGGGTTCACCGAATACGGTAATGCGCAAAACATCACCGGCAGCCAGTTTGTATTGGACGCCGGAGTCTGCCGCATACGTAACAGGCACTAGCCACAGCAGAACCAATAAGCCAACAATGCGTGAGTTCATATGAAGATCCCCTTAGAGACTTACATTGAAACCGATCAGGAAAACGTTGCGCTTGAAGCTTTGATCGTCGGCGTCGGAGTTGTCGACTTTGTAGCGATAGCCAAGCTCTATATCCAGCCAGCGACGCATCCCGTAAATCAGAGCAAGGTTGAAATTTCGAAGGTTGTCCGTGCGGCTCTGGCCTTCGTAAACATTACGGCCAATCCCCGCTTCGGCCACCGTGGTGATTCGTTCGGTCCAGCCATGACGCCAGCCCAGGAGGGCAGAGCTGCTCTTGACGGCTTCAGAACCATCGTCGCCCTCGGCTATGGCTTGTCGGGCAATAATAGAAAAGGTCGAGTAGGTTCGTGGTTTCCACTGTAGATCCATCTGCCAGGTAGGGTTGTTGAGGTCTTTGGAACTGCTGTCATCGAAATTCTTTCGCTCGTACCCAACCCGGATCTTGCCGGTCGTGCGGGCGGTGAAGTCCCATTCGGCACCGGTGAGTATTGCGTCGGATTTGCTGCTGCGGGGGCTGCCGGGCTGGAGATAGTCGAAGAGGGTGTGGTCGTACTCCAGCAGGCCACGGGTGTTGCTGCCTATACGGTGATACCAGGTGGTGGTCAGGCCAGTGGTGTTGTGTTCTTTATCGTCATTGATACCGCCGGAGTTGTCGTAACGAAGTTGAGCGTAACTTGCGCCTAGATCGACCTGGTTGGCAGCACTCTTGGCGCCATAGGTATAGACGCCATTAACGCGTTTGCTGCGAATCTTGTCATTGATGCCATCGACAGCCGTCGAATTCGTACGCTCGTATTTACGTGCTTCCCCCTCGAGCTTCAGACGGTGACGGTCATTGAACTCCATAATGCTGTCCACTTGTACCCGTTGTGCGGTATTCGAGGCATCTGGCTCGTCATGAAAAATGTATCGGGTAGGTTGCCAGATAAGACGGGTGGCGCTATTGCGCTCTTCAGCCTTGAGCTCAAAGGACGGCGCCACCTTGGTAACCATGGATGATTGAATATTTCGCTCCAGTTCCCGGAAGTTGTCATCATAACTTTCTGTAAATGCCAGCGTTGGTGTGAAGTCGAGGCCATAAAAATCAATACTCTGCGGAACCAGACACCAAGCCATGCCAGGATATAAAGAGACCATGAATAGTGCGAAAGAGCCGCTTGACCTCATGGCCATGTGATTGCTCCCAGGGGTAACTCATTGAATATAAAATCGGAACGGCATCGGGTGGGCGCAGTCAACGCAATACGGGGTTGTATCAAGAAATAGCGTCTGTACACGGAAGAGCTCCTATGACAGGCAACGGTCGGTTCCCTTCAAGAGTAGCACATAAGAGCGATGCAGTTTATTTGACTGGATAACAGTAGTTTGATTAGAATAAAACGCAAACTAAGTGGCGTAAGCGTCAAGTCAATTGGTTGTTAAATGCGCTCTGTTAATGATGTGTTGTTTCTTAAATATAAATCGCATAATTTAACTATGACCGCTGTCGCTCAAGATCACTCAGTGGAATGCGCACTTGCTGTTCTCGATTCAGAAACTGCAGCAAAATCATTACTCGCTCAGCACCCAACCTCGACAAGAAAATACCTTCAAGCGTCGACAGTGGGCCTCGGATTATTTGAAGCGTTTCGCCGGGCTTGAGTTCTTCGGTTGCCTGCAGTTCTAGTGGTTCACGGCATCGCGCGCGCAGATGCTCGATGATATGATCGGCCACCGTTGCTGGGCCATGATTGAAATGGACAACACGGCAGACGCCGCGGGTAGAACGCAAGGGCGCCCAGTTGTCGTCATAGCTCAGCTGAATAAAAAGATACCCAGGGAAGAGGGATTCGAGCGTCTTATGGGGTTTACCGCGAATCAGGCGTTCATTAATTAGTTGCGGGCGAAATATGACGTAGTTTTGTCGCAACAGGTTAATTTGTGCCCGTTCATCCTGGCGCGGCTTGCACTGCAAAAGGTACCAGCGAGAGTCTTTGGTGTTATTTGTTAGCATGCTGCTAAACTCCGCGGATATAACAATATGTTTGAGCATGCCGGGATTGCTTGTGCGGCTCATGCTTCTAGCAGTTCTATCGAGGCGTTAGGAGTACGGTGAGAAAAAGGTGTTTCAAATTTTTATCAATCTGCTAAAGTGTGTCTCAATAATGAAGCACTGGGTGCGTGGGTAATAGGCAGTGGACGAGTTACGTCACGAACGCTATACGCGCAGTTTGCTAATGCGAGGTGATTGAACCGCCCAGGTTTTTGAGGAATTCACGAAGTTATAAGTCGACGGTGTAAATTCCGGAGGAAAATTACTGAACGCTATAAGCAATATCGCCTTCGGCATGAGACGGGAGGGCATTTTCTTGCCGTGGTCAAAGCTACCGCACGGTCCGTACTTTCGGCCCTTAAAACTACTTCATGTTCCCTGAAATGCCAGGTTTCGGCGAATACTGCTTAACTTTCCATTCTCGACCAATACAGATGTCATATACATATCTATATTCTAAGCGGCCTAAGCGGTCTGTCAAACCTAACGAGCCAAAAAACAGCCGTTTTATCCAAGATAAAGCTTCAGGCTCTTCATCTAATTGTTTTTAAATAATTTTTTCTTCATTGAAGTGCTGAAGCGTCGGGCGCCTGATTCCGCTTGGGGAACACTCTTGCGTGCTGGCGACCATGCCAGCCGGCTCGCCTGAGCTGCGGGAATCTGGTCGCTCGCAGCCAGCGCCAATCATGGTCTAGGGCCTACTTCAGGCAAGATTGACTTTTCTAAGATCCTATAGACGTAAGCCGATCAGATTCAGGGCAATTCAGCGTTGGAACGGCTGATCTGGATCGAGCCGCCGTAAGCGCTCCATGAAGCCCACATTCCAAGTCGAAATCTGATGCTCGAAGCTGTGCTCCCCAACTCTTTCTGGAGCCAGCACCTCATGATGCGACCCGATGCAAAAGTCGAAAAAGTGTACCTCTACCCCAAGCCCGTGGACTTCCGAAAGTCCATCGATGGCCTGGCTGCGCTGGTCGAGCTGGATATTAAAGTCGCCGTGTTCGACCCCGTGCTTTTTGTTTTTCTGAATCGC
>NZ_VOBM01000040.1:0-59495 GCF_008370005.1 Pseudomonas sp. ANT_J28
GGTCTGCTTACGTTTTCCGGCATATTCGGCATCGGCGAAGGACATCTGTTTCATCGGGGTTCAACCGCTCAGTTTGTGCGAGGTGCGTATTTCACCAAATCTGGATGTCTTTTTCAGAGTTTCCCTAGCTGACTCCCGCACACGCAGCCTGGTCGCAGGCACGTAGATTACTGTCGATGGCCAAATCAAAGAGCGCACGCCTTCGGCGGGTAGTTGCCGCGCAAACCGGCCGTGCGGCTTGGGTGTCGATGGGAGGAAATGGAACCCACATCACCGACAGCGTCTAAATTACAGAAAGATGTCCCGCCACCCCGAAGGAACGACTCATGCTCAGATCTCGCTCATTGATTGCAGCTATTACATCCCTTGCGCTGGTTTCCGGTTCAGTGACTGCATTGGCCGATCCTGGAAATGGAAAGGGCCAGGGAAACGGCAAGGGAAACCCGCAAAACAGCCAGGTTCATGGGAACCAGGGAGGTCAGGGAGGCAAAGGCAAAAATTCCGGGGGTGGCGATTGGGATAATGGCCCAAGCATCAATCGCGGAAGCGTTCTTGGGATTATTGGCGGGTATCGGGACTACTGGAGCCCCGGACCTGCATTGCCACCCGGCATCCAAAAGAACCTCGCGCGAGGCAAGCCGCTCCCACCGGGGATTGCCAAAAAGCTGGATGGTCGGTTGATCGGTAGGCTGCCTCATTATGATGGATATGAATGGCAGCAAGTTGGCGCCGACTTGATACTGGTCGCGCTGGCAACCGGGCTTATCTATGAAGTGCTCAACGGTGCTTTTGATTAATGGGCATGATCCATATGCCAATTTGAAAGCTGTTCTGACGCGGCTGCCCATGAAAATGCCGAGTTGCTGCCGAACAGGTGGCAACCGGCGCAACCAGCGCTATTCGTCCACGCTGATGCCCGATCCCCCTAATTCGTTGGGGACATCCTTCAGCTTGGGCAATCCATCCTTGATGCGCAGCACGGTCTCCTGATAGTGGACGTGAACGCCTGGCGAATACGCGAGATCCGGGATGACCGCGGCATACACATCGATCAGCCCCATCCCCGGGTGTTCAGTGAAAATGTGCCCGCCGCAGGTCTTGCACCACTTGCGGAAACTCCGCTGTGTCTTGTTGTAGGTGCCGATGTTGTCAGCACCCCGAGTCACTTGCACCGCCTCGGGTTTCCACAGCGTGAAGGCATTGACCGGTCCTGCTGACCAATGCCGACACGACTCGCAATGGCAGTAGCCCATTCCGACCGGCTCGCCACTGACGGTGAACTCGACTGCGCCGCAAAAACAAATGCCCTTGTAAGACCGTTCAATGCTCATGGCGTGACTCCTTGATCAATGGTCAGGCGATACCGCCGGACTTCACTCGTCGATATAGCGCACCGCTGTCGCCGGCGTGCGCCGCACCTGCAGGTCGAAAATGTCAGGGCGCGCGTAATGCCCGGTGACGTCGAGCGCCCGCCGCGCCGGCGCCACGAGTGCGACGTCGATGTCCGCATACAGAATGCCTGCCTCTCGGTGTAATGGACCGGCCACGATCCGGCCTTGAGGACTGACCACTACCGAGTCGCCGTCGTTGATCCATTCATCCGGATCGGGAAACAGTTGCGCACGAGCCGGGAAGTCGTCGGGGATGTCACTGCCGCGCAGCACGGTGCCGCTGCCGAGCACCCAACAGCGGCCTTCGAGAGCAATGTGGCGCATCGTGCTGATCCAGCCCTCGCCCGTGTCGTACGTGGGGGCGACGTAGATTTCCACCCCTTGGGCATACAGAGAATAGCGTGCCAGCGGCATGTAGTTTTCCCAGCAGATGAGCGCACCCACGCGACCGACTGGTGTATCGACCGTGCGCAACCCGGAGGCATCACCGAAGCCATGCACCATGCGCTCGGGATTGGTTGGCATCAGCTTGCGGTGGCGGTTGAGCACGGCGCCGTTCGCGCCGATAACGACTACGCTGTTATAGAGCGTGCCGCCACCATTGCGCCGGGCGCATTCATTGATGCCGCAAACGATCGTCACGGCGTGAACCCTGGCGGCCTCGCACAATTGGCTCAGGTCACCGTTGGTGATATCGACGGCGTTGGCCAGCAGCCGCGTGTGCAACTGGCCCATTACAGCCCCATCCTTTCCCGCCGCCAACCGCCAGATCCACGACGGGTAACCTGGAATGAACGATTCGGGCAAAACGATCAGCGAGGCTCCCGCCGCCGCTGCCTCATCTACCGATTGCACGGCCCGGGCGATCGTCGCGCTGCGATCGAGCAGCACGGGCGGGCGCTGAATGATGGCTACCTTAGTCATGGCGTGCTCCTTTGGTATTTGGCTTTCGAGGTTTCAGCGTGCGCGTGGCGAAGTGGCGGGGCTAGTTCAGAATCTGAAGCGTTGTAATTGCGGAGCCAAGGCAATGGACGAAAGCTACGGTCAGTTCTGCACGGTCGCGCGCGGTGCTGAAGCCCTGTGCGAGCGCTGGACACCCTTGGTCGTGCGCGAGTTGCTGTGCGGCAGTATGCGCTTCAATGAACTGCACCGCGGCGTGCCACGGATGTCCACCAACCTGCTGGCACAACGTCTGCGGCATTTGGAAGAAATCGGCGTCGTGCACCGCACGGCCACCGGCAAAGTCTGGGAGTACAGCCTGACCGAGGCGGGCGAGGAGTTGCGTCCTATCATCATGGCTCTGGGGCATTGGGGCGCGCGCTGGATCGGCAGTCGCCTTCGCGATGACGAACTCGACGCGGGCCTGCTCATGTGGGACGTGCGCCGGTTCGTGCGCATCGAAACGTTCCCGTCCCGACCGGTGGTCATCCAGTTCAAATTTCGCGACGCGCGGCCCGGCGAACAAGCGTGGTGGCTCGTGGTTGAACAGGGCGTGGCAGACCTGTGTCGCGACGACCCCGGACGCGAACTGACGCTCGTCGTGGACTCCAGCGTGCGCGCGTTGACCGAGGTTTGGACGGGCGACCGCACACCGCGCGAGGTTCTTCAGTCGCGAGAGCTGCGTGTAGATGGCGCGGTGAAGGATGCGGAAAGTTTGTGGCGCTGGCTTGGCACGAGTGCGTTCGCGGGTACCCGGAGCGCTGCACGCTAGCGCTGGCAGCATCCGTCGGTCGCAGGACTTGAACTGTCTGGGGCTTAATGCGTCATAAGTCTCGCGATATCAACCAACCTTACGGAAGCAATCATGCTTTTAAAGAATAAGAGTCTCGTTGCTGTAATGTCCTGCGCCCTGATGCTTGCGGCCGCCCCATTACTCCCTGCTGACCTGTCCATCATGAACTCCGCCTATGCGAAAGACGGTGGTGGTGGTGGTGGTGGTGGTGGTGGTGGTGGTGGTGGTGGCGGCGGTAACGGAGGTGGTAATGGGGGAGGCAACGGAGGTGGTAATGGCGGTGGCCACGGCGGCGGTACAGGCGACGGTCACAGCGGTTCAGATCACTCCGGTGGCTCTACCAGTAATGGCCGCGGCAATGGACTGAGCAGCGATCATGCCGGCAAGGCTGTTCGCGACCGTGGTGAAAGCGGAAACCACTATGGCAGTGAACGCAATAGTGATCGCGGTCATGGCCAAACGACTTCAGGCATCGCCCATTCCAAAGATACTCGCGGCGTGGCCAAAGCCAGTGCAATCTCGACCTCGACACCAGGCGATCACAATGCGAAAGGGTTGAGCAAAGCCGGGACGTCGGTATCGAAAAAATCGCACTGATCAGCCATAACGGCTGATAGGGAAGTACAACAGACTCAACAAAACGGGCGCCCGACAAGGCGCCCGTTTTCGTTTGTTCCGCTGCTTGAACCCGTAAGCGTCGGCCGATCACATCCAACAAGTCACAAGGATTGATTTCCGAGGTAACCCAAACGGATCACCTCGCATTTTGCTTCGTCCCTCACTGTGCTTTCTAGCGCAGCAGATGCACCGCCAAGCCGACAAGCGCGCAAGCCATCAGCACCTGAATGACGCCCCGTTTGAAGCGGAACAAGGCAATTGCCGCCAAAATGGCAATCAGTGCAGAGGGCCAGTCGAGGATGCCGCTGAAGCCTTGCGGCCACAGCACGTGATAGCCGAAGAAACATGCCAGATTGAGGATCACTCCAACCACCGCCGCTGTGATTGCAGTAAGCGGTGCAGTGAATTTGAGTTCGTTGTGGGTCGATTCTACCAGTGGGCCACCGGCAAGGATGAACAGGAACGAGGGCAGGAAGGTGAACCATGTCACCAAGGTGGCTGCGACAGCGCCGGCCAGAAATACATGATCGGCGCCGAACACTTGTGAGACGTACGCTCCAACAAAGCCGACGAAGGCCACCACCATGATCAGCGGCCCCGGTGTGGTTTCCCCCAGTGCCAAACCGTCGATCATCTGAGTCGGGGTAAGCCAGCCATAGTGACCGACCGCACCTTGATAGACATACGGGAGGACTGCATAGGCCCCGCCAAAAGTCAGCAACGCGGCCTTGGTAAAGAACCAGCCCATCTGGGTCAAGGTGCCTTCCCAACCAAAGAGGGCGATCAAAATACCCATCGGCAAAGCCCACAACGCGGCGCCAGTCAGGGCGAGTGACGCCAGCTTGAGCCAGCTGAACCGGGCATGTTCCGGGGGCGGGGTGTCGTCATCGATCAAGGCTGGGCCGAAGGACTTTTTGGCAGCGCTATGGCCCCCGGTTCTGAACTTCTCAGGCGCCAGACGCCCTCCGACATAGCCGATTAACGCTGCCCCCAATACGATCAGCGGGAAAGGAACATTGAACGCGAAGATCGCGGTAAATGAAGCTGCTGCTATCGCCCACAGCCAATTATTCTTCAGCGCCCGAGTGCCGATCCTATGTGCCGCCTGCACGACGATGGCCGTCACGGCAGGCTTGATCCCATAGAAGAGGCCGGCCACCACAGGCACTTCGCCGAACGCGATGTACATCCACGACAAAGCGATGAGGATGAACAGTGAGGGCAGCACAAACAACACTCCGGCGATCACTCCGCCCCAGGTTCGATGCATCAGCCAGCCGATGTAGGTTGCCAATTGCTGAGCCTCTGGCCCAGGCAGCAACATGCAATAGTTGAGCGCATGGAGAAAGCGTCGTTCGGAGATCCAGCGCCGACGTTCTACCAATTCCTGGTGCATGATCGAAATTTGTCCTGCTGGCCCGCCGAAACTGATGAAGCCGAGCTTCAACCAGAACCAGAATGCTTCACGCAAGCTGATCGCCTCCGGCCTCGGTAGACCCCCCTCAACCGTTGATGCCAACACCTTACTCATTGGGTTGTTCCTCTTTCACAAACTCGGCGAGCAGGCCGTCGAATATGACGCTAGCAGCAGCCAGTAAGTGGTCGTCATGGGTAATGGTTTCGCGCAGTCCTGCCAGCACGCGCTCGATGCCTGCAGCCTCCAAAGGCTGAATACCGCCGATATCGAGGTAGTGCACCAAGGCCGCGATGCGGTTCAGGCCGGGTTCTTGAAGCTCAAAACTGGCTTGCAGGGTTTCGAAGGTCACGCGATTGCCGACATGACTGAAGGTCGCATCATCGAAGTCGAAGCCCAGCGCGTCTGCCGGACAGTCATGTGGAGTATTCAGCCAGAGGATCTGAGCTTGAGGATCAATGAAGCGCCGAATCAACCAGGCACAAGCCAGACGGTCAACCCACGGACGTTTACGTGTTGCCCAGATACGACTTTGATAGTCACCACGGTTGAGTACCGTTATGGGCTCGTCGCGGCTATGGGGTTCATCCGCAGACAACGCTCTGCTGGCAGCCGTCTCAAGGTCCTGCAAGGCTGAATCAATCTGTTCCTTGGGCGTACCTGGAAAGTAATCGATGTGGGTGAGCTGATCGTAGTTTTTGCGCAGCTTGCGAATTTGTTTGGTGGTGGCCAATGCGTTTTCAGGATTGAGCTGCCCACGGCACTCGTCAATCTCTGCGCGTAGCTTGCTGTAGTCATCGCTACGGTTGAATAACTCGACAAAGCGCTCACCCTCCGGATCGACCACGGGCAGGATGTAAACAGTGCCATTGATAGAAAGGATGTCGCGCTCGACAGACGTTAGAGCTTCACGACAGACACCGGTATCAGGCAACAGATAGGCACCATCGCGCAAAACCGCTGCACCTGAGGCTTTCAGAGCACGCCAGGCTCGCATGCGTTCAGTGGCATTCGCGGTGGGTAAAGCGAGAATCAGTGTCAGCCAGTTTTTCATGTAGAGAGCGCTATTTATTTTGTAGTTATTATTACATTAGCTGTGATTTTGGCGTTTGGAAAGCCATCCTTAAGGTCGGGGATTTTGGCGCGTCTAGCTGGAGACGGGGCGACTTGCGCAAGCAGCGTCGATAGCTGCTGTGCGACGCGGAGAGTGTCAGAAAGGCCCGTAGCTGTCGTTCATTTGTGTCTATAAAATCCAGGGACCATTCAGTGAATAGTAGCGGGAGTAAAAGGTGCTTTCAGACAGATTGCGGGATGTGAACCAGCAAATCGAAAAAACTATCGCTGCTATTCGAGACAAATACATCGCGTCTGATGAAGTCGTTGTAGCTGATTACTTAAAGCGGTACGAGGCAAGCTTGTGGCTCAAAACAAAAACTGGAGGTGAGCTTGAAGGGGCTCTTGAACTGCACACGAGGCTACCTGGAAACCACCAGTCATTATGATCAGGAATTTCTCGGTGAAATGTGTGAGACGGAACGACTGATCAAGCAGCTGCGGAAGGACAAACTGCTGTGAGTTGGTGAAAAAGCCTGACAACTACCAAAAAATATCTTCCAAAGTACAGGCTTTTTAGCGGGGGCGACCGTCCGCATTTGGCCGATGGCTTCCTATCGTGAAGGACCGCAATCGACTGTGGATTCAACCGGTCGATATAACAGATTGGCTAGCTACTTTCTTGGCAAATCTCTTACCAAAAGCAATCCACCATTTTTCATAATAGAAGGTCGAGATATGCGCGGTGAGAAAAATTGCGGCGAACAACAAAGGGCGCTTCAAATATTTTATGACGGTGTCTCCGCTACCTAGCCAAGTATGTATTAGCAGCGGATGAACAACGTAGAGAGCGTACGAGATGGTGGCGATATAAAATAAAACGCGATTATTCAGAATCTGGGCAACTCGTGTCCGGCTATTGATTAACGTGCTTCCCACCATTGCTGCGGCAAGATAGGGGCGGAAGTAGTTCATGAAGCCCGCATCGGGATGACAGGACAAGACAAACAGGAGGAACAAAGATATTTGTGCGATCCCCGTTTGTGTCGGAAGTTTGGCAAGGATGTTGCCCAGCCTATTGTTGTATATCAGTGCAAGTATGGACCCGGAAAGTATTTCATCAATGCGGTAATAAGTGTTGATTGCGACATGGACATCATTCATGACTCGGTACATCGTGACGGCGATGCAGAGACAAGGGATTAGCACTGCCCACTTGTTTCTCATCAGAACTACCAGTAAAGCGATGGCGAAATAAAACTGGACCTCCATGCACAAACTCCATAGGTGGCCGTTTACACTGCCAAGCCACATAGGGGGCCAGTTGGCAACGAACAGAAAGTTTGCGATGTAGAAATCCGAAGTGCTGTCCATGACAGGTAAAGCAATGACCATGTACAACCAGGCGAGAGGCACAACCCGAAAGATTCTGCGGATTAAAAAATCAACGACGCTGCTGTTGTTGAGCAGAAAATTTGTTATCAGGAAACCCGATAGCGTAAAGAATATAGCCATTCCCATAACGCCTGCGGCGGCATTAAATTGCCAAGGCTTTGGGCCAAGTGGTAGCAGGTGACACGCCAAGACAAGCAAGATGCTGATGCCGCGCCATCCATCAAGTACGCTGAATCGAGAACCCGCTACGGAACTACTATTCATATTGGCATCCCGCTCTTGGGTCGATAGAGGGCATTTGATAAATGCAGTGCTGCGTCTGAAGACCGTCTGAATTCATATAAAAATCCAGTAGTTGCAGCGGTGAAAAACTCAAAAAATCAGACCATTTAAGCCTGTAGTCTAGGACACCTTTTGCACTTTACACTTCACGCCATGAAAAAATCCAATCGCGAGGAATTCGCTAAATGACTGGGTTTTTGACGTTACTTGTTTGACGTTACTTGTTTGACGTTGCTTGATAGCTTGGCGCTAAGTGAATCGCCCACTTTTGGTAGATACCCTGACTGGCGGCTTTTGGCCGATTCTGTTGAAAAAGTCGGCCATGGTTTCCACGGCAGAAAAGTACGCGCTTGAGATTGAAATCTTTACTTTGAGCAGAGGGTTCCCGGGCCCAAATTTCGCGTAGCTGCGCGCAAAAAAGGCGTTTTCAGCAGTCAGTACGCGGGCAGTCTGGAAGGACCGACTTTTTCAACACAATCGGCCGGAAGCAGCTATTCGCGACCGACTGCTTCCGACTGTGGATTCAACCGGTCGACGCAACAGATGGGCTAAATCGTTCAGCGGGTGTTTCGTTGTTTAGTGTTTTCCGAGGGCGACTAAGCCTCTTGCCAGTCGTTAGTCAACGGGCAAGGGGGGGCAAGCACTTGAAATAGTCGGGGATACCGGGATCAGTGAATGTGCTTCTTGACGAAGGTGGCGGTCGTCGAAATCAGCTCGTCGATCTGCTTCTCGTCTTTGCTCATGTTGAAGAAGTGATCCATCGGCCGGACAAGCAACTCATGTTTTCCAGGGTGATAGCTGATAAAGCTTTTCCCGAGGGTTGGCTGCGGAGAAACGATGTCGTCGTTAGTGCCGACCGCGACGAGCAGTGGACCCTTGTAACGGGTGATCTCGGCGGCGGCATCGAGGGTCATCAAGCTGACGAAGAACGCGGATTTAAGCTTGACCTCGCCACCAGCAGGTAATGCCAGTGCGACGGGGGTGTCACCGCTGTGCAACGCTTCCTTGATCTTCTCGGCGCCCCACAGCAGCGGGAAAGCGGCTCCCATATTGGTCGCGGGGTTCCAGAGTGCGACCGCGTCGAGTTTATGCGGGGTCCGTCCTGCTACAGCCGCACCAACTGCTCCGCCCATGCTCCATCCAACAAGCGCCATGCGGCTGGCATCGACGCGCTTGGATTTGGCTAGATAGTCGAGCGCAGCCAGCCCATCCACAACATCCGAATCGAGTGTGCCGTCGGTCTTGGCACCATCACTGTCACCATCAAAGCGGTAATCGATACGGAGACTGGCAATTCCTTGTTCGGCCCAAAGACGTGCGGCACGGGCAAAAATACCTTCATTGACGGCCGGAATGATGAGCTCATCCCTACTGCCCCCGAAACTGTGAAGTAACAGGATTACTGGGGGCTTTTTAACGCCGTCGGGCAGGTTCAGAGTGCCGACGACGTTCATTCCCTCAACGGAGAAGGTGACTTTTTCTTCTGCCGCAGATGCGAAATATGGGGCTATAACCAGGCTTGCGAGAAGTACTATACGGGTCAAAAAAGTAGACATGGGGTGATCCTCAGCTAAACGGCTAAAGGTTTAATTCTTGGGCTGGGGGGCGTCGCCTGAAGATGCAGTCGGCGTTCCGAGCAGTCCGATAGCGCTGTACCAGAGCGGTCCTTGATTGATGCGGTCGGGGTGGAGTTTGATCATCTTGTCGAAGAACTCACGTGGGGTCGGCTTCTCGGCGAGTAGCTTTATGGCATCCAACAGGTATTGGCGGGTCTGCTCCAGAATGACTGGATCATCGGCACGACTTTTCTGTTTGTGCCCAGCAATAACGATGCGCGGCTTCAAAGCTTCTACTTGGTCGATCGCCTTGACCCAAGCTTGGAGACCACCGTTGCCGCCTTCGAGGAGATATTGGTGTACACCGTTGTAGGCAACGTCGCCGGCCACCACCAGTCCCATGGATGGCACGTGCAGCACCGTGGTGTCGTCAGTATCTGTATGACCGACATCTATGGCCTGGATGGTATTGCCCTCCAGTGTGAAGCCTTCAGCAGGTATCGGTTGAGCAATAACATCGGTCTTTCCAATGAGCCCGGGAAAGTCCTTGTCATATACCTTTTCACGTCCAACAGTGGCCTGCTGGTGCATGAGCCGGATCGTGCCTTCGGTGGCATATACAGTGGCCCCAGGGAACCGCTCGAGGATCTGTTCAGTACCGAACCAGTGATCGCCATGTCCGTGGGTCACGTAGATGTATTTCAAGTGCTTGCCGGATTGCGCAACCCAGTCGCTGACCTTTTGCGTTTGCTCACGGCTCATTGGCGGATCGATCAGCACAGCGTCGGTTTTCCCGAAGATCAGGGTTGAGGTGATCGGCGATGAAACGATGCGATCACCATTGGGTAGGCGCTTATCGCTCGCCCTAGTTACCCCGTCAGTAACGAGTACTTCATAGGACAATGTAGAAGGGTGGGACATATCGTTCTCTCCTGTACTTTTCCCTGCGGTGGACTCGGCGGCGCCTGATAAGCAGGAGGCCGTGAGCAAGATTGTGGTGAGCAGTGCTCGAATGGAGATGCCGGGCATAACTAACCTCTATCTAGTGAAGTGGGATGGAGGTTGGACATCTACTTGCGTTGTCGATGTCAGATGCAGCATTAATCGAACCATTAGCCAGGAGTGTAGATTAGTGCTGGGAGCATGAGTCGGTACTCGATGCGATGCAGCTTCGACCGCTAATGTCCGGTTACTGTCTGTCGCGAAGGGCGGCAATCGACCCTTTGTCGCCTCCCGGCTGATCACTCCTTTTAGGGTCTCTACTTCTAGTTAGGCCCTGTATATACAGAGAGGAGCGCGCGATGAGCAACGAACAGGTGGCACCTGAGACGAAAGGCGTTACGGTGACGTTACTTGCAACGATTGATCTTGGTCCTGAGATCGAGGGTATGGCAGGGCGCCAACTCAGAATGCGCAGGGTGACCATCGAGCCCGGAGGCGTCTTTGGGCCTATTCACAACCACATCGACAGACCCGGCACCGTCTACATTCTGCAAGGAACGATCACTGACCATCGAAATGGAGTCGCCACGGATTATGGGCCGGGAGTGGGCTGGCCCGAGGACAGGAACACCACACACTGGCTTGAGAACAGAGGCACGATAGCGGCGGTAGAGATCTCGGTCGATATTGTCCGGCAAGAGTAAGCTCAGGACCAAAAGGGACCACCCATTAGCCGGTCTCAAGTCAAGGCTTTCCTCAACAGCAGTTGGCCTGAAGCGTCAGCGACAAACTGTCTGCCAGGTTCCTGGCCTGCTGAGTCGCGTCCTCACGCGCGCGCCGATCAACGTCTTCCCCCAGGATGGTTTTCTCCACAATCACCGAATGCACATCCGTGACGCCGATAAATTTCAGCCAGGCTTCCACGTAGGGCTTCTGGAAGTCGAAGCGCTCCGCCGGTGTGATCGACTGCGCCGAAAAATCCAGGCCGCGGGCGTACATCACCACGGCGAGTTTGTTGTGCAGCATGCCTTCCAGACCGCGTTCCGGGTCAACGCTGAACAGGATATCTTTCTGCGATACCAGGTCGATGAAGTGCTTGAGTTTGTACGGGATGCTGAAATTCCACAGCGGTACGGACATCACGAGTACATCCGCGCGGTGCAGGTGACTTGCCAACGCTTTTAACGTGTTCCAGGCGTCTTGTTGTGCGGGGGTCAACGGCGTGCCATTGAGCCCGGCGTATTTGGCCTCCATGGCCAGATCATCGAATTCCGGCAGAGCCATGTTCCAGAGGTCGAGGGTGATGATTTCGGTGTCCGGGGTATTTGCTTGATAACGCGCAATGAAGCTGCGGGCGACTTCAAGGGAAGCCGAACGCTGCTTGCGTGGAGAACACTGAATATGGAGAAGAGTCGTCATGGCACACCTTGAATGATGGGGGAGGCAGGGCAGGTGAGAGCATTGCAACATAGTTGTATTTGAAATATAAATCGTAAATTACTACTCGATTGATCACGTATAACACTATGTTCGATACTCTGCTGCTCAAGACATTTGTCACCGTCGTCGATGAAGACGGCTTCAGCCGTGCAGCCCAAAAGTTGCACCTGACGCAGTCGGCGGTCAGTGGCCACGTGCGGCGATTGGAAGAACAGATTGGTAAACCCCTGTTGACGCGCACCACCCGTTCCCAGCAACTGACGGCCGATGGCGAGCGCCTGGTCTCTTATGCGCGCACGATCCTCGCGCTGAACCGTGATGCCTGGACAGACCTGACACGCACACCGTTTCACGGGCGACTGCGGATCGGGGTGTCTGAAGATTTTGTCGAGTCTCGATTACTGCGCACTGTTCAGGATTTCGCCGCGCAGTACCCCGGGATGGAGATCGAGGTGCAGGTGAACATTCCGGGTACGTTACTGGCGCTGATGAAGCAGGGGCATCTGGAGGTGGTCATCGGTTCGCTGTGCGAAACCAGCGAAGCGGGGCTGTTGCTATGGCAAGAACCGCTGGTGTGGGCGTGGTCGGCGCAACCCGTCGCCCGGTTACCCACGCCGTTGCCGCTGGCCCTGTTCCCCGAGCCGTGCCCTTATCGCGAGGCCGCGCTGACAAGGCTGGCGCAGGCGGGAATCGCCCAGCGCACGGCAATGTTATGCAGCAGCACCGCCGGGTTACGGGCGGCGGCCCTGGCAGGCTTCGCGGTAGCGCCCATGCCACTCAGTCAGTTGGGGCAAGGATTGGCGGCTATTGGGGTGGAACAAGGGTTGCCGGATTTGCCGGATGCGCAATGTCGGCTGTTCACCTCATCTGAAGCGGATCAGGCGATTGTGGCAGCGGTCACTCAGCTCATTGTGGAGTATTGCTCTAAACGGAGGGCTTGATTGCCATTTCAAGGGCCTGCTTGAACGTCTCGGGTACGCGGTCTTTGCCTTCCTGAGAAGGTCAGCCGTCTGTTGGATGCGGGTGAACCACTTTGATGATGAACACAAAAAAACGGGTGCCTTGGTGGCGCCCGTTCTCATTTAATCCATCGCCCTAACCATGGCCGACCGCACATAGCCGCTTTTTACCGTATGAAAGTCTTCACATTTTATTTCACATACTGACTTGATGAAGAGGCGCTAATTTACTGGCCTCCAGAGGTTTTGTAGGCTCTTAAAACAAGAATCATCTTCACATTTTATTTCACATATTTTTTGTGAAATGACTTCGGTCAATGGGCTCACGAAAGACTCCGTCAGCCGCGTTTATGCACATACCGTAATTGTAGAAAAACGGGCGCCCATTGAGGCGCCCGTTTTTACTTACTCCTTCACCTGCGCTCGTAAGCGTCGACCGATCACGTCCATCAAGTCACAGCCGTCGCGTAACGGAATGACTAACAGCTGAGAAAAGTCTTTCAACACCACCGTGTCGCAACCGAGTTCGCCGCGGTAGGCGATGTTCTCCAGCACCTGCGTGACTGTGCGGATGCGGTAATCGGCCATGGCTTGCAGGACGTCGAGTGGGGCTTGGGTGTCGATGAGCAGGGAGGCCGGGATCAGGTCGATTCCGGTGAGAGGCATGTATCTTTCCATAGGTGAGATCTCGTTCAGTTAGATGAGACCGCCAACAGATCGTCGCCAAACGAATAGGGTGGCAGTTGCGCGCAGGTTGGCGAACCGGGAACGAAAACCGGCAGACCCGAAGGTCTCCCGCGCGCAACCGCCATAGTACAGCGGTTTTGCAGTTGCGACGACGCCTGCAAATGAGCAGGCGGCCCTCGCATTCGTATCTCGGGTCGCCAAACCCGAAATCGCCATTTTGGGCGACGAGATGGACTATAGGCCTCATCAGAACGGCGGGAAAGGTAAGGGATTCCGAGGTTTGTGTAGGAATTTTTATGGTGGTCCTAGGACCGTTATGCCCCTTCCGTTAGCGACTGCTATCGGCCGAGGCTGTGTAAAAACGTTTTCGATCTGCGGAGGCAGACGAAAACAGCCCAAAAATCGCGTCCCTACGCAAATTTCAGGTCTACTTACCAAACGGTCGACGCCAGATTTCACGTAGTAACGCTGACTTCAAAGTGACGAATGCGTTTTTACACGGCCTGGGCCATGAGCGGTCACTCGAACACATCACCTGGTCGGCTGTTTTTTAGGACGAGGCGGTCACCCATGTTCCGCTGCCAACATTGATCTGAACTGAGAAATGATCTCTGAAGATAGCCCGGCACCTTCGAACACTGCGCAGGTGAAGCTAACGGGTGCAGGGCCTGGAGCAGTTATGATGCGGTCCGCAACCACAGCCACTGGACTGCTTTGATAAAGCGTGTGCCCTTCATAACCTACGGCATTCTGTTGTAAGAAGTCAGCGCTGTTCGAGGTATGAGGAACCGTGTCGAGAAGCCCGGCCCTCGCAAGTGCCAGCGTTCCCCCGCAGATACCGGCAATTGTCGCTCCACTTGAACGACTAGCATGAAGAAACTCTCGAATATCCGGTGCTTCTGCACGTTCCCAGACCATTCCTCCAATGACGACAACAACGTCCGGTTTCCAGTCCAGACATTGTTGCAAACTGCTATCGACAGTTACAGCCAATCCACCCTGCGAGCAGAACTGCCCCGTAGCAGAAGCGAAAAACCTGACGTCGATCCCGTAAAACGGAGACGCAGTTCCAGCAATGAAAGCATATTCCCAGTCCGCAAAACCGGGTGTCAGTATCAATCCCACGCGTGCCATCAGTCAGAATCCTCCATGAATGCCAATAACATATGGCGACAACACACATACATCAAGGGCTGCTTTGGGTCGGATAACGCCCTTCACTCCCTGTGACTGATCCACCCTTGTCCTCCATCAACGTGGAGGACAAGACATGAACACTATTGCCACACACAGCCATCAGCCTTGGAACAAGGGAAAGATTGTCGGGCAGAAAGCACCGCTTCGAGTCAGAAATATCTGGGCCATTCGGGTCAGACTCCAGCTCGCGGAGAAGACACGAGATTTGGCACTCTTCAACTTGGCTATCGACAGCAAACTGCGTGCCTCTGACTTAACCAAGCTGCGAGTACGAGATATAGCCCATGGAGAACATGTGTCGTCACGGGCCATCGTGATGCAGCAGAAAACCCACCACCCTGTGCAATTTGAAATCACGGAGCAAACCCGAACGGTTCTGGAGGCTTGGATGCATCAGGCCCACCTGCGCAGTGAGGACTTCTTGTTTCCGACCCGGTTGCACGGCTCAGATCATCTCTCCACCAGGCAATACGCTCGAATAGTCAAAGCGTGGGTGACAGCCATTGGCCCTGACCCAACCATGTACGGTACTCACACGCTACGGAGAACCAAGGCATCGCTGATCTATCGCAGGACGAAGAACCTGAGAGCTGTCCAACTCCTGCTTGGTCATACGAAGCTTGAAAGCACCGTCAGGTACTTGGGGATCGAGGTCGATGATGCCCTGGAAATGGCGGAACAGACTGAAGTCTGATCACCCATAGTGACGGTCGATGCTGACCGTCGCTATGCGACCGATTCTGTTGAAAAAGTCGGATTTTCAAATGGCCTGAACTCAGGCACGACCACCACCGGAGAACCTACTCACCACATTGAGTGGTTTTTCGGCCCTTCGGTGACCTTTGCTGCTCTGTTATTGGGTTAATTTGAGGTTTTTTGCTTGGTGCAGGCGCACCTATCCCGTGACTGGTGGCCCTTGAGATGAAAATTTGGCCAGCCGTCGCAGGTTCTGCACCGCAGCGGCCAGCGTGAATTCATCCGTCGCGCCACTCATACCACGTAGCCGCAGGCGATCCAATTTCAGGATGCGCTTGAGGTGGGCAAACAACATTTCGACCTTTTTACGTTCGTGGCGAGAGCGCTGATATGCCGGCGTTGCTGCAATGCGCCGAGCCACATCGCGAGCGGCTTCATGGACGCTGCGAGCGATCTTGCGGAGCGCAGTGTTCGGGCAGCACTTGGCTTTCATCGGACACGTAGCGCAGTCGGTCTGCCGGGATCGGAAGATGATGGTGTTGGCTTTGGTGACGTGTGAACGCTCATTCTTGAAGGCTCGCCATTCGCTGCGCAATGGGTTGCCGGCCGGGCAGCGGTATTCCTCAGCCTCTTCATTCCAGTGGAAATCGTTGCTCGAAAAACTGTCGTTCTTGCGCTCGGTTTTGTCCCACACCGGCACATGCGGCTCGATGTCTTTTTCCTCCACCATCCAGGCCAGCATCGGTGCGGTTCCATAAGCGGTATCGCCGATGAGGCGGTCCGGCTTGATGTCGAACTGCGCTTCGACCCGGTCGATCATCGTCTTGGTGCTCTCGACTTCTGCGGTTCGATGAGCCGGTGTTGGTTCCACGTCCATGATCACGCCGTGCTCAGTGTCGATCAGGTAATTTGTGGAGTAGGCAAAAAAGGCAGGGCCACCCGGAGCGGCCGTCCAGCGGGCTTGAGGATCCGTCAGCGACAAGCGCTTGGGCAATGTTTCGGCCAGCGCCTCTTCATCGAGGCCTTCAAGGTACTCACGCACGGCGCGGGTGCTCAGGGCCGGATCGCTCCAGTTGACCTGTTCATCTCCCGGTACGCCACGCTGCCGACTCGCGTCCGCCTTGATGATGCTGGCGTCCACGGCAAAGCCTTCGCCCTTGACCAGGCCTGCGTCCATGCAGCGACGCAGCACCTCATTGAACAGCCAGCGAAACAGATCACTGTCCCGAAAACGGCCGTGTCGATTGTTGGAAAACGTCGAGTGGTTGGGGACTTCATCCTCAAGGCTCAACCGGCAGAACCAGCGATACGCCTGGTTCAAATGGGCCTCTTCGCACAACCGTCGTTCGGAGCGAATGCCATAGCAATAGCCCACGACCAGCATGCGGATCATCAGTTCAGGATCAATCGACGGACGCCCAATCGGGCTATAGAAATCTGTGAGGTAATGGCGCAGGTCGCTCAGATCGAGGCACCGATCAATGCTGCGCAGCAGATGATTTGTTGGGATGTGATCTTCAAGATTGAACGAGTAAAACAGCCGCTCCTGCCCACTCGATAACTGTCCCATCATGCTGTGTGATCCCCCTCCGGCCAATGAAGAGATTTTGCCGGAGGCCAGTCAGGGGAGCTACTTTTTCAACAGAATCGGCCAGAAGCAGACATTCACCTGCCAATTTTATGTCCTGCTCCAGATTTTGCTGGACTTTCCCCTATATTAACTATCATTCAAATAAGTTTAGTCGCAGTAGCGACCCAAACTTAATCGTCATATTTATGAAGTCATATGCAAACCAGTTGTCATATTGAGAAATCGCTTCATCCACACATCTATGATATTGATCTGGTTAATGCCCAAAATAAAAACAAGCATCACACATGGATAGCGCACTAATTAAAAGCTGATCGATTTTTTACTCCAACTTACCATTCGTCGTCATGCAGAAAAAAAATTCAACTTTTTCGAAAGCGGGTGACTCCCACTAATACAGCCATCAAGGCGGTGGGTACATTTTTCTGATTGATTGACGATTGCTGATAGGAGATAGTAATGAACTACGAAGATCGCGATACCTATGGCATGTACAAAACCAACCTCTTACGAGATGCCGGCTCTGAAGAGCAGGGGCCTGGCCCCGACCTGATGGGGGCAGATACTCTCATTGGAAATGATGTTTATAACCATAATGAAGAAGACTTGGGAGATATTAAGGAAATCATGCTGGATGTTCGCAGCGGTAGAGTGAGTTATGCTGTTCTATCTTTTGGTGGCTTTCTTAGCATGGGAGAAAAACTGTTTGCGGTACCTTGGAACGCATTGACACTCGATACAGTAAATAAGCGCTTCGTACTAAACGTAGAGAAAGAACGCTTGGAAAATGCACCAGGTTTTGACAAGGACAGTTGGCCTAATATGGCCGACGAGTCTTGGGCAACAGAAATCCATTCTTTCTATGGAACTAAACCCTACGATTACGATACTGTTCGGAGATAAAGTATCGACAAAGCTAATGTCCATATCCGAAACGAAGAGTGTGATGCGCGCCGAGCAAACAACGGCGCGCATTGCGGTGAAAAAAGGTTTGTCGAAGCAACAAGGGTTTAGGGTGGATTCTGCTGACCGCCATCGAATCCAAGGCTAGGTCCCAGCCGCATCGTACCCGCAGTGCGGCGTCTGAATTCGCCCACATCAGAACAGCCAAACTGGGTAGCTATAACTGCTAGATATGAGGCAGAGAACGGCCTAAGTTGACACTCTCCTCATATGGATGACCTTGGCTCAAAAGGTGACAACCCAGACAACCCAGACAACCCAGACAACCCAGACAACACTGACGAACTGGCGAGTGATTGTGCCTTAGGAACGTTACCGGCCGAGCAACCCTGATGATTGACATGTATCGCTTCTGCCCTATCCGGAAGCTGTGCGGAACGCTCGCGCCGCGCGTCACCCATTACTCACCGCCATGAAAGCTGATTTGCGACCGGTGAACGCTAAAGGCGACATATCGAATTGAACTGTCGCGGTGGGTGTACCATCAATCGTGGATAAAGCGAGCAAGGGAATCGTAAGAAGCTAAGGCACAGGAGGCTTTTTCATTCGACTCAATAACGGAGATCATCTCCATGAGGATCGCTCAGATTGCGCCGCTTACCGAATGCTGTCCGCCCCGCCTATACGGCGGCATTGAGCGGATTGTTTCTTACCTGACTGAAGAGCTGGTTCGGCAAGGGCACGATGTAACGCTCTTTGCCAGCGGGGATTCACAAACTTCGGCACGTCTTGAACCGGGGTCGGGGCAAGCCTTGCGACTGGACCCGGGCGTTAAGGATGCGATTCCGCATCACATCCTGATGCTGGATCAAGTGATAAGACAGGCGGATCAATTCGACGTGATGCATTTTCATGTCGACATCTATCATTTTCCGTTAATTCGGCGCTTGGCCGGCCGCAGTGTGACCACCCTTCACGGACGTCTGGATATCGCAGACTACCAATCGTTTTACAGCCATTTCCCCGAAGTACCGCTGGTCTCGATTTCAAAAGCCCAACGCGCGCCGTTGATCGGCAACGTCAATTGGATGGGCAATGTTTATCATGGGATTCCAGCCGATCTTTTAGCGTTCACCCCTGAGCCCAAAGGCGACTATCTGGCTTTCCTGGGCCGTATTTCTCCCGAAAAACGTCCGGACCGCGCCATCGAAATTGCCACCAGGGCGGGTCTGCCGTTGAAGATCGCGGCCAAGGTAGACAAGGCGGATCAGGTTTACTGGGACGACGTCATTGCCCCGTTGATCGCGACGCATCCGAACGTCGAATTTATCGGTGAAATCGATGATCACCAAAAAGCCAATTTTCTTGGCAATGCCCGTGCGCTAATTTTCCCCATCGATTGGCCTGAGCCGTTCGGCCTGGCGATGATCGAAGCCATGGCGTGTGGGACGCCTGTCATTGCCTTTCGTCATGGCGCGGTCCCGGAAGTGATTGATGACGGAGTGTCCGGTTACATTGTCGACGACATCGAGGGCGCGGTAGCGGCTATCCAGCGGTTGGAAGCGCTTGATCGTCGCAGAGTTCGGGCCGCGTTCGAGGAACGGTTCACGGTCGAGCGCATGACCAACCATTATCTGGAGCTGTATCGTCATCTGACGACGGGCCACACTACGGGTCAACCCAACACGCCTTTCGATGTTCCCGCCTCCGCGTCGTTGCAAGAGTTGCGCTTACGCACCCTTAAACATAACGATACTTTTGCGATATTTGACCCGAATGGGGATGTACTGGTTACAGAAGAAAGCCCGCAGGGGCTTTTCCATACCGATACCCGGCATCTGTCGGGGTTCTATCTGACGCTTAACGGGACGCGACCACTGTTGCTCAGCTCCACGCTGCGCGACGATAACGCGATGCTCACTTGCGATCTTACCAACGCCGATCTGTTCAACGCTCAGGGCCAAAAAGTCTTGCACCATGATTTGATCCATCTGCGACGCTCACGTTTTTTATGGGAAGGATCATGTTACGAACGGCTGACCTTGCGCAACTTCGACGAATACCCACATCGTCTGCAACTTAGAATCCAATTCGTGGCCGACTTCAAGGATCTGTTCGAGGTTCGCGGTGCTCGGCGTCCGCAACGCGGAGAAGCGCATCGGGCGGACATTGCGGGTGAGCAAGTCGTTCTCTCCTACACCGGGCTGGACCACAAACGGCGCACTACCCGACTACGCTTTGACCCGTTGCCAGCCTGTCTTTCCTGCGACCAGGCACTGTTCGACATCGAATTAGCGCCCGGTCAAATCCAGTCATTGTTCATGGATATCAATTGCGGCGTTCAAAACCCACCCTATTCAGTGCGTCACGGGTTTTTCGTTTCACTGCGCGATGCCCGGCGCCAGTCACGCACGTTTTCTTCACGCGCAGCCTCGGTCGTGACGTCTCATGACGTGTTCAACGAAGCGGTGAGTCGGAGCGTTTCCGACCTGTACATGCTCATGACCAAAACCCCTCAGGGCTTGTATCCGTACGCAGGCATCCCTTGGTTCAGCACAGTCTTTGGGCGTGATGCTTTGATCACCGCGTGGCAGATGCTCTGGCTCGACCCCGGTATAGCGCGAGGCGTGTTAGGGCATCTGGCGGCCAATCAAGCGACGACCGTCGACCCTGGCGCCGATGCCGAACCCGGAAAAATCCTGCATGAAGTCAGGCTTGGGGAAATGGCTGAGTTGGGTGAGGTGCCATTCCGGCGTTACTACGGCAGCATCGACTCCACGCCGTTGTTTGTGATGTTGGCCGCGGCCTACCTGGAAAGGACCAATGACCTGGATACACTCCGCCAACTCTGGCCAAACATCGAGGCAGCGCTGACCTGGATTGAGGAGTATGGCGACCGCGACGGTGACGGTTTTGTCGAATATGGTCGGCAGTCCGCCGAGGGTCTGATCAACCAGGGATGGAAGGACAGCCATGACTCGGTGTTTCATGCGGATGGTCGATTGGCCGTTGGCCCGATTGCGATCGTTGAAGTGCAGGCTTACGTCTATGGCGCCTTGAATGGTGCCGCGCAAATTGCACGACGGCTTGGCGAGCCAGACCACGCTCTACCTTTGAAAGAAAAGGCCCGACACTTGCGCCAGCAGTTCGATGCTCAATTTTTCGACGAGGAACTGGGCACGTATGTCCTGGCGCTGGACGGCAACAAAATGCCCTGTCGAGTGCGCACCTCCAATGCGGGCCATGCGCTGTTCGCCGGCATCGCGTACCGCAAACGTGCGCCATCGGTCGTGGCGGCGTTGATGGACCGCTCCTCTTTTTCAGGCTGGGGCGTGCGAACCGTCGCGTCCTCGCAGCCCCGCTATAACCCAATGAGTTATCACAACGGATCCGTCTGGCCCCATGACAATGCCTTGATCGCGGCAGGGTTTGCCCGTTACGGCTTTCGTCGGGAAGCAGCGCGGATTTTCGAAGGGATTTTTGCCGCTTCCACGTACATTGATCTTCGCCGACTTCCGGAACTGTTTTGCGGCTTTCCCCGGCAGCGCACCCAAGGGCCGACGTTTTATCCAGTCGCCTGCATGCCGCAGGCGTGGGCTGCTGCGGCGCCGCTTTCGATGATTCAGTCGTGCTTGGGACTTAGCTTCAGTCCTACGAAACTCAACATCATGTTTGACGAGCCAATACTTCCGGCATTTCTGGACACCATAGCCCTTCAGCGTCTGGCAGTGGGGGCGGAATCGGCTGATGTGATGCTGAGGCGTTCGGGAAAGAACGTTATGATCGAAGTCCTTAACCGTCATGGCCCTGTTCGGATAATGAGTACCAGTTAGAGCACCGATGCGATGAGCGCATTGCCTCCCCGCAATCAGACAAAAACCGGCGGAGCACTGTTCACAGAGTTCGGGTTAGAGAGAAGTGCTTTCGAGATGGGTACGCGTCTGTAAAGGCGATTCCCCGAAAGGTGAAAAGCGGTTCGACGGTCGTCTGCGGGGTCATTCGTGACTGACAGCTTTCGGCCGATTCTGTTGAAAAAGTCGGCCATGGTTTCCACGGCAGAAAAGTACGCGCTTGAGATTGAAATCTTAACTTTGAGCAAAGGATTCCGGGCTCAGATTTCGCGTAGCAGCGTGTAAAAAGGCGTTTTTCACCGGTCAATGATCAGGCAGTTTTGGATGACCGACTTTTTCAACAGAATCGGCCAAGAGCGGTCAGTTGCTTGCGTGCTGGCCACGGATGACATCGGAGTTAACCAGTAAGCTTCATCGCGTGATCGTCAGAAAACGGCCAGAAGTATCTATTATCTAGCTGTGGCTAATATCATTTGTTAAAAGAGAACTAACAATTTGGCGAGAATGGTTAAATAGTTTCAATGCGCTGAAACCCGACTTCGAGTAGAGGGTCACAGCTCAATTTCATGACGATGTTTGCGTGATATGAATGCGATTGTGCTGGTGGCAGCCAGCTGCGTTTTTCCAGTTTCTAGGCCATAGGTAGATTGGAGTCGGCATTCACAAACGGAAAAGGTTCTCTAGCTAGACGACACGGAGCAAACGCCCGTATGCTCTCGATTCCTTATCTGCATGGACTCCTTCGTGGACCCCAGCCCCGCAACACACAGCCTCTGTCCAGATTCTGAATTTGGTCGTGCCGCCAAATGATCGAAACTACCCTTACCCTCATTCTTGGCATCCTGGTCATCCTGGCGATCATCGCTGTGAATGGCTATTTTGTTGCGCAAGAATTTGCATACATGGCGGTTGACCGTACCAGGCTCTCAGCATTGGCTGCTGCCGGTGATACGTCGGCAAAGCGCGCATTAGCCGTCACGAACCGCACAAGCTTTATGCTGTCGGGTGCCCAGCTTGGCATTACCGTCACAGGCTTACTTGTTGGTTATGTCGCGGAGCCCTTGGTAGGTGAGTCATTAGGCGTTCTGCTCGCAGGAACCGGTATTCCGGTTGAAGCTAGGGTGGCCGTCGGTACAGGTCTAGCCCTAGTTGCGGCTACGATTATCCAAATGATCGTGGGTGAGCTTTATCCGAAAAACCTTGCCATTGCGAACCCTGAGCCCCTGTCGCTTGGGCTTGCCCGCTCCACGCTCTTTTATATGTCGGCCTTCGGCTGGCTAATCAGTTTCTTCGACAAATCTGCCAACCTTCTCCTGAAGTTACTGCGTATCGAGCCGATTCATGACCTCGACGTGAGCGCCTCGGCTACCGATCTGCCGCACATAATCGCTGACTCCCGCGACAGTGGCGACCTACCACGAGAGCTTTCACTCATGATGGATCGCATCCTCGACTTCCCGCAACGCAACGTCGAGCACGCTATGGTGCCCAGATCACAAGTTGACTGGGTTGAGCCAGATACGACGCTCGAAGAGCTGCGAGGGCTGATGGCGCGTGCTCACACCCGATACCCGGTGATTGATGACGATGATGCCCCTGTGGGCGTTGTACATCTCGCCGACGTGCTTGCACGTCTCTCCACGGGAAACAGCAAAGAGACCGTTGCGTCGCTGATGAGACCTGCCAAGGTGCTGCCGACGCTGATGCTGCTGCCAGATGCTCTTGATCAGTTGGTTCAAACAACCGATCAGTTAGCTTGTGTTATCGACGAGTATGGTGGTTTCGCTGGGGTGCTCACGATTGAAGATCTCGCCATGGAAATCGTCGGTGTAATTACCGATGAGCATGACGCAGAAGTCGGCGATGCCATCGTGTCTGAAGGGGAAAACACCTGGACAATGGAAGGCGACGTTCACCTCGACGAGGTCAGGCGCATTATTGGTCACGACCTGCCGCGCGTTGATGTTGAGACGGTGGCAGGTATGCTGATCGCTGAGCTTGGCGCACTGCCTGGAGAAGGTGTCACAGTCACCGTTGATCTACCTATCGATGCTGCCGAGTTGGTCTCCGACGAGCCGGTGAGATATCGACTCGAAGTTGATGTACTGCGTATTGAACGACATGTTCCGACTGAAGTTCGCGTACGGCTGGTCAAAGTGTCTATGGCGGAGGAAGGTCAATGAATGATCCGCTGATAGTCACAATAGCAACAGTCGCGCTCATCGCGCTGAGTGGCTTGTTTGTTGTCATCGAGTTCGCGTTGCTCGGCGCTCGCCGGCACCGCCTTGAAGAGCTGGCCGTCAACAGTCCGTCCGCTCGTGCTGCGCTGCGCGGCATGAATGATTTGACGTTGATGCTTGCCGGTGCTCAGTTGGGTATCACGCTGTGTACCTTTGCCCTAGGTGCGGTGACGAAACCTGCGGTCGACTTATGGCTCGGCCCAGTGTTCATTGCGTGGGGCTTGCCTGAGTGGGCTGCTGGTGGCGCAGCTTTCGGCTTCGCGCTTTTCCTGGTGACGTTCTTACACTTGGTTGTCGGTGAGATGGCGCCCAAATCCTGGGCCATTGCACACCCGGAAAGATCCGCTCTGGCAATTGGCATCGTCTCGCGCATCTATACCTGGCCGCTACGTCCGCTGTTGCGCTGGGTGAATCGAATCGCCAACCGTCTCGTAAAAGCCTCAGGTGTTGAGCCAGTTGAAAGCGCCGCAGTTGGGGGTCAGGATATTGAAACCATAAGGCAGCTCGTTGAGCATTCGGCGAAGGTCGGCACGCTACAGCCGCAGATGCAGCAGCAGATTTCAGGCCTGATCGACCTGGGCACGCTACCCGTCGAAGCTCTGCTAATCGAGGGGGAGGCGCTGGTTCACGTTACGCGGGATGCGACGGTGGCGGATATCCGCACTGCGGCCATCCAGTCCGGGCACCTGCGCATTCTCGTGCTGGGAACCGAGGGCATACAACACTCGGTGGTTCACGTACGCGACACCTTGCTTGAGCCAGAGACTCGGTTTGCGCATGAGCTTGCACGAGAAGCTTTCGTGCTTGACGCGAAAACCCCCGTCTATGAAGCGCTTGCGCGCATGCGTAAATCGAGCATTCAGCTTGCTTTAGTCGTGAGCGCGGATCGCTTGCTGGGCGTTGTAACGCTGGCCGACATCCTCAAACGAGTACTCCCTGCTGCCTCTAATGCCTAGCGTCCGCACGTATAAATGCTGAGAGTTTCCCCGTAACTATTTGGCAGTTACACCTTGCTTGGGAAAAGACAGTTTTCAGCTGAGCTTCGTTTGCTGAGCAAGCTCACAATTCTATGCGGCTGACCACGAATTGAAGCTGCTCCCTAGTTTCATAGGGTCTAGGGTGAGTAACCTGTTTTACACAAACCTCAGGACACCCTCGGTGCCCAGTCCCCTAGCGTAGAATTTCCAATACACGAGCCCACCCCGAGACGGACCCTCAATGCAAACCCCCTCAACCCAACACCCGCTCTGGAAAACCTACCTCCTTTTCCTAGCCCCCATGGTCCTCTCCAATTTCCTCCAATCCATGTCGGGCACGATCAACAGCATCTACATCGGCCAAATGCTCGGCACCCAAGCCTTGGCCGCCGTCTCCGGCATGTTCCCAATAGTCTTCTTCTTCATCGCCCTGGTCATCGGCCTCGGCGCGGGTGCGGGTGTGCTCATCGGCCAAGCCTGGGGCGCGCGTGAACCGCATCTGGTGAAAACCATCGCCGGCACAACCTTGCTGTTAGGCGCAATGATCGGCCTGACAGCGGCAGTACTCGGCAGCGTATTCGCAAGGCCAGCCCTGGAAGGCTTGGGCACACCGGCCGACGTTATCGACGACGCCGTTTCCTACGCCCACGTGATGATGTGGATCATGCCGTCGCTGCTGGTCTACGTGCTCTTCACCCAACTGCTGCGCGGGGTGAGCGATACGGTGTCGCCGCTGATTGCGTTGGTGGTGTCGACGTGTATCGGGTTGGCGCTGACGCCGGCGTTGATTCGTGGTTGGTTCGGGTTGCCGATGATGGGGATTCAAAGTGCGGCGTATGCGGGGTTGGCGGGTAATTTGTCGGCGATGGGGTGGCTGGCGTGGCGGTTGATTCGCAAGGGGCATCCGTTGGCGCCGGATCGGGAGATGTTTGCGGCGATGCGGCTGGACCTGGTGATTCTCGGCAAGGTGTTGCGCATCGGGTTGCCGACCGGGTTGCAGATGGTGGTGTTGTCGGTGTCGGAGCTGGTGATTCTGGCGCTGGTGAATCAGCACGGTTCGCAGGCGACGGCGGCGTATGGGGCGGTAACGCAGATCGTCAATTACGTGCAGTTCCCGGCGCTGTCGATTGCGATCACGGCGTCGATCCTCGGTGCTCAGGCGATCGGGGCAGGGCGGCTTGAGCGCATGGGGCCGATTTTGCGCACGGGGCTGTTGATCAATGTGTGCTTGACCGGTGGCTTGGTGGTGTTGGGTTATCTGTTGTCGCACTGGTTGCTGGGGTTGTTCCTCACGGATGATTCCACCCGGGCGAAGGCGGAGCATCTGTTGCACATCATGCTGTGGAGTCTGTTGGTGTTCGGCTTCCAGGCGATTGTCGGCGGCATCATGCGCGCCAGCGGCTCGGTGCTGGTGCCGATGGCTATTTCGATTTTTTGTGTGGTCGGGGTGCAGTTGCCGGTGGCGTATGTGCTGGACGGGCAGTTCGGGTTGCAAGGGGTGTGGATGGCGTTTCCGGTGGCGTATCTGGGGATGCTGGTGTTGCAGACGGCGTATTACAAAATGGTCTGGCAGCATCAGAAGATTGAGCGGTTGGTGTAGGCGGGCAGGAGGTAAAGGTGCTGAACATGCAGATGATTAAAGTAGACGATAACGGCCTGGATCAGCTCCGTGATGCGCTGACCCGAGCGAGTTTGCCCTGCGACGATGTCAGTGAACCAGACCGGCAGTTTTACCGTTTCGAAGTGGAGGGCCAATGGGTGGCTTTTGGAGGGCTGGAGGGCTCGGCTCCCGACATGTTGCTTCGCTCCATGGTGGTGTGTGATGAGCGTCGTGGAAAAGGTTTGGGCAAACAAGTGCTGCTTGCGCTGGAGCAGTGTGCGACCTCCCAAGGCGCACTCCGACTGCACTTGTTGACGCAAGGGGCTGCCGGTTTTTTCGCAGCCAATGGCTACGAACGGTTCGACAGGCATGAGGCGCCTGGCGCAATCAAGCAGACAGCCCAGTTCGAACATTTATGTCCGGCGTCTGCGAGTTATCTAAGAAAAACGGTTAGTGCATCTCAAAATGACAACTTCGACCCCAGGTAAGCATTGGCACTGGCGATGTCGTCATCCCCCAACGCACCCACATCGGCAGCCAGCCGAAGTTTGGCCGGCAGGTAATGTAATTTGGCCTCGAACAAGTTTGCAGGTGATTGAACACGGGGAACGAGATGGTCACCGGCAGGCCTGGAGCAGCTTGATGTCGGCGACCTGGCCCCATGTTGTTGAGGTTGTCGGCTAGCGAGGCGTTGAGGTCAGCCCCGGTGCGTTCGAGTTCGAGCATATGGTTGCGGGGTACATAGCCTTCGGCGGCGAGTTGGCGGACCCCGATCAGCTCCTGATTGAGAAACCCGAGTTGTCCGAGCGGGCGCTGTAGATGTGCTGCAAACCTTTTTCCCCGGCATCGTCGAGGTTGGCGTTTGGCTCATCCAGCATGATGAACGACGGCTCGCCATACAGCGCACCTGCTAGACCACTGCGCCAAACAAATGCCCCACCAGTGCCGTAATCCCCATGGCCAGCGCCCCCCAGAATGTCACCCGCCAGGCGCCGGTCAGGACCTTGGCCCCGCCTGCCTTGGCGGCAATGGCGCCCAATGACCCCAAAAACACCAGCGACATGGCCGATATCCAGGTCCCGACGCTGTGCTCCGGCGCGAAAAAAGTCACGGCCAGAGGCAACGCGGCACCCACCACGAAACTGGCGGCGGAGGCCAGGGCGGCCTGCAAGGGTTTGGCGGTGAGGGTGGCGCTGATGCCCAGTTCGTCCCGGGCGTGAGAGCCCAATGCGTCATGGGCCATCAATTGATCGGCCACTTGATGCGCCAGTTCGGGTGATACGCCGCGATGCATGTAGATGTTGGCGAGCTCGATGTGTTCGGCTTTAGGGTCGCTGGCCAGTTCTGCCCGTTCGCGGGACAGGTCGGCCCGCTCGGTATCGGCCTGGGAGTGCACGGAAATGTACTCGCCTGCGGCCATGGACATGGCGCCGGCCATCAGCCCCGCCATGCCGGTGACCAGCAACGTGGCGTGGCTGGCGTTGGCGGCCGCGACACCGATCAGCAGACTGGCAGTAGAGACAATCCCGTCGTTGGCCCCAAGGACGGCGGCGCGCAGCCAGCCGATACGATCGCTTCGGTGTGCCTCGGTGTGCCTGTGCATGAATTTCATTATTTAACGGGACTCCCTGTCATTTGGCGGTTCAAATCGGACGGGTTCCGAGCGATCCGGCAATCGGCGTCAGCGCGTTTCAATCTGCGCCTGCAACTGGCCGCCGACAATGGATATTTCTTTGAACTGTTCACCCTCGCGCAGCACGAACAATGCGTCCATCCCGCGTTCCTGAGCCAGACGTGGGCCCTCGGTTTCGCCCAGGACCATCAACGCCGTGGCCCAGGCATCGGCGAGCATGCACGAGGCCGCTACCACGGTGACGGCGGCGAGCGGGTTGCACAGCGGTGCTCCGGTGGCCGGGTTCATGGTATGAGCATAGGATTGACCGGCCACGTCCACCCAATGTCGATAGTCCCCGGATGTCGCGATAGCGGCATCGCCAAGTTCCATCACGCCCATGACTTCACGTACGCCCCGATTGGGCTTTTCCAAGGCCACGGCCCAGCACTGGCCGTCAGGTTTGACGCCTCGGGCGCGCATCTCGCCATCGATGCCGACCAGGTAGCGGGTAATGCCCAAACCCTCCAGGCAACGAGCCAGTTCATCCACGCCAAAACCTTTAGCGATGCCACTCAAATCAAGGTTCAGCGGCAGGCGCTTGCGCACCTGATTGCGTTGCGGGTCAACCACCAATGCGGCGCTGGCTAACAGCCGGGCACGCGGCGCAATCGTGCCGAACGCCTGCTCTGTGACCGTCTGTTTCCCGGGGCCGAACCCCCAGGCGTTAACCAGATCACCGACAGCGATGTCGAAGGCGCCGCCGGATTGCTGACTGACACGCAGCGCAGCAGACAGCACCATGGCCAGTTCCTTGGGCACTGACACCCATTCCTGCTCGGGGGCGGTGTTGAGGCGGTTGAGGTCCGAGTCGGGTTTCCAGGTGGACATTTGCTGGTCCACCCGGGCCACGGCGCGCGCCAGGCGATGGCCAACTTCGTCGGTATCGATCCCGGCCCCGGCATAAAACAGGGCGGTGTAGCGGGTGCCCATGGTTTCGCCGTTCAGGCAATAGCGCTGCAACTCAGTAAACGTCTTCACGGTAGCGTCCTTGTGCCTTGAGGGTCAGCACACTCAGGTTGAGAGGCGCCAACACTTCATCGAGGGCCTGCATCACACCCTTGGCCATCTCGCGACTGCCACACACCAGCACCTGGGCACCTTTTTCAATCAGTCGGCGCAAGGCCAGGGCATCGCCGATCAGCCGGTCTTGCACGTAGCTGCGGTCCTGAACCTGAGAGAAGGCGGCACGCAGTGCCGTGAGGCGTCGGTCCGACAAGTATTGGTTGAGCTCCGGTTCATAGAGAAAATCCGAGGCCGGGTTGCGCCCGCCCCAATACAAGTGCATCGGGTGTCGAGCCTTGTTGTTGCGGATAAAACCGGCCAGAGGACCGATGCCGGTACCGGCGCCGATCAGGATCACCGGGTGCGTGCCCGATGCCGGACGAAATTGCGGGTTGGGCTGGATAAAAACTTCGATCTGCGCGCCGATGTTCAGGCCATGAAGGAATTGCGAGCACATGCCACCGTTGTGTTTACGCACACAGATCTCCAGCACGCCGTCCTGCGAACCGCTGGCCAGCGAGTAGAAACGCGGGATCGGGCTGCCCGAGGGCAGAATCCCGACCAGGTCACCGACCAGAAAGTCCGGCAGCTCGCCGGAGGTTTTGAAACGCAGTACGTGGGTCGGCGCATTCACCTGTTCGCCATAGGCAATGCGCTCTGTCAGCTCCAATTGATGCGTACGCGGCTGCTGCGGGGTGTGAACTAACGTCAGGTCCTGCCCCAACACTTCGCCCAACGCGAGGCCCCAGCGCGCAAACTCCTGAGAGGACTGACGGTTGACGGTTTCCAGCGCCAGTAACGGCGAGCCCCCAGCCTGCAATATCGCGTCTTGCACCTGATGGGCGTACTGACAGAACTGCGCAAACTGGCGGTCGCCCAGCCCCAGCACCGCAAAGGGCAGGCCGGGTTTGAGGCCGGTTTTGGCCAGCCGCGCCAGGAACTGCGAAGCCGAGGCCGGCGCATCGCCGTCACCGTGGGTCGCGGTGAGGATGAACACCCGTTGGGCATTGCGGTAATCGCCCCTCCATTCATTCATCGCCGCGCTATGCACCTGATGGCCACTCTGGTGCAAGGCGTCATGCAAGGTTTTGGCAAAGCCCCAGGTGCTGTTGTTTTCACTGCCCACCAGAATCACGCTGTCGGCGGAGTGGGCAGGGCTGTTGTGGCGGATGTTCGGGCCAGCCTTGCGGCGACGCCACCACAACAGGATGCCGGTCACGCTGATCAACGGCACGCAGAGGGCGCAGAGCCCAAGCGGCAGGCCCAGCCACCAGAGGCCTTCGCCGGTGTGCAGCTGATAGATCCATTCGTAGAGGTTGTGCATCGAGTCGGGGGCTTGATAGGACAACAAGGCGCCGCTGGCCTGATCCACGTAGCCGTCGCCCTGGACCGTGCGTAGGGAAAACACGTCCTTCGGGTTACCGGGACTGGGGTAGACCAGCTCGCGCAGTTCATTCAGGTCGGTGGCCTGCAAGGCTTGCAGGTTCGCCACCGGCAAGGCCGGGCCGACACTGATGTGGGCGGGGAAGGCGGGTTCACTCTGACTGCCGTCGGCGATAAAACCAAAGGTGGTGGCGGACATGTAGAGCCCGCTCAATGCCGACAGCAGCAGCCCGAGCAAGGCCAGTCGCCCGACTTCAGCATGCCAGCGCTGGCTGAAAGTGCCCCGCAGTGGCCGCAGCAGGTTGCGCCAGCCACCCAGGCGCCGGGCCAGCAATAGCGTGCCGGACACCGACAGCATCAGCATGAACAGCGCGCCGACCCCCGATACCCCATGACCCGGCGTGCCAAGAAACAGCGAGCGGTGCAGGTCTTTCACCCACCGTGAGAACGCGGATGGCTCGTAAGGTGCGAGGCCTTGGCCGGTCAGTGGATCGACCTTTTCAGCCCCGGCCTGGCCGTTCTGGTTGTAGTAGACGATCACCGTGCCGGACGCTGTGCGCTGGATCTGCTCCACGCCCGGAAAGTGGCTGGCAACGCGCCCGGCCAGTTGGCCGACGTTGAGTTGTCCTGCTGGGGTGGACGTGCTGTGCAGGCGTTCCAGGGCCGGGTCGACAGACAGCACCGCGCCGCTGATGGCCAATAGCATGACCAACAGGGCGGCGATCAGGCCAGGTAGGGAGTGGAACTGGCGAAGCATGTTCAGCCTCCAGAAATGGCGGGTGCTACAGATCGTAAGTAAAGGACTCGACGTAGGTACTGCCGGTCGCCGGCTTGCCTGCGCCCTTGGACGTCAGGGGCACGCTGACATCGGCGCGGGCGTCACGTTTGTCCTCGACGGCGCTATCGATGCGGATCTGATACCCGGCATCAATCAGGGTATCTGCCAGTTCGACGCTGACTTTGAGCGTGCGCCCACCGCCGACACTGGCGCCGCTGACCCCATCAAACTCGCTCGGGTTCATCCCGCTGCCACGGGCCCAGTCGCCCAGGTGCTTGTAATATTTGGCCTTCTTGCCGGCCACCCAGAGGGTTTTCTGGTATTGGCCATTTGCATCGGTGACGTAGATCGCCAGGTAGGCATCATTGCCGCTGTAGTCCTTGAGCTGTGTGGTCAAGGTCACTTCACGGGCCTGGGCCAGCCCCGGCAGGGCAATGGCGCCGGCGAGGCAGGTTGCTGCGATGATCTTTTTCATGGGGGTGTCCTTTTGATCGTTAGGTCGAGAGCCTGGACCTGCTTGCTGACAGCAACCTGAAGCGCGGGAAAAACTCATCGACAGGTGAGGTGTCATTCGGTGAGCGGGCTGCCGAGGTAATCCCTGGCATCGCCGTCGTCCCGGAAATGGATCTCGAGTGTGTGCAGGCGCAGCGATGCCGGTGAATAGCTGGCTTCGATGGCATTGCCTTTGCGGTCCAACCCCTTGAGCTCGTAACAACCGTCGTCGACCTTGATGCGCTGCACGCTCCAGCCGTATTGCCGTTCTACCTGCTGACGCAAGGTTTCGCGCGGTTGCCAGTCGCTCACCGGGTCGCGGCAGTCGTCATCGGCCAGGGCGTAACCGCTGAGCAGCAGGCTCAACAGCGCGGCATTGGCAATAAAGCCTGATTTCATGATCTGTCTCCTGCCGAGGTCGGCGTCTGTGGCATACCCTAAGGTGCATTCCTGACAATCAACTGAATCTTCAGATTCACGTCAGGTAAGGCGATTAAGGTGCTGCACGACAACCAACACAGGAGGTGCCAGATGCGGGTTTTATTGGTCGAGGACGCACCAGGCTTGGGGGAAGCGGTGCGCGAACAGATCGCCGATGACGGCCATGCAGTCGATTGGGTGCAGCGCCTGGACCATGCGCGCAACAGCGTGCGCACCACGCCTTACGACCTGATCCTGCTGGACCTGATGCTCCCGGACGGTCGCGGGCTGGATTTTTTGCGTCAGCAACGCTCGGCAGGGGACGTGACACCGGTGATTATCCTGACCGCCCAGGATCAGATTTCCGAACGCATCGCTGGCCTCAACGCTGGCGCCGACGACTACTTGGTCAAACCGTTCGACCTGTTTGAGCTCTCGGCCCGTGTGACTGCGGTGGCCCGGCGCTATAGCGGCAACCCCAATCCGCAGATCAAACTCGGTGATTTGCAGGTCGACATGAGTGCCCGTACGGTGCAGCGGGCCGGTGCGACGGTGGACCTCACGGCGCGAGAGTGGGCGCTGTTCGAGGCGTTTGTGCAACGCCCCAGCGCGCTGCTGTCCAAGTCGCAGCTTGAAGAACGGCTGTATGCCTTCGGCGCCGAAATCGAGAGCAATACCATCGAGGTCTATATCAGCCGTCTGCGTAAAAAACTCGGGCGCGACCTGATTGAAACCGTGCGAGGCATGGGCTATCGGTTGATGTCCGCATGAAGCCGTCATCAAGCCTGCAAAAACGTCTCGGCCTGGGGCTGACGTTGGGCACGACCTTACTGTGGCTGGCGGCGACCGTCGGCGCCTGGCTGGTGGTGCAACATGAATTGAACGAGGCGTTCGACAGCGCGCTGGAAGAGACCGCGCAGCGCATCCTGCCCCTGGCCGTGCTGGAAATCAGCAACCGGGAAAGTCCCCGTGAGGCACAACATGTCGCCACCCTGAAAATGCACAAGGAATACCTGACGTATCTGGTACGCGATGCCAAGGGCGAGATCCTGATGCAGTCCCACGACGCCAACCCGAAGATCTTCAACAAACAACCGGCCGAAGGCTTTTCAACCACTGAAAAATACCGTCTGTACGGCGCCAGTGCGCTGCGTGAGACGGTGTTCATCGAAATCGCCGAACCTCTGGAGCATCGCCGTGAAGCCGCCCGAGAAGCTTTGCTTGCCTTGTTATTGCCGTTATTGGCGCTGATTCCCATCAGCCTGTTTGGCACCTGGATGTTTGTGCGCATCAGCCTGCGCAGTGTATTGGCCTATCGTCGTGCCGTGGAGGCTCGCGGCGTGGGTGATCTGTCGCCGATCAACGTGGCGCGATTGCCAGCGGAAATCGCTCCACTGGCCGAGGCGGTCAATCATCTGCTGGAGCGCTTGCGCAAGGCCTTGGAGACCGAGCGCAGCTTTACTGCCAACAGCGCCCATGAACTGCGCACGCCACTGGCCGCGACGCTGGCGCAGATCCAGCGTTTGCGTCACGAAGCGCCCGAAGGCCCGTTGCGGTTACGCGCGGCTAAAATCGAAAACTCGTTACGCGAACTGACGCGGCTCTCGGAAAAACTCATGCAGCTGGCCAAGGCCGAGGGGGGTGGGCTGTTGTCCGAAACGCCCCAGGACCTTATTCCTTTGCTGGCCCATGTGGTCGATGAGTGGAACCACAACAGTGGGCAGCGGATCGAGTTGCACCTGCCAACCCAGACGAGTGTGTACTCGACGATTGATCCGGACGCCTTCGCAATCCTGTTGCGCAACCTGATCGAGAATGCGCTCAAGTATGGCGCCGCGGATCAACCGGTCGAAGTCAGCCTCACCGACCAGGCGCTGCTGCGGGTGGTCAATGGTGGCCCGGCGGTGCCCGAGCCGGTGTTGCAGCGCCTTACCGAGCGCTTTGTGCGGGGTAACAGTGAAACCAGCGGTTCAGGGTTGGGGTTGGCGATTGCCAAAACCATTGTGCAGGGAGTCAACGCGAGAATACGGCTGGTATCGCCAGCGACAGGTCGAGCAGAAGGATTCGAAGTCTGCGTCTGGTTTCCGCTCGCGTCGACTGTCGAAGGCTGAGGGTGGTACCAGATACTGACGTTATCAACGTCAACTTGCTGTCTGGACTATTAATGACGGTATTGTGTTTTTCAACGCGAAAAGTATGACTATTGTAGTTGGTGTGTCAGTCCTAAATGAGAGCGGGTCGCTATTGCGTTTGTTGTGAGTTTGGTAGTAACTAACGGATCCAATAAGCACTGTTTTAAGCTTATGTAATTTAACAGGCCAGTTACCATGGGGGGTTCGGGGAAGTGCACGAGTTACTGTGGCGCGAATGTCTTTCACAATAACCACCGTTTGTCGGTAGTGTGCTCAAAAAATGAACATTCCAGTATCCATGGCCTCTGATCCTGCAGCACGTCACCCAAGACCTGCTCCTGCAGCCGCAGAAAAGAAGTGGAAAATCAACCTCATGTGCATTGAATGCTAATGAGGATTTTTTTACCTGAAATTCAGGAGGCAATAAATAAGCCGGTCATTGATTTGCCAGGCGAATCAATGGGCTAAGCAGTGCCAGGTCTAAGAGTTGGCATATCTTATAAAAGTAAGATCGCGCAGGGTTTCGAAGAGTTGAATGCCCTGTTAAATACCGATCTGTACTATCGAATAAGGTGGAGAAAGTACCGTGGCGATAAATACAATTATGAGCCTGCTCGAAAATAAAGAATGTATGGAGTTTTTGCGGTTGGGCGTTATTTACGTTCATTTAGTGTCGTGTTGTGTGGCCATTGGTTTGGTATTGACCAGTGATGTTGCGATGGTCAGAGACTTGTTAAAACGAAAAACATCCACTGAACATGATAATGCTCACATGGAAAGTCTTCAGAAGTCTGTCATCTTTGCATTGATAGCGTTGTGGGTGACCGGCATCGCCGTTATCGGTATTGATTACCTGGAAAAAGGTATGAATTACTTTATGAATCCAAAGCTTCACGCCAAGGTGATTATTGTCGTGTTGCTGAGTTACAACGGCCTCTTGTTGCATCGCCTGGTATTGCCCGCGCTACAAAAGGCAGGCTCGTTGCTCAATCTTGGTTTCAGCGCACGGATGCTGGCGCTGTTCTGCGGCTCGCTGTCGGCCGTGTCCTGGATGTATGCGGCCATGCTGGGGGTCGGGCGCCCGTTGGCCTGGAAATACTCCCTTTCCGAACTGTTGATGGCGTATCCGGTACTGATTGCACTGGGTTTCCTGACGATGCTGGTTTTGACTCAGCGTGTGAAATTACAGGACTCCGTCGTTATTTCTCCACGGACAGTAGCGAGCGCATGCTAGGCCTTGTCTAGTCCTGAAATAGGTTTACACCTGTTTTACCCTAACGCCCGATGCACCGCATCGGGCGTTTTGTATTTTAAGGACAGGCGCGTGCGTCGTGGCTGAGCTTGATGTCAGCCACCGTCAGACCGACAATCCTGAGTGACCGTGTGATGCGAACCGACAGGCGTGATCGCCTGAGGAGGTTTTCAAATGAGTCCCTCATCGCCAACCCTCTTGCAGGACCGGGCAGCAGCCGGTCGACGTCTGGTGGAGCCGTTACTCAAATACGCGCATCGACCCGATGTCATCATTCTCGCGTTGCCCCGTGGCGGTGTGCCGGTCGCTTATGAAGTGGCCGCAGCACTGGACGTGCGTCTGGACCTGATGCTGGTCCGCAAGCTGGGCATCCCATCTCATCAGGAGTTCGCGATGGGCGCCATCGCCAGCGGCGGCATACAAATCCTCAATGAACATGCGCTGCGGGTTCACCCGATTGCCCCGGCCACGTTCGATGACGTCGTCGCACGGGAAACCCGGGAGCTGCTCCGTCGCGAGCAGGTGTACCGGGGAACGCGCGCGCCTGTGCAACTCAAGGATCAGGTGGTGATCCTGATCGACGACGGTCTGGCGACAGGCGCCTCGATGATGGCGGCGATCCACGCGGTGCGTGGGCACGCGCCGTCTCGCATCGTCGTCGCCGTGCCGGTGGCGCCGATTGAGACGGCGGAGACGCTGCGCAGCGAAGTGGATGAGCTGATATGCCCGCTCATTCCCGACGGGATGATGTCGATCAGTCGTTGGTACATGGACTTTACCCAGACCTCGGATGCAGAGGTCATCAAGCTGTTGCAGCGGGCGTGGCTGCGAGAGTCCAGCGCCGGGCAGCAGCGTTCAAGCCATTAATGTTGATGCTTGACTCTGTCCCAAGGGACAGAGCCTAAGGTCGTCCTCGCCAAAACAGATGTTTGTTCAAGCGAGGGGGACAGTTGTATGAGTCAGTTATGTCTGGTCACAGGCGCCAATGGGCATTTGGGCAATACCTTGGTCAGAGCCTTGCTCGATCAGGGTTACCGCGTCCGCGCCGGGGTTCGTGATGTGAACGATTCGGCAGCGTTCGAAGGGCTGGACTGCGAGAGGGTGTATGCCGAACTGTTCGACGAAGCAGCCATGCTTGAGGCGTTGAAAGGGGTCGATCTGTTGTTTCAGGTCGCGGCGGTGTTCAAACATTGGGCGAGGCATCCACACGCCGAGATTATCGAACCGAATGTGGAAGGAACACGTCGCGTATTGCAGGCGGCGGCGAAGGCCGGGGTCAAGCGCGTGGTGTATGTCAGTTCCGTTGCGGCCGTCGGTCAAAACGGGCAGGCGCTTAATGAAGAGCACTGGAATGACGAGGGCGAGAATGCCTATTACGCGTCCAAGATCCTGTCGGAGCAAATGGCCTGGCGTACGGCGCAGGCGCTGAACCTTTGGATGGTCTCGGTGTTGCCCTCGGCGATGATCGGCCCCAACGCGGCCAAGCTGACTGACACCATGAGGTTTGTCGATTCGGTCAGACGGCGACAAATGCCTCTGGACCCAGGCTTTCATTTCAATTTTGTCGACGTGCGAGATGTCGCCCTGGGGATGATCCTTGCGGTAGAAAAAGGCCGGTCAGGTCAGCGCTACATTCTGGCGAATGAGCGGTCCTCTTCACTTGCCGAGATCATTGATGCCGCGAACGTGGTTTCACCGGGCTATCGCCCACCACCGCCGGCACCCAAATGGCTGTTGGTCGCGGTGGCGTGGATGCAGGAGCGTTGGGCCGGGCTGACCGGTCGGCCAGCTCAACTGTTGCTCAGTGAGGTCAGGATGTTCCACGGCGTCAAGCAGGAATACGCCATCACCAAGGCCAGGACCGAATTGGGCTTCCGTCCACGAGCGCCGCAAGTTGCCCTGCAATCGGCGTTCATCTATCTAGGCCAGCGCTCGACGCATCGCTATGAGGCGTTATCACTGCGCCCGGTTCAAAGAGTGAATTGATCTCGCTTTTGAGTTCGCTGAGATGACCAGCCAAGGCTAGCAAGTCGGTTATTTTTTCGGAAATTTGCTGGCGCTTGAGGTCGATCGCCTCGTTGGCCAGTTCCAAGGGAAAGGCTTGCAATGTGTTCTTCGCCGCGATGAGAGGCACCATCTCGGCGAGCTTGAAACCGGCGACCTGTGCCCGGCGGATCAGGCGCACAAGCGTGAGGTGATGTGAGGTGTAGACGCGATATCGACCCTGGCGATCCGGTTCCGGGATCAACCCCATCTGTTCGTAAAGTCGAATGGCTTTCGGGGTGCAGCCGGTGAGCCCGGCGAGTCGTCCAATGAACATCAGCAATCCTTCTCGCCACGCGAGTCGCTATCGAAAATCCGCAAGCCATCCTATCGCAGCCCGCTGGTCATCATCGCCACTGGCCACTCAAGCGGGGTGCGCGATCTCTAGCCAATCTTCAAATCGGGTCGCTCCGACAATGGGGCTATCGCCTGGTGTGAGAGACTTGTCATTTATCGGGGCGCCGAAGTAAGGAACCGTGTCGTCCGGAACAGCCTCGCGCGGGTCCTTGGTGTGTTTCAGGTACTCGCTAACGAACTCGACAATGGGTCGGCGATCCGGCCCGGCCACTTCCACGGTTTGATTGATCGGCGCTTTTTGAGCGATAGCCGTCAGTGCGGCTACGACATCGACCGAGGCTACCGGTTGCAGGGCGGCGGACGTTAAATGGATGGTGTTGCCGTCCTCGCGACCCGAGTAAGCAATGGCACCAATGAACTCGAAGAACTGCGTGGCCCGCAGGATGGTGTAGGGAACGCCCGACGCCTTGATGAGTTTTTCCTGGGCCATTTTGGCCCGGAAATAACCACTGTCGAGCATCCGTTCGGTGCCCACGACTGACAGGGCGACATGGTGTCGGGTGCCGGCAACCTTCTCGGCAGCGAACAGGTTATGCCCGGCGGTCTCAAAAAAATGCAGCGCCGCGTGATCCTCGAATGAGGGTGAGTTGGCCACGTCGACCACCACGTCGGCGCCCTTGAGCGCGTCCGCCAGGCCTTCGCCGGTGATGACGTTGATGCCGGTACTCGGTGACGCCGCTATGACTTCATGCCCCTGATTCTGGAGGTTCTTGCAGACATTGCTGCCAATCAGCCCGGTTCCTCCGATGATGACGAATTTCATGGCCAGTCTCCCGATGCGGTGAGTCGGACAGTCATTAAACACCCGGACGTTGGCCGTATCGGGCGGCTACTCACGTTCGCCGACAGGTGGTCGGAAGTCTGAGCAGCGGGTGGAATAAACGGCGTTTCTTTGCTTTAGTCCACCTGTCGCTGGCTAACCTGTGCGGCGCCTCTGCTCATGACGGGAGCCCAACCGGAGAATCCCATGAAACACCGATTCCCGACCTGCTCAGTGCTGGTGGCCGCCCTTGCATTCGGCGCGCTGCCTTGCGTCCAGGCGGTCGAATACACTCAGGTCAATGAAACCGCCAGCACGATCTCCTTCACGTATAAACAGTTCTCCTCGCGGGTATACGGCACGTTCGGCAAGTTTGACGCCACGCTTGATTTCGACACGACGAACCCGTCAGCCGCCCACGCCGCGCTCACCATCCAGCTCGACAGCATCGATGCCGGAAGCAGCGACGCCAACAGCGAACTGAAAAAACCAGCCTGGTTCGACACGGCAACGTATCCAGTGGCGACGTTTGCATCGACCGGCGTGAAGGTCCTGGGTAACAACCGTTACTCGATTACCGGCAAACTCACACTCAGGGGGATCACGCGTGTCGTGGAGGTACCGGTGCTCCTGAAGGCCGAAAACGCCATCGGGATTTTCGATGGCCGGCTAACGCTTAAACGCAGCGACTTCAAAATCGGTGAAGGCGAATGGGCCGACACTGCTGTCTCCGACGACATCAACATCAGGTTCCGGATGGTTGCGCCGCAGCAGTAACCGATCTCCCTTTAGTGCGACGCTATCGGCACCATTACCGCCTGCCCGAAGGCCGAGCGAACGGTGACGGTCGGGCTCGGTGTCGTTGGCCAGCACGTTGATGGTCAGCGACAGGCCGTTGTTGCTGGTGGCGCTGTCAGGGTTGGCCACGGGTTTCTTGTTTTTGCCTTCGTGATCGCCATCTTCATCGTCGGTGCGGAAAGTCGGCAGCGCCACGGAGTTCACGTAGGTGACACCGTCCCAGCCTGGCAGTGGTGTTGGCATCAATTGGAACTGGCTCGGATGTTCGACATCCCAACGCAACAGCATCGAAGAGTCCTCATGCTGGGTGTTGTGGCAGTGCTCCATGTAGGTACCGGCGAACTCGCGGAAGTGGAGCGCCACGTCGACATCCTCTGAACTGTCGATGCCTTCGCCGATGCGAAAGACGTCCTTGCGCGCCCATTTTTCCCATTCCGGCGGCGCCTTGCCGTCGCGGCTGAGGATGACTCCTTCTTCGAAATGCACGTGCACCGGGTGGTTCCAGCCATTGCCGCCGTTGACTATTTTCCAGACTTCGAGCGTGCCGTCTCCGGAGAACCCGGCATCGGTCGGACCGTTGGCCAATTGCGGCGCGGCACTGATCCGGCGAGGGTCCATGTTGTAGCCAATACCGCCGTCAGTCTTGATCGTCCAGGGGGCTTCATCGGTGCCGTCGGAGCGACCGAAAATGAACTCGCGATGCCGCGCCACTTTGAGTTTGGCCTGGTCGCTCGGGTTGTCGCGGTCGATGGGCAGCGGGATCATTTTTTTGCCAGCGGGTTTGCCCGGTTTGGCTGGCTCATAGGCCACCGGGTCCAGACTCTGATCCTGGCCGGCGTAGGGCTGCACAAGCAGTTGCGGAAACTTGCCGACCACGGGGTCGCCCTTGTCCCATTGCGGCCCTTTGCTGGTTTGCTTGATCACGGCTTTGTATTTTTCGGACAGCACGTCCGCCAAGGCCAGTTCATTCTTCTCCGGACCCTTGCCCGTGCGGTGTTCCATCAGGTTGACTAAGTAGATTTTGTCGCCGGTTTTGATGCCGTTTTTCGCAAAGTTGATGATGATGTCGAAGCGCTCGACAACGCCTAGCGTCGGCAGGATTGCATTGTGGTCTTGCCGGTCGCCATCGCCATCCAGGTCCATGCTACCGTCGAAGGGCACGGCGTGTTCCATGAGGTTGCCGTCGTTGGCAATCAGGTGGAATGGCACTCGGTTGTAGGACACCGCCAGTTGACCAGGATCTGATCCCCGAGAAAGCAGTCAGTGTTGAACGGGAAATCGAGCATGTGGTCGTGGAACCAGTGGGTGCTCATGGTTTCGCGCCAGTCGCCACGGATCTTGCTGCTGCCGTTTTCGCAGGCCGTCAGGCCGGGACTGGCATCGTTGACGTACAGCGTCTCGCCCGGTGAGCAGGGGAACGCTGCGCGCGGATCCTGCGCCGTGCTGTTGATGGTGTCGTAACCGGCCAATTGCAGCGGCCAACGATAGTCGTAGTACTGCCCCGGAAAGAAGAACGCGTTGGTATAGCCGTCACTTTCGGCGGGGGAGTGGCCGTTGTGTTCGTGGGTGCTGATGGTGTGCAGGCCGAAACCGGCGTTGGCCGCAGGGTCGATCGGCAGGGCGTTGTAGTGACGCATCAGCAACGGTTGGCCGTTGCGGACCATCAGCAATTTTGGCGGCAAAGTGCCGTCGAAGGTCCACTGCGAGTTGTGATTCTGCACTGGCATTCGGGAATGGAAACGCACGTCGATGCCCCGGGTGGTGCCCGCGGTTTCAGGGATGTCCGAGGTTTGGTAGTAGAGCCCGCCGGGGGCGAATTCGCCGTTGGCGTAGTTGTGCAGTTGCTTTCTGTCCCGCAAGCTCTGGTTGGTCCGTGCGCCCATTTGCACGGTCTTGAACTGAACCTGAGGATAAAACTCGTTCCAGCGCTGATGCGACCAGCCTTTTCCCGGCGGCCGACCTTCGGCGGGCGAGCCCACCGGGTGGCGATTGAGGAAGGCTTCGATCTGCGCCTTCCACGGGTTGCGGTCCAGCACATTGGAAAACTGCGAGGGGAACGGAAACAACCCCGGCTGGCGCATGAACGCTTCAATCGCGGCACTCGAGGGGCCGCTGCGGACGACGTTGTTCGGGTCCTGCTGGGGCGCCGGGCCGGTGGTGGGCACCGGGAATTGCACTCTACTTGGCTACCCGTTTACATTCGATCTGACCACCGATTGCATTGGGTTTGACCAGCAAGCTTTGTAACCACGGTCTGCAGAGAACGGCCAGAAGCAGTCAATCGCTAAAACTCCAGCGACCCAAATGGGCCGCTTTTTCTGCAGATCTGCACGACTGGATAGCTAAGCGGCGCGAACACGCGCCGAATACCTAAAATCCTTTAATCGCCTCACACCATGAACAAGTCACGGAGAGCCCTTTGGAGCAGCGCAAACACATTTGCGGCACAGACGAGATCAGAGTTCACGTTAAGGACGGTAGCGAGCTTAAGTACTGGGCACAAAAAATTTGTGGTTTCCAAGAATGAGATAAGATCAGCCGTCAAGGAGGCTGGCGAGTCGCTTACCGCAGTCCAGCGGCAGATCAAACTAATCCAGCACGCATGAGAAAGCAGTCCGGCCCAGCGTCGGGATTCGCTACCTGAAGTCCTCTCGCCCATCGTCATTCGCCTCCTGCTACGCTCTCACTTAGCGCCCCTAAGCAGCTCACGTCATCGTTGGGTCGCCAGGAGCCTAAAATGAAATGCGCATTTCTGACGTTCATAGCCCTACTCACCTGCTCATCGGCAATGGCATCACCGCCAGATGGAGAAACACTTTTTCAAGATAACTGCATTGTTTGTCACGGGCCTCGAGGCACGGGAGGATCGGCACCTAAGCTGGCCGGAGATGCCAGTGAGTGGAAATCAAAAGTATTTGAGCGAGCCGTGCTGAATGGTATCGACGACCATGGGAAGCCTCTGAAGGCGCCAATGCCGCATTGGGCTAGCGCTAGCTTCAAATCTGACAACGGTGTAAAGCCAAGCAAACTTGAAATTGATGCAATTCAAAAATACCTGCATCAGCAAAAGTAGTGTGTTTGCTTCGACAGAATGCTTTCGTTTCGGCGACATGCTTTTCACGCAGCGCTCACAGAGTGGAGCGCAGGGTTGTGCGAAGAGGCCCATTTGAACCAGGCGTATCGCTGGTTCTGCCGGTTGAGCCTTGAGGATGAAGTCCCCAACCACTCGACGTTTTCCAACAATCGACACGGCCGTTTTCGGGACAGTGATCTGTTTCGCTGGTTGTTCAATGAAGTGCTGCGTCGCTGCATGGACGCAGGCCTGGTTAAAGGCGAAGGATTTGCCGTGGACGCCAGCATCATCAAAGCGGATGCGAGTCGGCAGCGCGGCGTACCGGGAGATGAACAGGTCAACTGGAGCGATCCGGCCCTGAGCACCCGCGCCGTGCGTGAGTACCTTGAAGGCCTCGATGAAGAGGCTTTGGCCGAAACGCTACCGAAGCGCCTGTCGCTGACGGATCCTCTAGCCCGCTGGACGGCCGCTCCGGGTGGCCCTGCCTTTTTTGCCTACTCCACAAATTACCTGATCGACACTGAGCACGGCGTGATCATGGACGTGGAACCCACACCGGCTCATCGAACCGCAGAAGTCGAGAGCACCAAGACGATGATCGAACGGGTCGAAGCGCAGTTCGACATCAAGCCGGAGCGCCTCATTGGCGATACCGCTTATGGAACCGCACCGATGCTGGCCTGGATGGTGGAGGAAAAAGACATCGAGCCGCATGTACCGGTGTGGGACAAAACCGAGCGCAAGAACGACAGTTTTTCGAGCAACGATTTCCACTGGAATGAAGAGGCTGAGGAATACCGCTGCCCGGCCGGCAACCCATTGCGCAGCGAATGGCGAGCCTTCAAGAATGAGCGTTCACACGTCACCAAAGCCAACACCATCATCTTCCGAATCCCGGCAGACCGACTGCGCTACGTGTCCGATGAAAGCCAAGTGCTGCCCGAACACTGCGCTCCGCAAGATCGCTCGCAGCGTCCTTGAAGCCGCTCGCGATGTGGCTCGGCGCATTGCAGCAACGCCGGCATATCAGCGCTCTCGCCACGAACGTAAAAAGGTCGAAATGTTGTTTGCCCACCTCAAGCGCATCCTGAAATTGGATCGCCTGCGGCTACGTGGTATGAGTGGCGCGACGGATGAATTCACGCTGGCCGCTGCGGTGCAGAACCTGCGACGGCTGGCCAAATTTTCATCTCAAGGGCCACCAGTCACGGGATAGGTGCGCCTGCACCAAGCAAAAAACCTCAAATTAACCCAATAACAGAGCAGCAAAGGTCACCGAAGGGCCGAAAAACCACTCAATGTGGTGAGTAGGTTCTCCGGTGGTGGTCGTGCCTGAGTTCAGGCCATTTGAAAATCCGACTTTTTCAACAGAATCGGCCAATTGCTACCCTTCACGAAATACGGGCCGGGTCACGTTGTACGTGCGATTGAAGTTGAAGATCCCATTTCTCCAGCTGGATGCAACGAAGCCAGCAGACATCCCGCTTGCGGTCGACGGTGAATCCACCGTCGACGTCGATTAGGGTTTCTGCTGATAAGCTACTCAGCGCGCCGTGATGGCAAACTCAGAAATACACCAACGCCTCCACAGTCCCGGTCAGTTGGCTCCGTGCATCGCCCTGGCCGAAAGGACGCGCGTCGTCGCGGCCATTGAACCAGTCATAGCGCAGTTCCGGGCGCAGTGACAGGTACTTGTTGAAGTCGTAGCGCAGCCCCGTTGTCAGTGCATTGAAGGCGCCGCGAGCGATGGAAGAGGGGAAGAGAGCGTAGCCGTCCGGGTCGTCGAAATGCTCAGCTCGTACGGAAAACGACAAGTCCTTGCGTTGTTGATACGTCAGCACGACGTTGGCCCCCCACCAGTGTGCACCGTCGAAACCGGGACCGGTGACGATGTCCACAGTTGATGCTTTGCCGTCACCCGATTGACGGCCGTAGACCATTTCACCGCCCATCGACCAGTGTTCATTGAACTTGTGCCAACCATTGAGCGAGTGCTGCTGCTTGAACTGGCCGTCAGGGGAGATCAGGCGACCACGAGGCGTCTGGATGTCGTTGCGACTGTCGTTTTGTGAATCGCCGACGAGAAACTCATAGTCGATCCAGGTATTCATATCGGGCGTGCGCCAGCGCAGTGCACCAAGCACGGCCTTGCTGTCGTTGTTGTCGCGCAGGTTACCTTGACCCTGGATCACGCCCAACTCCGCACCGAGCAACATGCTGGAGTTGTTGATCAGGCGTTTCCCCAGCAGGAAGCCGGAGACGGCGCCGGACTCGGTCATGAAGGCGTAGGAACGGCTGGCAAACGGGTTGCGTGCCGCGCGGATGTTCGGCGGGATTTCGTAGCCCAGCGCCGGGCCAAAAATGCCGGCAATTGCGGTAAACCCGCCGGCATACGGCAGGTAAGCAGTGGCGGCGATGTTAGGTACGGCGAGGAAGTTCTGTTTGTCGCGTCGGGCCTTGTTTGGATCGTCGTCACCAGGAGAGTTGATGCCCCAGTGCATATCCCAACCGTAGGTGCGGGCTTGCTGCGCATTGCGGCCATAGACGGTTTCGAAGGTGAAACCGAACGATGCTTCAGTGGGCGCTGGGCCGGGCAACGGTGTGACGCGGGGAATGAAATTGGCCTTCAGCGCTTTGTCGGCAAACAGGTGAAGGCTGGCGAGCTCGAAGCCTTCATCGCCGAAACCGGCGACGGGCGTGTTGGTCTGCCCCGACTCGCGATCATCATGGGACGAATTGTTGTTGTGTGAATAACCGGCGTCCAGCAGGCCGGACACCTTGATGCCGTAATCGCGCTCCAGCGAGTCACCAAAAATGCTGCGAAACACGGTGCCTTCGCCGACGTCGGCCGGTTGGCCAGCCAGGCAGTGACCCGTGGCGAGGGCGAACAGAACCGCACCGAACGATTTGACGTTGATGTTCTTCATGGGGCTTCTCTTGTTTTTATCGGGATGCGGCCATCCGCTGGCCGCGGTGCGGAACGCTTAGTTGGTGACCGGCAAAGCCGTCGTCCGATTCAGGCGCCAGAAGCCGATGATGCCGATGGCGGTGATGCTGGCGGGAATCGCGGCAGCCACCAGCAAGTCACTGGTCGACCATTGCAGAGACAGCAGTAGCGCGCCGATAAAAGGGCCGCAGATGCCTCCCAGGCGACCGAGCCCCAGGGTCCAGCCCGTGCCGGTGGCGCGCAGTGCCGTCGGGTAAAAGGTGGCAGTCATGGCGTTCAGGGCCGCTTGGCCGCCGAGGATGCCGAAACCGGCGACGGCAATGCTCAGGTAGGCCAGATTGATCGAGGTGTAGAAGTGGCTGAACAGGACGATCGCCACGGCCGAGACTATGAACGTGGGCACCAGCACGGCGCCGAAGCCGCGCCGGTCGACAAACCAGCCCAGCAGCCAGCCACCCGCCAGGCCACCCAGCCACATTGAAGTGCCGGCCAATACCGCTTGCGACGGTGAATGGCCCGCGCCACTCATCAGCACCGGCGTCCATGAGGCGAGGAAGTACACGCAAAGCATGTTCATGAAGTTGATCAGCCACAGCAGCAAGGTGCCGAACAGCTTGCCATCGGCAAACAGGTGAGCGAGCGCCATACCTTTCTTGCCTGGTTCACCGATCACCAGAACGGTCTGCTCGCTGATCTGCAGACCGGGCTCGATGCGGGCAAGTATGGCCCGCACGCGGTCGAGTTGGCGTCCGCGCAGAACACACCACTGCAGTGATTCGGGGAGTACGAAAAACATCAGCAGGCTCAGGCACAACGGGGCGATGGCGCCCAGGTAAAACACCGCCTGCCAGCCATATGTGGGAATCAGTGCGGCAGCAATAGCGCCGCCGACCAGCCCGCCGACGACCATGCCGGACGAGACCAGCGTCAACAGCATTACGCGGTTGTGGCGCGGTGCGTATTCCGTCACCAGTGTGGCGACGTTGGGCACGATGGCACCCATGGCGATGCCAGTAAAAAAGCGCAGCGCGAGCAGGCCGTCAACCGTGGTGGCCTTTGCGGTGAAGTACATCAGGATAGCCATGACCAGGGAAGCGGTCACCAGCACCGGCCGGCGACCGACGCGGTCAGCCACCGAGCCCAAGGCAAGTGAGCCGATCAACATGCCGAACATGCTGATGCTGAATACTGGGCCGAGGTTGGCTTTCGCGATCCCCCATTCGGCGATGAGGCTGGGAGCGGCGTAGGCCATGGCCTGGATGTCGAACCCATCGACGACCATGCACAGGAAGCATTGGACGAGCACGAGCATCTGAAAGGCGCCCAAGCGACTCCTTTCGACAATCACGCTGATGTCGAGTTGATTGTTCACGAGCGAATACCTCTGTTGTAGTTATTTTCGGTATGAGTTGGATGCAGGATTGAAGCGGTGGCTGGGTATTGAAGATCTCTGTTATGAAGGTGGGCGAAGGAGATTGATCAGGCAGCGAGCCAGGTGCTGGCCTCGGCGCGCATGGCTTGCTCTAGCTCGCTGCCACGGGTGGCGAATACGCGCTCGAGCGGGAAGCCGCTTTTATCCAGCAGGTAGGCCAGCGGCGCGTATTCGCGTGGGTAGCGCGCCACGGTTTCACGATCGATCTCGACCAGGCCCTGAGGGAACGTGAAGCTGCCCATGTCGTAGATGCTCTGGCGCTTGACCAACTTCCAGACGCCTTGGCGTTTTTCCACCAGGTCATAAAAGCGGTTGTGCACGCTGCAACCCAGGTTCAGCCGTACGTTATCGGCAACGATCACCGCGTTGGTTTCCACCACAGCCTTGTTGCCGTTGAAACTGACCACTGGGGTGCCAATCAGGTGTTTGGTGCGCAAATCGGATTTGCCCATGCGCTTGGAACCTTCGACGAATTCGGCGAAAGGACCTTCAAACCAGGTAATTTCGATGACCCCATCCGGGTGCGCCAGGTTAGCCAGTTGCTCCCACTGGCCCAGATCACGGTGAATCCAGCCCGTGATCAAGTCGGTAATTTGAAGTCGGTCTTCCAGGTAACTCTGCATGGTTGTCCTCGGCAGGGGTGTGTTGTCGGACTCAGCATCTGCTGCTCGACAATGAACTGCAAATAGATTGATATGAACGATTGATCATTAAATCTGATGGGGTTGGATGCACATGGATCTGCGTCATTTGCGCTATTTCCTGGCGGTTGCAGAGGAAGGTCATTTCGGTCGGGCGGCCCAGCGCTTGCACATCGTTCAGTCGGCGTTGAGCATGCAGATCCGCGCGCTGGAAGAAGAGCTCGGCGGCCCGTTGTTCCTGCGCACCAGTCGTCGCGTGGAGCTCACCGAAGCCGGGATTCTGTTGCGTGCTGAAGCGCAGCGCACCCTTGATCAGGCCGCGCATGCCCAGCGTGTGGTGCAGCGATGCCTGCGGGGAGAGATGGGCACGGTGCGTATCGGCTTCGCCGGCAATGCGGTATTCAGTGGACGGTTGATGGCCGACGTCCGCGCTTTTCGCGCGGCTTACCCGGATGCTGAAGTGATCCTGCGCGAGTTGGCGCCGCAGTTGCAGGTCGAGGCCATTCAAAACGGTCAGCTGGACCTGGGTTACGCGCCCAGTCATGGCGGTCAGGCCCACGATAGCGAACTTTTGTTTGAGCGAATCGGCACATGGCCGCTGGTCGTCGCCTTGCCGGAGGACCATCCCCTGGCGAGCCAGAAAACTTTGCGCGTGCCAATGCTCGGCGCCGAGTCTTTGATCATTTACGCCGCCCACGGCGCCGATGAATACATGCTGGCCGGGCTGCGAAAGGCGCTGGGACGCGAGCCTAAGGTTCAACGGACCACCAGCACCTTGAGCGTACTGGCGTTGGTGGCGGCTGGTATGGGTGTCGCCATGGTGCCGGCGCCCTTGATGCAAGTCACGATTCCGGGCCTGACGTATCGTCCATTCGACGATGTGGAGCCGCATACCGACTTGCTGCTCATCAGCCGCGTCAATGAAATCGGCGGTGCGGTGCGTGCGTTTTTGAGGGTTGCACATCAAGGTGGCGTGGCGTCTGCGGCGCACTGAATCCTCAATCGTGCCAGCAGCGATACCAGCCGTTTTTCTCGCTGATGCGCAACGGGGTCTGATAGAGGTCCGACAAGCGTGCGCTGGTCAATAGTTCGGATTTGGCGCCGTCGGCAACAATCTGCCCCTGTTTGATAAGCACCACACGCTCGATTTCCGGAATGATCTCGTCAACGTGGTGGGTGGTGATCAGCAACGATCGGCCCTCACTGCAAAAGCCCCGCAGCAGCGTCAGCATGGCCAGGCTCGCACCCATGTCGAGGCCGTTGGCCGGCTCATCGAAAATCAGCGCCTGGGGTTGATGCACCAGCGCTCGGGCCAGCAATAGGCGTCTTTTCTGGCCGGTGGAAAGGCGTTGGAACATGCGGGATTCATCCTGCGAAATCCCCAAGCGGGTCATCATGGCGCGAGCCTGCTCGACCTGCAGCTCGGTCGGTTGCAGGTGCACATGACGGCCGATGGCGCCGAAAAAGCCGGAAACCACAACGTCCAGTGCGCTGGTGTAGGGCGTGTAATCCTCTTGCAGATCCTGCGACACGAAGCCGATCCTGTTCCGCAATTGCCACAGGTTCAGGGTCTCGCTGCCGAACAGCTTCAGGTAACTGCCGTCCTGGGCGACGGGGTAGAGCTCCCTGTTGATCAGTTTCAGCAGGGTGCTTTTACCCGCGCCGTTGGGGCCCACAATAGCCACGCGCTCCTGCGGTCCGATCTTTAACGACAACTGGTCGAGCACTCGGGTCTGTTGCTGATAGGCCGTGACTTGATGGAATTCGATCATCTGAAAAACCTTGCAGAAAAAATGCAGAAATAACCGGACTAGATGCGAAATCTATCAATGTGTCCGCGCAGCCCTGCGGCCAGCTGTGACAACTCTTCGCTAGTCGAGTGTATCTGTACCGCGCTGGCCGAGGTTTTTACAGACAGCTCCCGAATATTGACCAGGCTGCGGTCGATTTCCCGGGAGGCCAAAGTCTGTTGTTCTGAAGCGCTGGCGATGACTACGTTCATCTGGCTGATCGTCTCCACCGCAACGGTGACCTCATGCAGTGCAGAGTCCGCTTCCCGGGCAATGCCCAGGGTCGAATGGACACGATCGGTACTCAGTCGCATGGACGACAGCGCGTGTGTCGCCACGCTGCGCACCGAGCTGACCATGAGCTCGATCTCCCCGGTCGATTGCTGAGTCCTGAACGCTAATGCCCTGACTTCCTCGGCGACGACGGCGAACCCGCGACCCGCTTCGCCAGCCCGGGCGGCTTCAATGGCGGCGTTGAGTGCCAACAGGTTGGTCTGCTCGGCAATTGACCGTATCACTTCAAGCACCCGATTGATCCCGGACACACTCCTCGCAAGCTCCTGGACACGATCGGCGGTGATCGAGATGCCCTCCGTCAACATCGAGAGCGACTCAAGGGTCTCCATGACTCGTGATTTTCCGGTTTGCGCCGCCGCATTGGTGGTTCGTGACGCAAGGGCCGTTGCCGATGCGTGTCTCGCCACTTCATCAACGGCAACGGTCATTTCGTTGACTGCCGTGGCGGCCTGTTCTATTTCCTTGTTCTGCTCCTGAAGTCCGTTGGACGTTGTCGCGATCACGCCATGAAACTGCTGCGAAGACAGCGCCAGTTGGGTGGACGAGTCGGTGATGCGCAAAACAGTGTCGTGAAGATGAACCTGCATGGTCTTCAACGCCTGAAGCAATAAGGCCGGTTCGTCCTTGCCCGTATCGTTGATGGCGGATGTCAGGTCACCGCGTGCGATATTCTGCGCGACCTTGAGTGCATCGAGCAGTGGCTGGTTGATGCTCCGGGTGTAGAACGTCGCCAGCGTGACCGTCAACAGTGCGGCGAGGGCAATGGCTGCGATGACTCCCGTCACCACACGCTGGCGGGTTTGTTGTTCGAGTTCGGCCACCTGTTGGTATTGCTGCAGATAAAAATCCAGCAATTGACCGGAGCGAGTGCCCAGTTCCATGGCGAATTTGTCGATAGGGCCATTGAGAATATCAGTGGCTGCCTGGCGCTGACCTTCGCCTGCCAGCCGGATGACCTCGAGCTGTTCATGACGGAACGCTGTCGAAGCGTCCAAATAGCGTTGGAAAATCTCCCGCTCGGACGGTTGCCGAAGTTGCGCGGTAAACGCCTCTTGCTGCTGACGAACATTTTCGAGTACTTGCATCAGCGAATTCTGATTGGCTGACAGGGCCGCCGGGTCCCGCAGGACGACCATGCGGAAGGTCATGATTCCCGCTCGATCTTCCGCATTGTTCAGCGCCGCCAACCGGATGATTCCAGGCACCCAGACCTCTCTGATCGCGTCGGACTGCACACTCATTTGCTTGACCATACTCAACGAGAACAACCCAAGCAGCAGAACGACCAGGCCAAACAGGCCAAAGCCAAAAATCGAGCGCGGTGCCAATTTCATTTTTCTGAAAAACAACGGATTTTCCTCAAAGAAGGAACGATTCGGCGCCAGCTTGTGGCCGGCGCCGTTGTTTCAATGAAAGGCTTTAGGGGTAGATCAGTGCCGAGTGATCGTGGCACTCGGCACTGGCATGCACACCTTGTGCATGACGGGGCGTGTCGCTGCATGCAGACACGCCCATTCCGACATCCTGTCGCTCCCCGGGAGGAGTGAATGTGTTAAACGCTGTCGATGCCCTCGGCGGCAGGTGTAGAAGTTCTTGCGGGTGCCGTTTCACGCAAACAGGTTGCGACCAGTAACCCGACCAGCACAGCGCCGAGTGCCAGGTACATAGTGTTTTCGATGCCGTGGTGCTGGGCGATATACCCCGCGATGGCCGGCGCTACGCCACCCCCAAAAATCTCACCGATTCCCACCACGAGCCCGGTAGCGGTGGAGGTCAGCGCCGCTGGAACGGACTCACTGGTGAGCGGCCCGACGGTCATGCAGATCATGCTGAAGTTGAAAAAGATCGTCAGGAACAGCAACCCGAATAATTTCACCGGTTCGGCGCCCGTGCCCATCAGTAGCCATAGAAAAACTCCTGTAGCCACGAACGAGATCAGCACCACCGGTTTGCGGCCGATACGGTCCGACACTGCCGGCATGATCAACTGCCCGAGAAAACCACCGAGCCCGATCGCCGACATCACAAACCCCATCTGCTGCACTTGCAGGTGCAAATAGTCCATCAGGTAGTTGGGCATCATCACGCTGATGACGAACAGGCAGGTGAGCATGCAAAACATGCCGACGATGTTCAGCCATACATTGCGAAAGCGCAGGGCATCCAGCCAGCCCGGCTGATCGGCGCCTGTGCGACTTTCGACTTTTGGCGGCGGCACGGCGCGGGTTTCCCGCAGGTGTCGATACATCGCCAGGGCCAACAGGAAACCCGGCAACGACACAATCACAAAGACCCAGCGCCAGGACGGCACTACCTGCAGTAGCTGGGTGGCTAGAATTGGCGCGAGGCCCAGACCCAGGATCGGGAAAAACGCCTGCTGGATGCCGATGTTCATGCCGCGCCGGGCAGGGTGCGATGACTCTGCCGTGGCCGCCAGTGCCGTCGGCGTGAAGGCGCCTTCGGAGATGCCCATGATTGCGCGAATCAGCATCAGCCCGCCGATACCGGTTGCCAGGCCGGAAAGCCCTGCGAGTAACGAGAACACCAGAACGGCTGGGATCAGGACTTTGCGCCGGCCGATGCGATCGGACAGCCTTCCCATGAAAATCGAAGAAATGCCCCAGGCCAACCCCAGGACTGCGGTCACATTGCCGAGGTCCTGATAGTTCAGGCCGAGGTCTTTCATCATTACCGGGAACAGCGGCAGGATGATGAATCGATCCAGGCCCACCAGACCGAAACCTAGCGCCAGCAAGGCCACCGCTTTGAACTCGTAGCGAACATCCCACGCATGCTTATTGTTGTTCATGGTTGTTACTCGGATGGAGTTAATGGAGGCAGCCGCATCAGCAACCCGGCTGCCAGGGGCTCAGAAATAAACCAGTGCTTCAACCAACCCGGTCAATTGCGTGCGGTCGCGACCGGAGCCAAACAGGTGATCGTCGGCATTGCCATCGAACACGTCGTAACGCACTTCGGGACGCAGCGAGATGTACTTGTTCAGGTCATAACGCAGGCCGGCGGTGACGGCGTTGAAGTTTCCGCGGGCGGTGGAGACGGGCAGCAGGATGAAACCGTCAGGGTCGGCAAAATGCTCGGCGCGTACGGAGTACGAAAGGTCAGGTCGTTGTTGGTAAGTGAGCACGGCGTTGGCGCCCCACCAATGCGCACCATCGAAACCGGGACCGTTGATAATGTCGACGGTGCTGGCTTTGCCGTCGCCGCCCTGATGGCCGTAGACCACTTCGGCGCCCATCGACCAGTTCGAGTCGAAGCGGTGCCAGCCGTTGAGCGAGTGTTGTTGCTTGAACTGGCCGTCTGCCGACACCAGGCGTGACGTCGGCGCCTGCACGTCGCTGAAGCTGTCGTTCTGCTCATCGCCGAGGATGAACTCGTAGTCGATCCAGGTCTGCATATCGGCGGTGCGCCAACGCACGGCCCCCATCAGCGACTTGCTGTCGTTGTTGTCGCGCAGGTTGTTCCAGCCCTGCACCACACCCAGTTCTACGCCGAGAATGCCTGACTCGCCGTTGTACAGGCGTGAACCGAGCTGGACGCCGCCGACCGTGCCGGGCTCGCTGACAAAGGCGTAGGTCTTGCTAGCGAACGGGTTGCGCGCGGCACGAATGTTCGGAGGGATTTCATAACCGAGCGCCGGGCCGAAAACCCCGGCCATGGCCGTGATGCCGGGGCCGTAAGGCAAGTAAGCCGTCGCGGCGATATTGGGAATGGCGAGGAATTTCTGTTTGTCCCGCTGGGCCTTCGCGGGGTCGTCGTCGCCCGGCGAGTTGACATCCCAATGCATGTCCCAGCCTTGGGTACGGGCGAATTGCGCATTGCGGCCGTAGTTCATTTCGAAGGTGAAACCGAAGGACGCCTCGGTCGGCGCCGGGCCGGGCAGGGGGGTGATACGCGGGATCATGTCACCCTTGAGTGCCTTGTCGACGAACAGGTGCAGGCTGCCCCATTCCAGGCCTTCATCGGCGAAGCCCACCAACGGCAGGTTGCTCAAGCCATCCTGACGCTCGTCGTGGGTCGAGCGGTTATTGCGCGAGTAGCCAACGTCAAACAGACCGGAGACTGTGATCCCGTAGTCCTTTTCCAGCGTGTCACCGAAAAGGCTGCGAAACAGCGTGCCTTCTCCGGTATCAGGGGTTTGTGCGGCGTGAGCGTTGAGCGTCGCGAAGGCGGCCAGAACCGCACCAAGCGTTTTCACCTTGATGTTGTGCATAGTCTGTCTCTTGTTTTTATTGTCAGAGTTTTAGAGGGAAGGGGCATCCGTGCCCCCGGCAGATCGGTGTCAGACGTGACAGGCCTTCGCGTCGTCATCGACAGCGTTGTGGCGGGTGCTTTGTTGCAACTGCTGGCGTAGAGACCCGAGCAATTTCGGTAGTGTCGCCAGCTCAGCCACACCGCCGTAGCAGTAGTAGTCGGGGCGCACGACGAGGGCTTTGAGCCCGGCCTCGGCCATGAACTGCAAATACTTGCCGGATACGTCGCGATAGATGCCCTTGGCACTGTCGGCAACAGTGGCCAGTCGCACGACCTTGAGCTCGTATTCGCTGATGAACTTCAGAAGTTGCGCATCGAGTTGCGTCAGAGGGTCTTCGTTGCCCCTGACGAGCAAGTGGAAACCGCGGCCGATGACATCGTCGTAGCGCCCGACCTTGCCGCCGATTTCAATCGAGCCGTGAACTCCAAGAATGCCGCGCAATTGACCACCCTCTTGCAAAAGTCCATCCGTCAAACCGGGGAACGGCGGCAGAGGTGCAACGTTGCCACTCAAATACGCCGCGTCACGCTCAGCGGCTTTTACTGGATCTGACACGCACACCACTTTGCCCATGGCCATCGAGGCTTCTATCACCGCGCGGATCTGCGGTTTGCGCTCCAGTGTGTAGCTGTCCAGCAGGGTGTTATCGGCCAGGCCGCGCAGCAGCAGGTCCAAGCGCCAGGACAGATTCCATGCATCGCGAATGCCCGAGCACATGCCTTGGCCCATGAACGGCGGCATCACGTGGGCCGCGTCGCCGGCCAGCAGCACCCGGCCACTGTGCCAGTTCGAGGCAATGCGCGAACGGAACTGATAGACCGCGTGGCGCACCAGATCGGCGGTGTCCGGCGTGACCCAGCGCGACAGCAGCGACCAGACCTTGTCGGTGTTTTGCAGGTCTTCGATGGTTTCGTGAGGCAGGCGCATGAATTCCCAGCGGCGATACCCAGGGCCACCGGGCACCATGGTGGTCGGGCGCTCGGGGTTGCACCATTGGCCGATGTCCGGCACGTCCAGTTGCACACCAGGTTTTGGCTGCAGGTCGACCACCAGCCAGTCTTCCTGGAAGCCCAGGTCCTGCCATTCAATGTCCAGCGACTGGCGCACGAAACTGTTGGCACCGTCGGCACCGATCACGTAGCGAGCGCGGACGCTTTGCTGTTCTTCGCCAAGGGAAAATTTTCCGTCCTGGCGAATCACTCGATTGAGCACCATGTCGCAGCCATTCGCGTCTTGCTTGAGCGCAGTGGCTTCCCATCCCTGATGAATCTGCACGTTGCCGATGCTCTTGGCCTTGCGGTCCAGTGCAGCTTCCAGCGAGGGCTGGTTGAACAGGTAGCCGAACGGCCCGTCGCTGATGGATTCGGCAGACCAGTCGATTTCCACCAATACTTTCCAGTCGGCGTTGAACCACTGATAGCGCGCCGATGGCTGGGAGATTTTTGCCAGCTCTTCACCAAGCCCCATAGAAAGGAAAATGCGGCGGATTTCATGATCGTAAAACACTGCGCGGGGCAGTGGATAAAGCGCGGGCCAGCGTTCGAATACGGCGACCGAGTAACCCATCTGACCCAACAGAATGGCCAGGGTCTGGCCGACAGGACCGTAACCGGCGATGGCGACATCGACTGTTGTTTGCTGATTCATGACTGTGCCTCGTGTACTGCGCAATGATTTCCGGACATGGCCGGGCCCGTCGCGCGGTTCAGTGGAATCGCGCGATGCAGGAATTCAGGATGGTTAGAGGGGGCTCAGGCCGGTGCCGGAGTGTCCGCTTCAGTATTGAAAATGAAGTTGTCCGGTACGTTCGGCCCCCACAGATACAGGGAGTTTTCCGGGGGGAAATCGCCGGCGGGCCATTCGACGCCTTGATCGATGTAGTCGATGTCGGCCGAATATTCGCAGAACGAACCCCACGGGTCCTGCACGTAGTGGAAGTAGTTCGAGCCCAGGCAATGACGACCGGTGCCCCAGCCTTTCGCGTGCCCTGCAGCGGCCATCTGTGACGCGCCGGCGCCGACTTCATTGATGTTGTCGACTTCCCAGGCCGCGTGGTGCCAGCCTTTGGCGCTGCTCTTGGCGAAGGCCACCAGATGATGATCGCAGCCGTGGGGCGCGTGGCTGAAGGCGATGATGTCCAACGACTTGTCGGAAAGCTTCAGGCCCAGCGCTTGTTCGTAAAAGTGCAGGGCGCCGAGGACATCCGGCGTGAACAGCAGGACATGGGACAGGCGACGCGGACGGATGAGGGCCTGTCCATCGCGCGTGGTTGCGCCACGGTTATTGGCCGGGGTGCTGCTGCTAAGGTGGGCCGTCTTCTGGTCAGGCATGGTTTTTTCGCCGACCTTGACTTGCAACAGGTTGCCATCCGGGTCGCGGAACCAGATGCCGTCGCCCGGATGATCTTCAAATCGCCCACCCGCCGTTTCGATCTGCTGGCGGAGCGCGGTGAAATCCTGCTCGTAGCAATTGAAGCTCAGATAGGCCATGGATTTGGCGGCGGCGGGCAGGATTTTCGCCCACACATGGCCGTCGGCAGCCCGCAGCAAGAGCTGGTCCGGTTGACGTTCCACATCGAGGCCGAAGCTTTCAAAGAATTGGCAGGCTTCGTCCAGCGATGGAACGTTCAGTGCGTAGTGATCGATTGAATGCACACCATGGGACACGCTCATGATTGCCTCCATTTTCAATTATTGTAATTATTGTACGCAGGGCTGTCGGGCGGCCCTGCGCAAGAGTGAATCAGTGTAATCAGGCTTCGTCGACCACCGGGTTGACCAGCTTGCCGATACCCTCGATAGACACTTCGACCACATCGCCGGCCTTCAGGTACACCTTTGGGTTCATGCCAAAACCGACGCCTGCCGGGGTGCCGCTGACGATCACGTCGCCGGCTTCCAGGGTTACCGCTTCGCTCAAGGTCGAAATGATGGTTGCCACATCGAACAGCATGTCGTTGGTGTTGGCCGATTGCACAACCTTGCCGTTGACCCGGGTTTCCAGCAGCAAACCCTTGCCGCCTGCAGGCAATTCATCGGCGGTGACCAGCACCGGGCCGAATGCACCGGTGTTATCGAAGTTCTTGCCGACGGTCCACTGCGGCGAAATGAACTGGTACTCGCGCACTGATCCCTCGTTGAACAACGCATAGCCGGCAACATGGCTCAGGGCCTCTTCCTTGCTGATGTGACGGCCGCCACTTTTCAACACCACGGCCATTTCACCCTCGTAGTCGAGGCTGTCGGATACCCGTGGACGAATCAGCGGTTTGTTGTGGGCGGTCAGGCTGGAGTTCCAGCGTGGGAATAGCGTCGGGTAATCAGGTTGGGCGTACGGCGATTCCTTGGTGTGGTCGGCATAGTTCAGACCCACGCACACGATCTTGGTCGGACGCGCCATCAGGGGCAGGTAGGCGTCTTCGGCAATCTCAACCAGTACGCCGTTGGCTTCGGCGCCGTGTGTGGTCAGGTCCACGCCGCGGGCCAACAGGGACTCAAGCGACTCAGCACCCAGAACGCGTACACCTTCGGCAGTGACGACACCCAGGACAGGTTGACCTTGATTGAGGAAGCGAACGTAGCGCATGGCGGTTTCTCTTGTTGGAGTGAAAAGGGCCGGTGTGATGGGCTGCCGACCGTGTAGCCATAAAGCTAGGGCTAAAAAAATATATCGTCAATATAAAAATATATATTTTATCGAATGTGAGAAATTTTGAAGTCTGTGTATGATTCGCACAGACAGCGTAAAAAGGAGTCGAGCGTGAATTCCCCTCTGATCAACTGGCAATCCGCGGAGCCCGCCGAAAAGCGCACCATGGCCTCGCAACTCGAAGCCAGGATTCGCCAGGACATCATCAACGGCCATCTGGCCCCGGGCAGTCGCCTGCGTCTCAAGGAACTGGCCGAGGCTTACGACGTAGGCGTCATTCCGCTACGTGAAGCCTTGTCGCGCCTGGCTAGCAGCGGTTTCGTTTCTGCGGCAGATCAGAAAGGTTTCAGTGTTGGTCGAATTTCCGCAGCGGAAATCGCCGACATCACGGTCGCTAGGCTACACATAGAATGCAAAGCTTTGGCCGACTCCATTCGCCAAGGGGACGTGGAGTGGGAGAGTCGGGTTCTGGCTGCGCATCACCGTCTTGATCGCCTCACCATCGTCGAAGGCCCCGAGCGCTTGCTCAAGCCCGAATGGGAAAACGCCCATGAACTGTTCCATCAGGCGCTGATTTCAAGCTGCAATTCGCCAACATTGCTGCGTTTGTGCACGGCACTGCGCGATCAGACGGCGCGGTATCGCTTTCTGTCGATGCATTACAAAGAGAGCAGCCAACGGGATGTTCCCCACGAACACCGACAGCTGATGGATGCTGCGCTGGCCAAGGACGTCGACAAGGCGTGCGAGCTGCTGTCGAGCCACTATCAAACTACGACCGACTCGGTGTTGAAGCACGCGTTGCTGGTTTAGGCCGGCGACACCCTTGGCGTGCTCAATACTCTTTCGCCAGCCTGGGAATCGAGGTTCGGCAGGCCTCCAGCACCTGACGGGAATCTTCGGCGCCTCTCAAAGCATGAGGTGAGTGCCACGCCTGTGACGGCATGAGGGCCTATGAAGTCGGGATCAAACTGCCGCAGGAACTGATACCAACCGTGTGGTTCTCGTGGTTGTTGGCAGGGCTGGCCCTCGTCGAACGGCATTGGTTTGAACGTCTGCTTCTGGCCCAGAATGTGTAAAAACAGATAGCTAAGCCAATGACACTGAGCAAAGGATCTCGCAGCCGGATCTGATAAAAAATTATTCCGCGTGTAGCTGGCGTTGTAAGTGGTTCTTGCCGGATGCCGGCTTGAAAAAAATGTTTAGTCGAACTCCACATCTGATGCCAGTTCTGGATACTCAATCGTCATGTCTGCAAGACATTTCTGCATGAGTTCCGCATCCCTTGGCAAACGCTTGGATAAATTAACCCACCCTGAAATTTTCAGTTGCGCGGGCATCTGTACAAGTCCTGTAATTGCATCCCAGAACGCATCCCAATTACAGCCGTACCAGCCAGGGAATCCGAGCGCATCCCTCAAGGTAGAATGAAGCTCTCTGGAACTCGTAACCTCACCTAACTCAATCCCTACAACCTGTATTCGAGTCATCGTCAGCACCTCAAAAATGGCCGTCGGGTAGGCTTTGCCACAGACCCTCCAGTCACGCATTTTTGCTATTATTTTCGAAAGGGTCAACTCAAGAGACGGGTATGAAACGCTTCATTCAAGGCGCGCATCGAGGTCAAAGCACCTGCTTCCCGAGAGCCTTGTGCGGATTCCACGCCATCCGGACACTCAGCCCACCAACATCCGGACACTCATTCCACGCTCATTCGGACAGGCAGTCGGAGCGCAGCGACGCAGGTTTGCATTGTTAGTCTGAAGTCTCTGTCGCCG
>NZ_VOBM01000041.1:0-59298 GCF_008370005.1 Pseudomonas sp. ANT_J28
TCGCGAAGGCGGTGTATCAGTCGACATCTGCTTTGACTGACACACCGCCTTCGCGAGCAAGCCCGCTCCCACAGGGTTCAGCGGCGTTTCGGACATCTTCATCAGAACAAGGAACACCGCTGTCATGAACGACGTCACGCACACGCAGCTCCGCCCTTTTGCCGATACGTCGCCTTCTGCGATCGTTGCCGGCTTCATCGCGATGATGACCGGTTACACCAGCTCCCTGGTCCTGATGTTCCAGGCCGGGCAAGCGGCGGGTCTGACCAGCGGGCAGATTTCCTCGTGGATCTGGGCGATCTCGATTGGCATGGCGGTATGCTCGATTGGCCTGTCCCTGCGTTACCGCACGCCGATCACCATCGCCTGGTCGACCCCCGGCGCGGCGTTGTTGATCACCAGTCTGGGCGGTGTGACCTACGGCGAAGCCATTGGCGCCTACATTACCTGCGCGGTGCTGGTGACGATTTGTGGTTTGACCGGCAGCTTTGAACGACTGGTGAAAAAGATTCCGGCGTCATTGGCGGCGGCTTTGCTGGCGGGGATTCTGTTCAAGATCGGCAGCGAAATCTTCGTCGCTGCGCAGCATCGCACCGCGCTGGTATTAGGCATGTTTTTCACTTATCTGGCGGTCAAACGTCTGTCGCCACGTTATGCCGTTCTGGCCGCGCTGTTGATCGGCACGGCGCTGTCAGGGTTCATGGGTCTGCTGGACTTCAGCGGTTTTCATCTGGAACTGGCGACGCCGGTCTGGACCACGCCGCACTTCTCCCTCGCCGCGACCATCAGCATCGGCATTCCGCTGTTTGTCGTGGCAATGACCTCGCAGAACATGCCCGGCATCGCCGTGCTGCGCGCCGACGGTTACACCGTGCCGGCCTCGCCGCTGATCACCACCACCGGCATCGCTTCGTTGCTGCTGGCGCCGTTCGGTTCCCACGGGATCAACCTGGCAGCCATCAGCGCGGCGATTTGCACCGGGCCGCATGCCCATGAAGATCGCAACAAGCGCTACACGGCGGCCGTCTGGTGCGGGATTTTTTACGGGATTGCCGGGGTGTTCGGCGCGACACTGGCGGCGCTGTTTGCCGCGCTGCCGAAAGAGTTGGTGCTGTCGATTGCGGCGCTGGCGTTGTTCGGCTCGATCATCAACGGCTTGAGCATCGCCATGAGCGAAGTGAAGGAACGTGAAGCGGCGCTGATTACCTTTATGGTCACGGCGTCGGGGCTGACGCTGTTTTCCATCGGTTCGGCGTTCTGGGGGATTGTGGCAGGGGTGTTGACGCTGGTGATTCTGAATTGGCGTAAAGCCTGAAGCAAAAAAACGGCGACCCTTGGGTCGCCGTTTTTTAGAACATCAAGCTACCGGATTGATCGGCTTTTCCGGGTACCAGACGTCGATCAGCGGGCTGACAGTCGCTTCGGTCAATTCGCTGCGGCCTTTGAGCCAGGCTTCAACAGCGGCACGCTGCTCTTCGGACACCGAGCCACGCTTCTGCAGGCAAACCAGACCGAAGTCGTCGCCGCCAACATAGCCCAGACCGTTGGCTTCCATGGCTTCTTTCAGGAACGCGTCGAGGAAAGCATCAATGGCTTCATCAGCCAAATCTTCTTTGAAATCCAGGTTCAGTTCGAAACCCAGCTCTTGAAATTCATCGACGCACAGTTTTTTGCGCAGACGCTGGGAACGGTTAGTCGCCATTGGAACAATCCTCATAAGTAATAACGGGCGGCACTTTAGCAGTTTAAGGCGCCGATTGCCCGTCTCTCTGGGTTGCAAGCCCTACCGTCGGTAAAAAAATAGCGGATTAGAGGACCAGGGTACGGCACAAGCCGCTACACCTTGGGGCATAATGCCGACACTTTCATGACCACTGAGGGAATTTATCTTCATGCCCTCGTCTTTTTCCCCCTCGGCTGTAGGGTTTTATTTCACATGATCAAATCTTTGCGTCCATTGCTGCTGGCCGGTTTTCTGCTCCCGCTGGCCTTCTCTGTTTCCGCCGCTCCGATCAACACCTCGCTGTCGCCCAACGTTGAAAAAGCCCTCAAGGCCAGCAAGATGCAGGACAACGCCCTGTCGCTGGTGATGATCCCGCTCAACGGCCCTGGCACCCCGACCATTTTCAACGCTGACGTCTCGGTCAATCCGGCCTCGACCATGAAACTGGTCACCACGTACGCGGCGCTGGAAATGCTCGGCCCAAACCACCAGTGGAAAACCGAGTTCTACACCGACGGCACCCTCAGCGGCGGCATCCTCAACGGTAACCTCTACCTCAAGGGCGGCGGCGATCCGAAGCTGAACATGGAAAAACTCTGGTTGCTGATGCGTGACCTGCGCGCCAACGGTGTGACGCAAATCACCGGCGATCTGGTGCTGGACCGCAATTTCTTCGTACAGCCGCAATTGCCGCAGTTCAACGACGACGGCAATGACGATAACAAGCCGTTCCTGGTCAAACCCGACGCGCTGATGGTCAACCTCAAGGCCCTGCGCTTTGTGGCGCGTAACGACAACGGCCGGGTGCTGGTGTCGGTGGAACCGCCGATTGCCACCATTCGCATCGAAAACCAGGTCAAAGCCGTCAACTCCAAGCAATGCACCGGTGGCGTGCGTTACAACCCGGTGACCCAGGCCGATGGCAGCGTGACCGTGACGGTTGGCGGCCAGTTGGGTGAGGGCTGCAGTTCCCAGACTTACCTGTCGCTGCTCGACCACGCGACCTACACCGCAGGCGCCGTGCGAGCGATCTGGAAGGAACTGGGCGGCAGTATTCAGGGCGTGGACCGTTTGGCGCCAACACCTAAAGATGCCAAGGTCCTGGCTCGGGCCTTCTCGCCGGACCTGGCGGAAATCATCCGCGACATCAACAAATACAGTAACAACACCATGGCCCAGCAGCTGTTCCTGAGCCTGGGCGCGCAGTTCCGCACTGAGGCCGACGGTGACGATGCCAAGGCTGCACAGCGTGTGGTGCGTCAGTGGCTGGCGAAGAAAGGCATCACCGCGCCGCACCTGGTGATGGAAAACGGTTCCGGCCTGTCCCGTGCGGAACGGGTGAGTGCGCGTGAAATGGCCGGCATGCTGCAAGCGGCCTGGAAAAGCCCGTATTCGGCCGAGTTCATCAGCTCGATGCCGATTGCCGGCACCGACGGCACCATGCGCAAACGCCTGAAGACCACGGCGATGCGCGGTGAGGCGCACATCAAGACCGGCACCCTGAATACCGTGCGGGCAATTGCCGGCTTCAGCCGCGACATCAACGGCAATACCTGGGCGGTGGTGGCGATCCTCAACGACAAGGCACCGTTTGGCGCGTCGTCGGTGCTGGATCAGGTGCTGCTGGACCTGTATCGCCAGCCGAAACTGCCGGAAACGGCTTCGGTGCTCTAACCTTTAAAATCAAAAGATCGCAGCCTTCGGCAGCTCCTACAGGTGTACACATGACCCCGTAGGAGCTGCCGAAGGCTGCGATCTTTTCAATTCACCGCAGAATCGCCTAGTTCATCTCCCCTTTTACCCGATCCCGTCCTGCCAGTTTCGCCGCATATACCCCCGAATCCGCCCGCAGCAGCAGCGCATCCGCGCCCTCCCCGACTCGCCAACTGGCAATCCCGAAACTCGCGGTCACTGTCCCGACGCCTTCGATCGGCGAACTGCGCAACCCTTGCCACAGCTGCAAGGCCAGGACATGGGCATGCTCGCCGTTGATGTCCGGGCAAAGCACCATGAACTCCTCGCCACCCAGGCGACAGAACACGTCAGTGCGTCGCAGCCGATGGCCGATGCGTTCGCACACAATCTGCAACACCCGATCGCCGACAGCGTGGCCATGCTGATCATTGATGCGTTTGAAATGGTCGATATCGAGCATGATCACCGACAGCTCGCCGCCACCGCGTTCGACCCGGACCATTTCGGTGGTCAGGCGCTCCTGGAAATAGCGGCGGTTGTGGATCCCGGTCAGCGAGTCGGTGATCGATAGCGCCCGCAGTTCTTCTTCCACCCGTTTCAAATCGGAAATGTCCGAGATGTAGCCGTGCCAGAGCACGCCGCCACCGGGCAATTCCTCCGGTGTCGCCTCGCCACGAACCCAACGCAGGCCGCGCAGGGGCAGCTGCACGCGGTACTCCTCGCGCCAAGGGCTGAGGGTGTCCGCCGACGCCCGGATCGAAGCGCGGACCCGGGTGGTGTCCTGCGGATGAATCCGCGTGAAAATCGCTTCGGCATTGAACAACAGCACATCCGGTTCAAGTTCGTAGATCTCGCGAATACCGTCGCTGGCGTAGATCACACTGAAGCGCCCATCGAACTCCATCTTGAATTGGTAGATCCCGCCGGGCACATGGGCGCTGAGTTTCTTCAACAACAGGTCCCGTGCCGCCAGGGCCTCGTGGACCCGCTTGCGTTCAGTGATGTCGATACAGATCGCCAGGTGCCCGACCCACAAGCCTTGCTCGTCGAGGACCGGGGTTGCCAGCATGTTCACCGTCAAATGGCTGCCGTCGCTACGCAGCAGCGTCCATTCCCGCGCTTCGTGACCGCCCTCCTCGCCGCCCTCGACCAACATCGCCTGGCAGGTCGGAATCGGTTTGCCATAGCGCGCGCTCAACTCCGCCGAACGTGCCAGGAGCTCTCGGGGCAGGTGCAGGTTTTCCAGAGTCATATGGCCCACCACCTCGATGCTGGTGTAGCCAAGCATTTGCTCTGCCCCGGCATTAAAGGTGCGGATAACCCCACGCAGGTCAGTGGCGATGATCGCCACTTGGGTCGCGGCATTCAGCACGCCACGCAACTGGCCATGGGTGCCGCGCAACTCCTGCTCACGGGCGCGCAGTTCCTGGGTCCGTTGCTCGACCATTTTCAGCGCCCGTTGACGCTGACTGACCAGCACATAGAGCAAGGCGCTTAGCAACAGACTGAGCAAGCCGCCCAGCACCACCAGGGTGGTCACCGAAGAGTGATTGGCTCGCAGGAAGGCATCGCTGGGCTGAATATCGACTTGATAGTCATGGTCGGCAAGCCGCAACAGCCGAGTCGCGGACAACTCACTGGGCGCCGGCGTGTTGGGGGACTCATAAAGCACTTCGTGCTGATCGTCTGTGGATAAGTCGAGGATGCGCACCGAAAGATAGTCACGGCCAGTGTCCGGCAGCCCGTCCGCCAGCAACTGATGCATGCTGATCACGGCCATGACATATCCGTACGGTTTCACCCCCGTCTTGCGCAGCAATACTGGTGCGACCAGCAGCACGCCACGCGCATAGGCCGGTTCGATACTGACCAAATGCATCGGCTGCGATACCGCCATGCCGCCGTGCTGATCGGCCCGTTCAAGGGTGGCACGGCGCAAGGGTTGAGCCCACAAGTCGTAGCCCAGCGGCGAACCCAGTTTGCTTTGGGTCTGGCTATACAGCACCGCCGCGTACTCATCCCGCTCGGCCGCCTGTTGCAGTTGGCCGTCGGCATTGAGTTCACGAATAGTGAAGTCGGGTAAACCCTCTGCACGCACCTGGCGTTCAAATTCCGCCCGTTCGGCACCGGTTATCCGCTTGGCGAAGGAATAGGCCTGAGTCCGGTGCAGCAGCGGTTGGGTGTAACCGTCGAACTGCGCGCGGGAGACCGAATCGGAATTGGTAAAGAACCGGCGCAGGCCATCGAGGCGCTGCTCCTGATCTTCGAAGCGTTCTTCGATACGGCTGTAACGTTCACTGGCCAGCAGTTGAAAACGTTGCCGCAATTGTTGGTGAAACAGATTCAGCGTCGACCATGCCAGCAATCCCGTGAGAATCCCGCCGACGATCAATACCAGCAGTGCGACCAGCCAGGCCGAGACATCTTCACTGATAAAACCCAGGATCTTCGGGCGCACGGCGTGCAACGACATAGACGCAACTCACAACGCCAGGTGCGGGAAAGCCCATTGGCCATGCGTTGAGTTATAGCTATTAGCCATCAATTTGACCAGCACAGAAAGAAGCCAAGAGCCTTTAAAAATCAAGGCTCTGTGGATCCAATCCTTCGAGCGTCAACGAGCCGTGATTTTCCAGGCACGGTGGATTTTGCCATTACGGGCGAAATCCGGATCGATGGTCTGGGTGGTGATTTCCTCGACCGCATAACGCTCGGCAAGGTTTTCCTCGAGTTGGAACTTGCGGAAGTTGTTGGAGAAGTACAACACGCCGCCCGGGGCGAGACGCGCCATGGCCAGGTCGATCAATTGCACCTGGTCACGCTGCACGTCGAAGATCCCTTCCATGCGCTTGGAGTTAGAGAACGTCGGCGGATCGATGAAGATCAGGTCGTATTCGTCACGGCAGGCGTCGAGCCAGGCCATCACGTCGCCCTGCTCCAGACGGTTCTTGTCGGAGAAACCGTTCAGCGACAAGTTGCGACGCGCCCAGTCCAGATAGGTTTTCGACAGGTCGACGCTGGTGGTGCTGCGCGCGCCACCCTTGGCTGCGTGAACACTGGCGGTTGCGGTGTAGCTATACAGGTTGAGGAAGCGCTTGCCGGCTGCCTCTTTCTGAATCCGCATGCGCATTGGCCGGTGATCGAGGAACAGCCCGGTGTCGAGGTAATCCGTGAGGTTCACCAGCAGCTTCACGCCGCCTTCATTGACCTCGACGAACTTGCCCTGTGCCGCTTGGCGTTCGTACTGCTTGGTGCCGCTCTGTCGCTCGCGACGCTTGACCACCACGCGGCTCTTGTCGATGTTCAGGGCCTGCGGAATGGCGGCCAGGGCATCGAACATGCGCGCCGAGGCTTTTTCTGGATCGATGGACTTCGGCGCGGCGTATTCCTGGACGTGGACCCAATCCTGATACAGGTCGATGGCCATTGAGTATTCCGGCATGTCGGCATCATAGACGCGGTAGCAGTCGATGCCTTCACGCTTGACCCACTTGCCGAGCGCCTTGAGGTTCTTTTGCAGACGGTTGGCAAACATCTGCCCGCCTTCGCTCAAGCGCGGCTGCTCGATCACCACCGGTGCCGGTTTGATCGGGTTGCCGTTCTTGTTGTACTTCTCGTACTTGCCGGGTGCCACGTCGTTGTCGGCGACTTCGACTTCAGCTTGAACTTGTTCACGCTCGACCTGACGCTGTTCCGGAGTGCGACGTTCGCCAGTGACGAACTGGTCCGGCGTGACCTTGATCAGCAGCAATTTGCACGGCAACGCGCCGTTCCAGAACGAATACTGTTTGTGGCTGCGGATGCCCATGCGCTTGCCCAGGTCCGGGGCGCCGGTGAATACCGCAGCTTCCCAGTTCAGGCAGGCCTGACGCAGACGTTCGCCGAGGTTCTGGTAGAGATAGAGCAAGCTCGCTTCATCACCCAGACGCTCGCCGTACGGAGGGTTGCAGATCACCAGGCCTTTCTGGTTCTGGTCCGGACGCGGCTCGAACGTCCCGACTTCGCCCTGGTAGATCTTGATCCACTCGCTCAGGCCGGCACGTTCGACGTTGTTGCGGCCCGGTTGAATCAGGCGCGGATCGGCTTCGTAACCGCGAATCCACAACGGTGGCTTGGCCAGACCGGCGGCGCAACGCTCAGTGGCTTCTTCGTGAAGCTTTTTCCACAGCGCTGGGACGTGACCGAGCCAGGCCGTGAAACCCCACTGCTCACGACGCAGGTTCGGCGCCATGTCGGCGGCGATCATCGCCGCTTCGACGAGGAACGTACCCACACCGCACATTGGGTCAGCCAGCGCGCCGCCTTCGGCCGCAATGCGTGGCCAGCCGGAACGGATCAGGATCGCGGCCGCGAGGTTTTCCTTCAGCGGCGCCGCGCCCTGCTGCAAGCGATAGCCGCGCTGGTGCAGGCTGTGGCCGGAGAGGTCGAGGGACAGGATGGCTTCGCCACGGTCCAGGCGCAGGTGAATGCGCAGATCCGGGTTGAGCTTGTCGATGGAAGGACGATCGCCCTGCGGCGTGCGCAGTTTGTCGACGATGGCGTCCTTGACCTTCAAGGCGCCGAAGTGGGTGTTGTCGATGCCCGAGCCGTGACCGCTGAACTCAACGGCCAAGGTGCCATCGTTGAGCATGTGGTCTTGCCACTCGATATCCAGCACGCCGTGATAAAGGTCTTCGGCGTCCTTCATCGGGAAACGCTTGAGCACCAGCAGCACCCGGTTCGCCAGACGCGACCACAGGCACAGGCGATAAGCGGTTTCCATGGTGGCCATACCGCGCACGGCAGAGGTGTGCTCACGCGCTTCCTCAAGGCCAAGCCCGATGGCTTCCTCGATGAGCAGGCCTTCAAGGCCTTTGGGGCAAGTGAGGAAGAGTTCGAAACGATCGGACATGGTAATTCCAGAGCCTTTAGCTAAGTGAACCGGCAACGCATTGCCGGCCCGGTTTTCAATCAGGCGCTTTTCTAAAAGAGCGCCCGCGTGGCACGAAGGTGTGCCGTCCCACCCCTGCAAGCTCGGGTTAAAAGAGCTTAGATGCAAAGACAGATAAAAAAGTTGATGCAACAAAATGTCATAAGTCGACCCTTCGTCGAATAGTCCCCCTGCTCAACAGGAGGCATTCTCACTAAAGGATTAACCCCATCATGCAGCGCGGGGCTGATCATACCGGGGTTTTGCCAATAGACACGGGACAACATCGTGTTACTTATCGCCATACCATCTTTATCGTTACGTCCTTATGACAAAACGATCATTCCCTCGATGTGACGCATTGGTTAGAACTCAATACAGGTTGACGCCGCAATGACGTCAACACCTTGGCTCGCGACGCCGGCAGCGAGCCCCAACGGCAGGAGTTTTTCTGCCAGACCTCGATTGAGGTCGACACGATTAATACAGTCAACAAGTGAGGGCAACACCCTATGAGAAGACTTAAGCGTGATCCGTTGGAAAGAGCATTTTTGCGCGGATATCAATATGGCGTTGGTGGCAAATCCCGTGAGCTTTGCCCATTTACTCTACCGTCGGTACGCCAAGCCTGGATTAACGGCTGGCGAGAAGGACGCGGCGACAACTGGGACGGTATGACCGGCACTGCGGGAATCCATAGACTCAACGAACTTCACGCCGTCGGCTAACACAGGGCACACACTCCGACACGACAATCTGATTACATAACGACTTACCACGCACGCCCCATCCGGGCGGCGGGCTTCGGCCCAGGGGCTCCTTCGAGGAGCCCTTTTTTATGCCTGTCGTTTAGCGTAGCGCCGCGATCGCATCCACCGATTCACGAATCAGCGCCGGACCTTTATAGATGAAGCCGGAATAGAGCTGCACCAGGCTGGCACCCGCAGCGATTTTCTCAGCCGCGTGCTTGCCTTCGGTGATGCCGCCCACGGCGATGATCGGCAAGCGACCGGCCAACTCGGCCGCCAGCACCTTCACAGTGTGGGTGCTCTTGTCACGAACCGGTGCGCCGGACAGACCGCCCGCCTCGTCGCCGTGCTCCATGCCTTCTACGCCGACGCGGCTCAGGGTGGTGTTGGTGGCGATCACCGCGTCCATCCCGGTTTCGATCAGCGCTTGCGCGACCTGAGCGGTTTCTTCGTCGGTCATGTCCGGTGCAATCTTGATCGCCAGAGGTACATGTTTGCCGTGGCGCAGCGCCAGTTCTGCGCGGCGCGTCGCCAGGTCGGCCAACAATTGCTTCAGCGAATCGCCAAATTGCAGGCTGCGCAGGCCTGGGGTGTTCGGCGAGCTGACGTTGACCGTCACATAGCTGGCGTGGGCATAGACTTTGTCCAGGCAGATCAGGTAGTCGTCGACCGCCCGCTCAACCGGGGTATCGAAGTTTTTGCCGATATTGATGCCCAGCACGCCCTTGAACTTGGCTGCCGCCACTCGAGCCAGCAGGTGATCGACGCCGAGGTTGTTGAACCCCATGCGGTTGATGATCGCCTCGGCTTCCGGAAGACGGAAAATGCGTGGCTTCGGATTGCCCGGCTGCGGACGCGGGGTGATGGTGCCGATTTCGACAAAACCAAAACCCAGTTGCGCAAAACCGTCGATGGCCGCGCCGTTCTTGTCCAGACCGGCCGCCAGACCCACCGGGTTCGGGAACTCGAGGCCCATGACGGTCACCGGCATTTTCGCCGGCGCCTTGCACAGCAAGCCGTTGAGGCCCAAACGCCCGCCCGCGCCGATCAGGTCCAGGGACAGATCGTGGGAGGTTTCCGGGGAAAGTTTGAACAACAGCTGACGGGCCAGGGTGTACATGGGCGGGTTTGACTCTGGGCTACGAAAAGTGGCGGCGATTATAGCCGGGCATCGGGGTTGCAGGCGAGGCGCGCGACAAAATCAGCGGGCGATGGCATATGCCTTGCACCGTCACTGACATCAGCACTCATGCCAACGGCGGGATGAGTCGAAAGACAAAGGCGTCGTCACTTGGCCTTGCCCTGGCAAGCAGCCCGGTCCGGCGCTTTTTTATGGAAGGTGTTTACTGATGATTGAAGTTCCAGCCAACCCTCTGGCCTGGGTCAACGGCAGCGATGCCCCGGAAAAGACCGAAATCAACCTCGGTTTCATGGCCCTGAGCGACTGCGCCTCGGTAGTGGTTGCGGCCACGCAGGGCTTCGCCCAACCTTATGGCCTGACCCTGAACCTCAAGCGCCAGTCGTCCTGGGCCAACCTGCGGGACAAACTGGTCAGTGGCGAACTCGATGCTGCCCACAGCCTGTACGGTTTGATCTACGCCGTGCATTTGGGCATCGGCGGTGTCGCGTCGACCGACATGGCGGTGCTCATGGGCCTGAATCAGAATGGCCAGAGCATCAATCTCTCCCATGGCTTACAGGCGCTGGGCGTGACCAGTCCTGAAGCACTGGACCGGCACGTGCACCAAAGCCGCCCAAAACTCACCTTCGCCCAGACATTTCCTACCGGTACCCACGCCATGTGGCTGTATTACTGGCTCGCGAGCCAGGGCATCCACCCGTTGCAGGACGTCGACAGCGTGGTCGTGCCGCCGCCGCAAATGGTCGCGCACCTGCAAGCCGGGCGCATCGACGGCTTCTGCGTCGGTGAGCCATGGTCCGCCAGCGCGGTGCAGCAAAATCTGGGGTTCACGATGGCAACTACCCAGACCATCTGGCCCGATCACCCGGAAAAAGTCCTCGGTTGCACCCGCGCCTTTGTCGAGCAATACCCCAACACCGCACGGGCGCTGGTGATGGCGATTCTGGAGGCCAGCCGCTTCATCGAACAAAGCACCGAGAATCGCCGCAGCACCGCGAAGCTCTTGAGCGCGCCGCAATACCTCGACGCACCGCTCGACTGCATCGAACCGAGGTTGCTCGGCGACTACGCCGATGGCCTGGGTAATCGCTGGCAAGACCCGCACGCGCTGCGCTTCCACGGTGGTGGCGAGGTCAACTTGCCGTATCTGTCCGACGGCATGTGGTTCATGACCCAGTTCCGCCGCTGGGGCTTGTTGCGCGACGACCCGGACTACCTGGGCGTGGCCCGTCAGGTCCAGCAACTAGACTTGTATCGAGAGGCCGCCACCGCTTTCGGTGTGGCCGCGAGTGATCAGCAAATGCGCAGCAGTCAGTTGATCGACGGCAAAGTCTGGGATGGCCTGGACCCCGCCGGCTATGCCCGCAGCTTCAAGCTGCACGCCATGAGCGACACCTCGCCCCTTCTCGCCAGCCGCTGACAGGAGACTACGAATATGTTGCGTATCCTGCTGATCAACGACACCGCGAAGAAAGTCGGTCGCCTGAAGGCGGCCCTGACCGAAGCCGGGTTCGAGGTGATCGACGAGTCGGGCCTGACCATCGACCTGCCCGCGCGCGTCGAAACGGTGCGTCCAGACGTGATTTTGATCGATACCGAGTCACCGAGCCGCGATGTGATGGAGCAAGTGGTGCTGGTGAGCCGCGACCAACCGCGGCCGATTGTGATGTTTACCGATGAACATGACCCCGATGTGATGCGCCAGGCGATCAAGTCCGGCGTCAGTGCCTACATCGTCGAAGGCATCCACGCACAGCGCTTGCAGCCGATTCTCGACGTGGCCATGGCGCGCTTTGAAAGCGACCAGGCCCTGCGCGCCCAACTCAACGCCCGTGACCAGCAACTGGCCGAGCGCAAGCGCATCGAGCTGGCCAAAGGGCTGCTGATGAAAATGAAGGACTGTAACGAGGAAGAGGCCTACACCCTGATGCGCCGCCAGGCCATGAGCCGTCAGCAGAAGCTGATTCAGGTGGCGGAGCAGATCATCGCCATGAGTGAGCTACTTGGCTGACTCCCCCCAACGATCGGTGTGAATGTGGCACAGATCTCGCTAGGTAATCGCTACAGGTAACCAACGGCGGTTGCCCCACCTACGACAAAGACGTCGCTCACCTCATTTGCCCATTGGCGAATCCGGTGGCGGCGTTTTTTTGTTTTGGCCCCATAGACCGGGGCCGGTGGTGCGGCCGATGCGGCGCCCCACCTGCAAGCTCATGACTCCTTCTCGAGACTCCTAACAGCTGAGGTGCGCGATGAAATCAAGCTTCTGGAAATCTGGCCATACCCCGACATTGTTCGCGGCCTTCCTCTATTTCGACCTGAGTTTCATGGTCTGGTACCTGCTCGGCCCGCTGGCGGTGCAGATTGCCGCCGACCTGCACCTGACCACCCAACAGCGCGGGCTGGTGGTGGCCACGCCGATTCTGGCCGGGGCCGTATTACGCTTTGTAATGGGTTTGCTGGCTGATCGCCTGTCACCGAAAACCGCCGGGCTGATTGGCCAGGTGATCGTCATTTGCGCACTGTTCGGGGCCTGGAAGCTCGGCATCCACAGCTATGAACAAGCGCTGGTGCTGGGCCTGTTCCTCGGCATGGCCGGCGCATCCTTCGCCGTCGCCCTGCCGCTGGCGTCGCAATGGTATCCACCACAACACCAAGGCAAAGCCATGGGCATCGCCGGTGCCGGTAACTCGGGCACCGTGCTCGCGGCACTGATCGCCCCGGTGCTGGCCGCGGCATTTGGCTGGAGCAACGTGTTCGGCTTCGCCCTGATCCCGCTGATTCTGACCATCATCGTCTTCGCCTGGTTGGCCAAAAACGCGCCTGAGCGGCCGAAAGCCAAGTCCGTGTCCGACTACTTCAAGGCCTTGGGCGACCGCGACAGCTGGTGGTTCATGTTTTTCTACAGCGTGACCTTCGGCGGCTTCATCGGCTTGGCCAGCGCCCTGCCCGGCTATTTCAACGACCAATATGGCCTCAGCCCGGTGACCGCCGGTTACTACACCGCAGCCTGTGTGTTCGGTGGCAGCTTGATGCGTCCGTTGGGCGGCGCTCTGGCCGACCGTTTCGGTGGCATTCGCACCCTTTTGGGGATGTACACGGTGGCGGCGGTCTGCATCGCAGCGGTGGGTTTCAATCTGCCGAGTTCCTACGCGGCACTGGCACTTTTCGTCTGCACCATGCTCGGCTTGGGTGCCGGTAACGGCGCCGTTTTCCAATTGGTGCCGCAGCGTTTCCGTCGCGAGATCGGTGTGATGACCGGTTTGATCGGCATGGCCGGCGGTATCGGTGGGTTTGCACTGGCAGCAGGCATGGGCGCGATCAAGCAAAGCACTGGCAGTTATCAATTGGCCTTGTGGTTGTTCGCCAGCCTTGGCGTTCTGGCCTGGTTCGGTCTGCACGGCGTGAAACGTCGCTGGAGAACTACTTGGGGTTCTGCCGCTGTAACCGCTGCTCGGGTCTGAGACCTTAATGAGCCTGCAACTGAGTTTTGCCGAAGCGAGTGCCATCGGCCCTCGCGAGGAGAATCAGGACGCCCTGCGCCTGGTGACTCCGGCCCCGGCGCTGGCGGCGAGCAAGGGTTACCTGTTCGCCATCGCCGATGGCGTCAGCCAGTGCGCCGATGGTGGCCTCGCCGCCCGCTCGACGCTGCAGGCTCTGGCGCTGGATTACTACGCCACGCCGGAAACCTGGGGCGTCGCGCAGGCACTGGATCGCCTGCTGCTGGCACAAAATCGCTGGTTGCAGGCCAATGGCGGTGGGCAACCGTTGCTCACCACTGTCAGTGCTTTGGTCATGCGCGGTAGGCGATTTACCTTGGCCCACGTCGGCGATTGCCGTGTTTATCGCTGGCACGCCGACACCTTGCAACGGGTCAGCGAGGATCACGTCTGGGACCAGCCGGGCATGCAGCATGTGCTCAAACGGGCACTTGGGCTCGATCAGCATTTGGTGCTGGATTTTCTCGATGGCGAACTGCGGCTGAACGAAAGTTTCGTACTGCTCAGCGACGGCATTTGGGCCGTGCTGGGCGACACCGCGATTGCGGCAATTCTGCGCGATCAACCGGATCTGAACAGCGCTGCGCAGACCTTGGTCAACGCGGCGCATCTGGCCGGCAGCCAGGACAATGCCAGCGCACTGCTGGTGCGAGTCGATGCCCTCGGTGAAACGAGCATCGGCGATGCATTGATTCATTTGCAGCAATGGCCGCTGCCGCCCGCCTTGAAACCAGGCCAGACTTTCGAAGGTTGGCAGGTCGAAGGGATACTCGGTCAGAGCCAGCAGTCGTTGCTCTATCGGGTACGCGATGGGCAACAACAACCCTGGCTGCTGAAAACCTTACCGGGCGCGCTGCGCGACGATCACTTGGCCGGGCAGGCGTTGCTGTCGGAAGAATGGTTTCTCAAGCGCGTGGCCGGGCGGCATTTCCCTGAAGTCCATGCCAGCAGTCAGCGTCAGCATTTGTACTACGTGATGCGGGAATATTCCGGATCTACGTTGGCGGAGCTGCACGCCGATGTCGGACCGCTGCCTCTGCCTCAATGGCAGGATCTGGCCGAACGCCTGCTGCGCGCCGTTGGCATGCTGCATCGACGGCAGATTCTCCATCGCGATATCAAACCGGAGAACCTGCTACTGGGGGACGACGGCGAATTACGCCTGCTGGACTTCGGTCTCGCCTACTGTCCCGGCCTGTCCGAAGATCAGCCTTCTGCCCTGCCCGGAACGCCCTGCTATATCGCGCCGGAAGCCTTTCGCGGGGAAGCACCGACACCGCAACAGGACCTGTATGCCGTCGGCGTGACCTTGTATTTCCTGCTCACCGGGCATTATCCCTACGGCGAAATCGAAGCCTTCCAGCGCCCACGGTTCGGGGTTCCTGTCAGCGCCAGTCGCTATCGACCCGACCTGCCGGAATGGATTGCGCAAAGTCTGGAGCACGCCGTGGCGGCGGATCCGGATCAACGATTTGAAACGGCGGAAGAATGGTTGCTGCTGCTGGAACAGGGCGAGCGGCGCAGTTTGAGCGTGCGACCCAGACCGTTGCTGGAGCGCGAACCATTGAAGGTCTGGCGGACCTTGGCGCTGGTGTCGTTACTGGTGAACCTGGTGTTGTTGGTTTTACTGTTTCATGGCTGAGTTTTTCACTGCACCCAAAAGATCAAAAGATCGCAGCCTGCGGCAGCTACGGGTGCCCACGATCTCCTGTAGGCGCTGCCGTAGGCTGCGATCTTTTGACTTTTCTGCTTCAAAACCGGGCATCGCGCATTGAACCGGTGCACGGAAACACCCTCCGCCCATGACGAAAGCCCATAAATTCTGCATTTGCGAGACTTGGCACAACCACTGCATTACCTTTCTCACCATACATAAAGCCCAGCCTTCAACGATGAAGGATGCGCTGCCCGAGAGAACGGGACCAGGACAAAGGCGTCCTCGCTAGGCAACTAGCGAGACGCCTTTTTTTGTTTGCGCAAATTTGTCGAGCAAGACCTGAAAGCCCTGATGAGGCGAGTCTGAGCTCCCCGGAGAACCTGATGAAAAAACTAAAACTGGTGATGATCGGCAACGGCATGGCCGGGGTTCGCACCCTGGAAGAACTGCTCAAGCTGAGCAATGAGCTGTACGACATCACGGTCTTCGGCGCCGAACCTCATACCAACTACAACCGCATCCTGCTGTCACCCGTACTGGCCGGCGAGCAGACCTTCGAAGAGATCGTGCTGAACGATCTGGACTGGTACCTGGACAACAACATCAAGCTGCTGCTCAACCGCAAAGTGGTGGAGATCGACCGGGTCAAACGCCGCGTGATCGCCGAAGACGGCAGCGAGGCCGAATACGATCGTCTGCTGATCGCCACCGGCTCGACTCCGTTCATCCTGCCGATTCCCGGTAACACCTTGCACGGCGTGATCGGCTACCGCGACATCGCCGATACCCAGGCAATGATCGACACCGCGAAAACCCACAAGCACGCCGTTGTGATCGGTGGCGGCCTGCTCGGCCTGGAAGCCGCCAACGGTCTGATGCTGCGCGGCATGCACGTCACCGTGGTGCACATCGGTGAATGGCTGCTGGAACGGCAACTGGATAAAACCAGCGGCCAGTTGCTGCAAACTGCCCTGGAAGCCCGCGGCCTGCACTTTCGTCTTTGCGAGCAAACCCAGGCCCTGCACGATGCCGGCAATGGCCGGGTCGGCTCGGTTGAGTTCAAAAATGGCGACATCATCCCCGCCGACCTGGTGGTAATGGCCGCCGGCATTCGCCCCAACACCGAACTCGCGGAAAAATCCGGCATCCCTTGCAACCGCGGGATTCTGGTCAACGACACCCTGCAAACCTACGACCCACGCATCTACGCCATCGGCGAATGCGCCAGCCACCGCGGCATCGCTTACGGCCTGGTGGCGCCGCTGTTCGAACAAGCCAAGGTCTGCGCCAACCACCTCGCCCAACTGGGCTTCGCCACCTACAAAGGCTCGGTGACGTCGACCAAATTGAAAGTCACGGGCATCGACTTGTTCTCCGCTGGCGACTTCATGGGCGGCGAAGGCACCGAAACCATCACCCTCTCCGACCCGATCGGCGGAGTCTACAAAAAACTGGTGATCAAGGATGACGTGCTGGTCGGGGCCTGTCTGTACGGCGATACCGCAGACGGTGGCTGGTATTTCCGGCAGATCCGTGAGAACCACGCCATCGACGAGATCCGCGATCACTTGATGTTCGGTGAAAACGCTCTAGGCGATGTAGGACATCAAGGCCAGGACAAAGCCATGAGCATGGCCGACACCGCCGAAGTCTGCGGCTGCAACGGCGTGTGCAAAGGCACCATCGTCAAGGCGATTCAGGAGCACGGATTGTTCAGCGTCGACGACGTCAAGAAACACACTAAGGCGGCCAGCTCCTGCGGTTCCTGCGCAGGGCTGGTGGAACAGATTCTGATCAACACCGTGGGCGGCGCAGCAGACGTTAAACCGAAAAGCGAAAAAGCCATTTGCGGTTGCAGCGACTTGAATCACGGGCAAATCCGCCAGGCCATCCGCGAGCAGCATCTGCTGACCATCGCCGGCACCATGAGCTATTTGAACTGGCGCACGCCGAACGGCTGCGCCACGTGCCGCCCGGCGCTCAACTACTACCTGATTTCCACCTGGCCGGGCGAAGCCAAGGACGATCCGCAATCGCGCCTGATCAACGAACGGGCCCACGCCAACATTCAGAAAGATGGCACTTACTCTGTAGTCCCACGGATGTGGGGCGGTGTGACCAATCCTTCGGAGCTGCGGCGTATAGCCGACGTGGCCGACAAATACAACGTGCCCATGGTCAAGGTGACCGGCGGCCAGCGCATCGATTTGCTGGGGATCAAGAAGCAGGACCTGCCGGGCGTCTGGAAGGATCTCGACATGCCGTCCGGCCACGCCTACGGCAAATCCATCCGCACCGTGAAGACTTGCGTCGGCAGTGAGTTCTGCCGCTTTGGCACCCAGAACTCCACGCAACTGGGCATCGAGCTTGAGCACGACCTGTTCAACATGTGGTCGCCGCACAAAGTGAAACTGGCCGTCTCCGGTTGCCCACGCAACTGTTCGGAAGCGGGCATCAAGGACGTCGGAATTATCGGCGTGGATTCGGGCTGGGAGATGTACATCGGCGGCAACGGCGGGATAAAAACCGAAGTCGCGGAATTCTTCGTCAAGCTCAAGACCGCCGAAGAAGTGCGTGAATACAACGGCGCGTTCCTGCAGCTCTATCGCGAAGAAGCGTTCTACCTCGAACGCACCGTGCACTACCTGCAACGGGTCGGCATGGAACACATCAAAAAAGCCGTGCTGGAAGACCCGGAGCGGCGCAAGGCACTCAACGATCGCTTGCAATTCTCCTTGTCGTTCGAACAGGACCCGTGGAAGGAACGCCTGGAACAACCGTTGCTGAAAAAAGAATTCGACGTCATCGCAGTGAAGAACCTGGAGGTGTCGGCATGAACTGGCTGGATATCTGCGCACTGGAAGAAATCAATGCCCTGGGCTCGCGGATCATCGCCGGCCCGAAAGGTGACATCGCGATTTTTCGTACCAGCGACGATGAGGTTTTCGCACTCGATGACCGCTGCCCGCACAAGGGCGGGCCACTGTCCCAAGGTTTGATCTACGGCAAACGGGTCGCCTGCCCGCTGCATAACTGGCAGATCGACCTGGAAACCGGTGAAGCCCAGGCCCCGGACATCGGTTGCGCTCACCACCATTCAGCACGGGTCGAGAATGGCCGGGTGTTGCTGGCCCTGCGGGAAGCAAGCTGATGAACCAGATCACCGCTTCCACCTGCTGCTATTGCGGGGTCGGCTGCGGCGTGCTGATCGAGCATGACGGCGAGCACATTCTCGGCGTCAGCGGTGATCCGGCCCATCCGGCCAACTTCGGCAAACTGTGCAGTAAAGGCTCTACCTTGCACCTGACCGGCGATCTCGCAGCCAGAGCGTTGTATCCCGAACTGCGCCTGGGCAAAGGCCTGGCCCGCAGTCGCACCGACTGGGACACAGCCCTCGATCACGCCGCCAGCGTTTTTGCCGAGACCATCGCCGAACACGGCCCGGACAGCGTGGCGTTCTACATTTCCGGACAATTGCTGACCGAGGATTACTACGCCTTCAACAAACTGGCGCGAGCACTGGTGGGCACCAACAACATCGACAGCAATTCGCGCCTGTGTATGTCTTCGGCAGTGGTCGGTTACAAGCGCAGCCTGGGCGCCGACGCACCGCCGTGCAGCTACGAAGACCTGGAACTGAGCGACTGCGTGATGATCGTCGGCAGCAACATGGCCTACGCCCACCCGATACTTTTCCGTCGCCTGGAGGAAGCGAAATCCCGCCGGCCGCAGATGAAAGTCATCGTCATCGACCCGCGTCGTACCGACACCTGCGATCTGGCCGACCTGCACCTGGCGATTCTGCCAGGCACCGATGTCGCCTTGTTCCATGGGATTTTGCACCTGCTGCTGTGGGAAGACTGGGTCGACCGCGACTTCATCAAAGCCCACACCGAAGGCTTGGCCGAACTGAAAAACCTGGTGCGTGATTACACGCCGCAGATGGTCTCGCAGCTCTGTGGGATCAGTGTCGAGCAACTGCAGCAATGCGCCAAATGGGTCGGCACCTCGCCGAGCTTCCTGTCGCTGTGGTGCATGGGGCTGAACCAGTCCACCGCCGGCAGCGCGAAGAACAGCGCGTTGATCAATCTGCACCTGGCCACCGGGCAAATCGGCCGCCCCGGCGCAGGACCTTTCTCCCTGACTGGTCAGCCGAATGCCATGGGTGGCCGCGAAACCGGCAGCTTGTCGAACCTGCTGCCAGGCCATCGCGAGGCTGCGAATGCCGAACATCGCGCGGAAGTGGCGGCGTATTGGGGCGTGGATCAACTGCCTGCAAACACCGGGCTCACCGCAATCGAATTGTTTGAGCAGGTGCGCAGCGGCAAGATCAAGGCGCTGTGGATCGCCTGCACCAACCCTGCGCAATCAATGCCGGACCAAACCGCCGTGCGCACGGCACTGCAAGCCTGCCCGTTCGTTGTGTTGCAGGAAGCGTTCCGGACCACCGAAACCGCCGCGTTTGCCGACCTGTTGCTGCCCGCCGCCAGTTGGGGCGAAAAGGACGGCACTGTGACCAACTCCGAGCGGCGCATTTCCCACGTTCGCCGAGCCATCGTCACACCCGGTGAAACCCGCTCGGACTGGGCGATCACGGTGGATTTCGCACAGCGCCTGGAAAAACATCTGCGTCCCGGGCAAACCAGCCTGTTCGCCTTTGAAAATCCGGCGCAGGTCTTCGACGAGTACAAGCAATTGACCCGCGGGCGTGATCTGGACTTGTCCGGCATCAGTCATGCACTGATCGACCGCCTCGGCCCGCAGCAATGGCCCTTCCCCACTGGCGCCAGCGAAGGCACGGCCCGGCTGTACCTGGACGGCGTTTTCCCGACGGCCAGTGGACGTGCGCAATTTGTGGCCGACCCGTACCGCGCCGGCAAGGAACAACGCGACGCGCGCTTCCCGCTGACCCTGATCACCGGCCGCCTGCGCGATCAATGGCACGGCATGAGCCGCACCGGCACCGCCGCGCAGCTATTTGGCCATGTCAGCGAAGCTGTGTTGAGTTTGCACCCGGATGAACTGCGCCGGCATCGGCTGCAATCGGGCGACCTGGTCAGCCTGAAAAGTCGCCGTGGCGCAGTGATTGTCGCCGTCGGCGGTGACGACAGCGTGCGACCCGGTCAGGCCTTTCTGCCCATGCATTGGGGTGACCGCTTCCTCAAGGGCGGCGTAAATACCCTCACTCTTCCCGCCTTCGACCCGCTATCGAAACAGCCCGAACTCAAACACAGCAGCGTGCGCCTGGAACCGGTGCAACTGCCGTGGAACCTTTTCGCCCTGGTCGAGGGCGATGTTCAACAGCATTTTGAGACGCTAAGACCACTCTGCGAGGCGTTTTCCTACGTCAGCCTCAGCCTCGTCGGCCGTGAACGTCCCGCGCTGCTGATACGCGCCGCCAGCGCCGTCGCGCCAGACCCTCAACTGCTGCGTGATATCGATCAATGCCTGGGACTCAACGATGGCCCGGTTTTGGCCTACGACGACCCACGGCGCTCCATCGGTAAACGGGTGCGGATCGAGAACGGCCGGATCACTGCAATTCGCCTGGCCGGTGAAACCCTTGCCCAACACTGGCTGCAAAGCCTGTGGCTGGAAGGTCGCGCTGACGAACAGCTGCGGCGCTGGTTGCTGGCACCGCTGAGCGCACCGCCGGGCAACACTAGTACGCCGGCTATCGGTAACAAAACCCTGTGCAACTGCAAAAACATCAGCCAAAGCGCGGTCTGCGCCGGCATTAGCCGCGGTCTGGACCTGCTGGGTTTGAAACAAGAATTGGGCTGCGGCACGCAATGCGGCTCCTGCGTCCCGGAAATCAAGCGTTTGCTGGCCGCCACTGCGCAGCCGGTTGCCGTCACCTCGTGAGGAAAACACTATGAGCGCAAAAGTCTGGCTGGTGGGTGCGGGTCCTGGCGATCCGGAATTGTTGACCCTCAAGGCCGTACGGGCGTTGAGCGAAGCAGATGTGGTGCTGATCGATGACCTGGTCAACGACGCGGTGCTGGAGCATTGCCCGCAGGCGCGGATCATTCCCGTGGGCAAGCGCGGCGGCTGTCGCTCCACACCTCAGGCATTCATTCATCGCCTGATGCTGCGTTATTCCCGCCACGGTAAAAGCGTGGTACGGCTCAAGGGTGGCGACCCGTGCATTTTTGGCCGGGGCGGCGAAGAGGCGCAGTGGCTGCGTGAACACGGGGTCGAAGTGGAACTGGTCAATGGCATCACCGCCGGGCTTGCCGGCGCAACGCAATGCAATATTCCGTTGACCCTGCGGGGTGTTGCTCGTGGCGTGACACTGGTCACCGCCCACACTCAGGATGGCAGCAGCCTGAACTGGCAAGCCCTGGCCCAAGGTGGCACGACGCTGGTGGTGTATATGGGTGTCGCAAAACTGAGCGAGATTCGTGAGCAGTTGCTCGCCGGAGGAATGGCGGCGGATACACCGGTGGCAATGATTGAAAACGCTTCCCTGCCACACCAACGCGAATGTCGGAGCGACCTGACAGCGATGGAAGAAGATGCCTACGCCTTTGAGTTGAAGAGTCCGGCAATCCTGGTGATTGGTGCTGTGGCAGCCTGTGCGAAAGTATCCATTCTGGAACATGGCTTGCCCGCAACTGCGGTCAATCAGTCAGCCTGACTCTCCCCGCTTCAACCCTGCCTTCACCAAATCGCAGACAAAGAAAAGCCCGGCCTGAGCCGGGCTTTTCAGAGTTGCGCGCTAATTACTTAGCGTTAGCTTCAACCTTCGCTTCTACGCGACGGTTAACAGCGCGACCAGCTTCAGTTTTGTTGTCAGCAACTGGGCGGGATTCGCCGTAGCCAACAGACTGAACGCGGGACGATTCAACACCGTACTGGTTGGTCAGAACTTGTTTAACGGCGTTTGCACGACGCTCGGACAGTTTCTGGTTGTAAGCGTCAGGACCGACGGAGTCAGTGTGACCTTCAACAGTGGTGCTGGTGGATGGGTACTGCTTCATGAAGTCAGCGAGGTTTTTGATGTCGCCGTAGCTGTTAGGCTTGACTACCGACTTGTTGAAGTCGAATTTCACGTCCAGCTCAACACGAACAACTTCAGCAACTGCTGGGCAGCCATCAGCGTCAACAGTTACGTTGGCTGGGGTGTCCGGGCACTTGTCAACGTTGTCGCACACGCCATCGTTGTCGCTGTCGGAGCAGACTTCAGCGGGTGCTTGAACTGGAGCAGCAGCAGGCTTGGAGCCGCCACCGAAGTTCACACCGATACCGACGCTTGGAGCCCACTCGGTGTCGCCCTGGTCGATGTTGTATTGAGCTTCAACGCCAGCACGGGCGTAGAAGTTCTCGGTGAAGTACAGCTTGGCACCGCCACCAACGTTGGCGAAGGTGGAACGGTTACGACCGCCACCGCCGTTCTGGCCAATGCTCTGGTCCGAGAAACCGGCCGAAACGTATGGACGAACCATGTCGCCTGGGTTGTTGAAGTGGTACAGAGCGTCCAGAGCGGTATCAGCGCCCTTAACGTTACGACCGTCATCGGAACGCACGTTGTGCACTTCGTCGTAAGCCAGACGCAGTTCAACGTCGTCGGTGATGAAGTAGCCTACGGAAGCGCCAAACAGGTTGCCGTTGTTTTTGAAGTCACGATCGCTGTCGTACTGTTCTTTCTTGGCGAAGCCTTCGATTTCAACTGCGCCTTGGCCTTGTGCCAGCGCGCCGAACGAAGTAGCGGCAATAAGAGAACCAATGGCAAAGCCCAAGGTGTTTTTCAGTTTCATCCGTTAAATCCCCATCTGGTGATTGTGAAGCAGTCCCGCAAACCGGGGGACAACTCGGCGGCAAGTCTATCAGAACTTGCCTACACGTAAGAGATATTTGCGCCGAACTAAGTTTCAGCAATGCCTGCAAATTTCTCACGCAATTTATCTAGAGCACGTTTGTAACGCATTTTTGTCGCACTCAAACCCATGTGCATGATATCCGCGATCTCTTGAAATTCCAGCTCTGCGACAAATCGTAGCACCAGGATTTCACGGTCAATCGGGTTCACATACACTAACCAGCGATCAAGTCCACCCTTATCCTCGGGTTTCGGCGCCTTTTCTTCAGACGCTTCCTCAAGGGGGTCCAGACTCAAAGCATCCATCAAGCGACGCTTTCGCCGTTCTTTCCGATACTGCGTGATGCATTCGTTGTACGTGATGCTATACAGCCATGTCTTGAACTTCGATTTCCCCTCGAAGTTCTTCAGGCCGTACAGCACCTTCAACATCACTTCCTGACAGACATCGTCTGCATCGCGATCGTTCCCAAGATACCGTGCACAGACGTTAAATAATGTTCGCTGGTAACGCCGCATCAGTTCTTCGTAGGCGCGTGTTACGTGAAACAGCTCGGTATGCGAGCGCGCGACCAACTCCTCATCAGAGAGCTCGCGGGGGTCGTAGCGCGTGGACAGCGATTGAGCTTTATTCAAAACAAGTCGGGCCGACAGTCAGGTCAATGTCCGCCGCAGCCCTTACAGGGCATTTTGCGGCGGCGTACATTAGCAGGGTTTGCCGGGTTAGCGGCTACTCACATGCTGCTCCAGGAGAATCCGATTGGAGAGTGAGACTAGCTCACCCTCATCGGTCAGCAATGTGGTTTTAACCGTGCCGATCTCTTCGATCTGGCCTTCGACCTCGCCAACACGCACTTGTTGTCCAACCTGATACAACTCACGCACATAGATTCCCGCAAGAATCTGACCGGCGATTTCCCGGCTTCCCAACCCCATGGCCAGCGCAACCGCCAGACCAACGGTAATCAATACGATCACAATCACATGGTTGAGCAGGTCAGTCTTGACCTCCAACTGGCTGATTGCGACCGAAATACTGATGATAATCACCAGGCCCTGGGCAATTCTCCCCAAGCCCGCAGCGTAGTCAAGCCCTACGCCCTCTGCCGCACCCCGCACCAGCCCATTGGCCAATTGTGCGAGCAATACACCCACCAACAACACCAGCGCGGCGCCGAATACTTTCGGCAAATACAGCGCAAGCATGTCAAGCGTAGCCGAAACTCGCTCAAGTCCAAGGGATTCTGCGGCAGAAACCAGAAAAATCAGCAGAACGAACCAATAGACAATCTTGCCAATCAAGGTCGAGATCGGCACTTGAAGGCCGGCCCGGGACAGCAATTTGGTCAGTCCGGTGCCGCCCATCAGGCGATCGAGCCCCAGCTTGGCGAGCAACTTGGACAACAAAGTGTCCAAAAGTTTCGCAACGACGAAACCCAACAGCAGCACAACCAGTGCGCCGAACAGGTTCGGGATGAAATTTGCAACCTTGGTCCATAACGCAGTCATTGCAGTGACGAGGCTCTGAGTCCAGAGATCAAGTTCCATATTCAATCAGCCTTATCAGCAGTGCGAACGGTAGGTTTACGGTGGCGGGAAACCGGAGCGACATGGGCCGATCCGTTATTCAGGGCGATCATCAGCGCGGGCAGCCAGCGGCCCAGCAGGCTAAACAGATCACCGGCGCCGACCTGGCGGTTGGCGGTTTTCAGTACACGCCCAAGGCACGCATCGTCGTCCCGGGTGGACGGCGAGGCGTTCAGCATGTCGCGCAAAGACTGTTCAAACGGATCGTGCATACGCACCTCTCGTGATGTCTGTGAAAGACGCGGCCAAATTTGCTCGGGTCACATGGTTCACCCTCAGACCCAGCGCAAACGTCGGAATATCCACCACTGCCCCAGCGCCACCGAGACCATGATCAGGCAAGCGATCAGGAAGCCATAGGGGCTTGCAGAGAACGGAATCCCGCCGACATTGATACCTAAAAGCCCCGTTAGAAAACTCATCGGCAAAAAGATCCCGGTGATGATCCCGAAGCGGTACATCGTGCGGTTCATTCGCACACTCAAACGTCTATCTTCTGCCTCGAGGACCAACCCCACCCGCTCCCGGGTCAATTCCAGCTCCTCGAGATACCGGGTCAGGCTATTGTTCAATTCGTTCCAGTAATCACCGTCGTCCTCGACGAACCAAGGCAGTTTTATCCGTGTCAGTTGTCCGAATATTTCCCGCTGCGGCGCAAGAAAACGTTTCAGCGCAGCGGCCCTGCGACGGATCTGCAAAATGGCTCCGTGCTCGGGTGTATACCGTTCGTCGGCATCCAGCTTTTCTTCTTCCTCATCGACCACTTCCGAGAGGCAACTGACCAGATCCTGCACCTTGTTGGTGAGGTATTGCGCCATATAAAGGATGAGTTCTGACGCAGTTTTGGGTCCTTTGCCTTCAGTGAGCTGCACCAGCAACTCATCGGTGGCGCGCAACGGACGCAAACGCAGAGAAATAACCCGCTGGGCTGACGCGAAAATCCGCACCGAGACCATGTCTTCCGGCTCGGCACCCGGGTTCAGGTTCACCCCACGCAAAAATAGCAGCAGTTCGCTGTCCGAAAGCTGTAAAAGACGCGGACGGGTGTTTTCTTCAAGTAATAGATCACAGCTGAATTCGCTCAGACCGCTGGATTTTCGTAACCAGGTCTGGGTTTGCGGGTGACTGCGATCCCAGTGCAGCCACAGGCTTTCATGAGCCTGCAGCTGCAAGTCATCGAGTTCAGTCCGGGCTATCGAACGCGCACCGCCTTTACCGTCCAGCACCAGGGCATGCACCAGCCCCCACTGCGCGTTTTCTTCCTCGAACATCCTCACCCCTTTGTTGGTGTAGCGCTTTATTCAGGCATCTTCAGCGGGCTTGGCGAGATGATCACGCCGTTATTGTCCGCATAGATGTAATGGCCTGGATGAAAGGTCACGCCAGCAAAGGTCACGGCTACGTTGAGATCGCCGAGCCCGCGCCTGTCGGATTTCCTCGGGTGGCTGGCGAGGGCCTGAACGCCCAGATCGGTCTGCGCGATGATATCGACGTCGCGGATGCAACCGTAGATCACCAGCCCTTCCCAACCGTTATTCGCGGCTTTCTCGGCCAGCATGTCACCCAGCAACGCATGACGCAGGGAACCGCCACCGTCGACCACCAGCACCTTGCCATTACCTTTGAGCTCAACCTGCTCCTTGACCCGCGAGTTGTCTTCGAAGCATTTGATGGTCACGATTTCGCCGCCGAAAGAGTCACGGCCACCGAAATTGCTGAACATCGGTTCCAGCACCTGCACCTGCTCCGGATAGGCGTCGCACAGGTCAGGCGTAAGGTAATGATTCATCGAGAAACTCCTGTAAAGAGGAAGACAATCGAGGGTGTCGAAACGTGACCAGAACAGCTCAATGCGTCATATCTTAGCCGCAAGCCGAACAGAGCGAAATGCCCTTGTTAGAGCATCAGGCTCAGACTGCCGTGGCCAGATCCGGTTTTTCACCCAGCAATGGCGTCTGCTGATCTGCCAACCACAGCGCTACCAGCGGCCAGACTTCAGTCTGGGCGGCTTTGCTCACGAGCATCTCCACATGACCGAAATTATCGCCAAAGCCCTGCTCGCGACCCAGGTTAATAAATTGCTTATGCTCGGAACCCACCTGATCGAACAGCTTGCGACAAGCCCAGGTCGGGTCCTGATGATCACCTGCGGCACTTACGGCCAATACCGGCAACTGAACCTCGGCCAATCCGGCCCACCAATCCTTATCGGCATCGCCGAAGCGCCCGAACAGGCCATACCAGCGCATGCTTTCCAGGGCCAGGCCAATCGGCTCGTCCTCCGGGCCGCGCTTGAGCCGAGAACCGGACAGCTGGGCAAAGCGTTTAAGGATGAAACGTCCACTCCACTCCACCGGCGGAATCTTCAGCGGCCAATAGGTGCGACTGACTTGCGTACCAAAAAACGCCGCGGAAGCCACGACCGGCTCGCCGATGTACTCGCCACCCAGCGCCGCCGCCAGGGTAATCCCGCCCAGCGAGTGACCGATCCAGTGCGGGATCTGGCCGCTCTGCTCGCGCACGAACGCGCCAATGGCCGGCAAATCGTAACGGGCGTAGTCGGCAACGCGGTTCTTGCGGTAGTTCTGGTTACGCTGGGACAGGCCGTGGCCACGCATTTCGGGAATCCATACATCGAATCCCAGACGCGTCAGATAGGCGCCCAGCCCAAGCCCCTTCGGGGAAAACCAGAACCGGCGATTGGAAAAGCTGCCGTGAAGCAAAATAACCGGAACGCCACGCGCGTCTGAGCCATCCGCCATGCCCAGGCGCGTCACAGCCAGTTCGACGGTGCCGTCAGGGCTGTTGCCGGGTTTCAGACGATAGACGTCTTCGCTCAGATCGCCGCGCCGCTCGGCGCTGATCAGGGCAACAGGAAATAGGTTGCTGCTGCTTTGCATAATGCTCTTGCACAAAAAGGGCGGCGTCCAGAGGAGCCCGCCCTACTTGAATCTCTAAAAGGGCCGATCACTGATCGGCCCTTTCACTCACACCATCAAGCCGAAACTTGACCTTCAGCCAGGAAGAACCAGGTTTCCAATACGGAATCGGGGTTCAACGAAACGCTTTCGATGCCCTGCTCCATCAGCCATTTGGCCAGATCAGGGTGGTCCGAAGGGCCCTGACCGCAAATGCCGATGTACTTGCCAGCCTTGTTACAGGCCTGAATCGCGTTGGCCAGCAGCTTCTTGACCGCCGGATTACGCTCGTCAAACAGGTGCGCGATGATCCCGGAGTCACGGTCCAGACCCAGGGTCAGCTGGGTCAGGTCGTTGGAACCGATGGAGAAGCCGTCGAAGAACTCGAGGAACTCTTCAGCGAGGATCGCGTTGGACGGCAGTTCGCACATCATGATGATGCGCAGACCATTCTCGCCGCGGGCCAGGCCATTTTCGGCCAACAGATCGATCACTTGGCTAGCTTCGCCCAGGGTACGGACGAACGGCACCATGATTTCAACGTTGGTCAAGCCCATCTCGTTGCGCACACGCTTGAGGGCGCGGCACTCGAGTTCGAAGCAGTCACGGAACGCTTCGCTGATGTAACGCGAAGCACCGCGGAAGCCCAGCATCGGGTTTTCTTCTTCCGGCTCGTAGAGCTTGCCGCCGATCAGGTTCGCGTATTCGTTGGACTTGAAGTCCGACAGACGCACGATGACCTTTTTCGGGGTGAACGCAGCGGCCAGGGTGCTGATGCCCTCAACCAGTTTGTCGACATAGAAGCCAACCGGATCGTCGTAACCGGCGATGCGCTTGTCGACGCTGTCCTTGATGTCCTGCGGCAGACCGTCGTAGTTCAACAGCGCTTTGGGGTGAACACCGATCATGCGGTTGATGATGAACTCCAGACGGGCCAGGCCCACACCTGCGTTCGGCAGCTGTGCGAAGTCGAAGGCGCGATCCGGGTTGCCGACGTTCATCATGATCTTGAACGGCAGATCAGGCATGGCGTCAACGGAGTTTTTCTTGATGTCGAAGCCCAGTTCGCCTTCGAAGATGTAACCGGTGTCGCCTTCAGCGCAGGACACAGTCACGCCCTGGCCGTCTTTCAACAGCTGGGTGGCGTTGCCGCAACCGACCACGGCCGGAATGCCCAGCTCGCGAGCGATGATCGCCGCGTGGCAAGTACGGCCGCCACGGTTGGTGACAATGGCGCTGGCGCGCTTCATGACCGGTTCCCAGTCCGGGTCGGTCATGTCGGAGACCAGTACGTCGCCGGGCTGGACTTTGTCCATCTCGGACACGTCCTTGATGATGCGGACCTTGCCGGCGCCGATGCGCTGGCCGATGGCGCGACCTTCAACCAGCACGGTGCCGGTTTCTTTCAACAGATAGCGTTCCATGACGTTGGCCGAGGTGCGGCTCTTCACGGTTTCAGGACGGGCCTGAACGATGTAGAGCTTGCCGTCGTCGCCGTCTTTGGCCCATTCGATGTCCATCGGGCACTTGTAGTGCTTCTCGATGATCATCGCTTGCTTGGCCAGCTCGCTGACTTCGGCGTCGCTCAGGCAGAAACGTGCGCGATCAGCCTTGTCCACGTCGATGGTCTTGACCGACTTACCGGCCGTGGCCACTTCGCCGTAGATCATCTTGATGGCTTTGCTGCCCAGGTTGCGACGCAGGATGGCCGGACGACCGGCTGCCAGCGTGCCTTTGTGGACGTAGAACTCATCCGGGTTTACCGCGCCTTGTACGACGGTTTCACCCAGGCCGTAGGCGCCGGTGATGAACACCACGTCACGGAAGCCAGATTCGGTATCGAGGGTGAACATCACGCCGGCGGTGCCGGTTTCGGAGCGGACCATGCGCTGCACGCCGGCCGACAGGGCAACCAGCTTGTGGTCGAAGCCCTGGTGGACGCGGTAGGAAATCGCGCGGTCGTTGAATAGCGAAGCGAACACCTCTTTGGCGGCGCGAATAACGTTTTCGACACCACGGATGTTCAGGAAAGTTTCCTGCTGACCGGCGAAGGAAGCGTCCGGCAGGTCTTCAGCGGTAGCGGAAGAGCGCACGGCCACGGCCATGTCAGGGTTGCCGGCCGACAGCGTGGCGAACGCGGTGCGGATCTCGGCGTTGAGCTTCTCGGGGAATTCGGCTTCCATGATCCATTGACGGATCTGGGCGCCGGTCTTGGCCAGGGCATTGACATCGTCGACGTCCAGGGCGTCGAGGGCGGCGTGGATCTGATCGTTCAGGCCGCTCAACTCGAGAAAATCACGATAAGCCTGAGCTGTCGTGGCGAAGCCACCGGGCACCGATACACCGGCACCTGCAAGGTTACTGATCATCTCGCCCAGGGATGCGTTCTTGCCCCCTACGTGCTCTACATCATGGACGCCGAGCTTATCGAGGGAAACTACGTACTCTACCAAGGTGATCTCTCCACTAACTGTGTTGGAAAAGCTCAGAAGCCGGCGGCTCAAAGGAGCGTTTGCCAGCTGTATGGCCTGGACCTGGAAAATAAGTGAGAATGCGGGCCATCAGTGGCCGGCAAATCGCGCCTACTATATCCAAGATTCGTCACAAGTGTCCTGTGTCGCAAGTGCGTGCCTTTTTGGCGAGTGACTGTTGTTGCCAGACAAGGCGCCGTGACAAGTCATAGCTGGCTATGGCGAGGAGCGGCAACGTAGTATGGCGACAACAGGCGCCGCCAAAAAGGTACGCACTTGTGATACAGGACACTCACTTAAGGCCCAAGGTGCAAATGAAACGATCTGCTTTCTTTATTTCCGACGGCACCGGCATCACAGCCGAGACCCTCGGCCAAAGCCTCCTGGCGCAGTTCGAAAACATTACCTTCAGCAAATTCACGCGGCCATACATCGACAACGTGGATAAAGCGCGGGCCATGGTACAACAAATCAACAAAGCCGCCGAAACCGAAGGCTTTCGGCCGATCATCTTCGACACCATTGTCAATCAGGACATCCGTGAGATCCTCGCAACGTCCAATGGTTTCATGATTGACATTTTCTCGACATTCCTGGCTCCTCTTGAACAGGAATTGACCGAGCTTTCTTCCTACACCGTCGGTAAGTCCCACTCCATTGGCAGCAACTCCAATTACATGGAGCGGATCGAGGCGGTGAACTTCGCCCTCGACAACGACGACGGTGCGCGCACGCATTATTACGACAAGGCGGACCTGATCCTAGTGGGCGTGTCGCGTTGTGGTAAGACGCCGACGTGCCTGTACATGGCCATGCAATTCGGCATCCGCGCGGCCAACTACCCGCTGACCGAAGACGACATGGAACGCCTGCAACTGCCAGGCACCCTGCGTGCCCACCAGCACAAACTGTTCGGCCTGACCATTGACCCGGACCGCCTCACCGCGATCCGCAACGAGCGCAAGCCCAACAGCCGCTATTCGAGCTACGCCCAGTGCGAATTCGAAGTGCGTGAGGTGGAGAATCTGTTCCGTCGCGAGAACATTCCGCACATCAATTCCACGCATTTTTCGGTGGAAGAGATTTCGGCGAAGATTTTGGTGGAGAAAGGCGTGGAGCGGCGGTTCAAGTAGTTCTGCGGCGCCCGTTACACCGCCTTCGCGAGCAGGCTCGCTCCCACAGGGGAATGCATTTCAACTGTGCGAGCCTGCTCGCGAAGAACGATTACACGGTCTCCGCCAATGCTGCCGCCAACGCGTCAAACCCACCCAGCAACAACCGATCATCCCCCGCCGAATTACACACACTCGCCCTGATGAACTGCGGCACCGCTCCATGCCCAACCGCAAACATCTCGGCAGTAGCCACCAGATAATTTTTTTCCTTAAGCTCCTCAGCAATCTGCGAGGCCCGCCACGGCTCGGGCACGTCGACCCAGAAGTGCGGGCTATGGGGATGGGTTTTGTACACCAAGCCTTCCAGCACACCACTCACCAACGCCTTGCGCCGACCGATTTCAGCAATCTGCTGGCCCAGCAACTGCTCGGCAATGCCGTTTTCTATCCACAGACTCGCCACCTCCAGCGACAGCGGGCTGGCCATCCAGCAGGTTCCGCGCACGGCTGCACTCAAGCGTCCGATCAACGGTTGCGGCGCGTGCAGGTAACCGACCCGCAAACCTGCCGATACCGCCTTGCTCAAACTGCCAATCAGCACCGAACGCTCCGGGGCGAAATGGCTCAAGGGTAACGGTCGTTGTTGAGCCAATACCGCGTGGGCTTCGTCTTCAAAGATCAACAGATTGTGCTGCCGACAGACCTCTGCAATCGCCTCGCGCCGTGCGACGGACATCACTGCAGCCGTAGGATTCTGGATCGTCGGCGTGCAATACAGCGCTGATACACGATGGTTGCGGCAAACCTCCTCCAGCGCATCGGGCATCAGCCCTTCATCATCCATCCCGACGCCGATCAGTTTTATCCCGAGCTGGCGGGCGACGCTGATCAACCCCGGGTAGGTCAGGTGCTCCGTCACCAACGTATCGCCCGCCTTGAGCAACCCCATCAAGGCACACAACAGACCGTGCTGGCCGCCGTTCACGCAAACGATCTGCTCGACGGTCGGGGCAAACTCTTTATGCCTGAGCCAGTGCGCGCCCGCCGCACGATAGCGTGGCAAACCGACATCGACGGTGTAGCCACTGATGTGTTGCAACGCCTCAGGATCAAGGGACAACGCTTGCAAGCTCTGACTCAAAAAAAGCGCTTCCTGCCCCGGAATCGGTTGATTGCGGCTCATGTCAAAAAACGCCCGCGGTTCATCACTGACATTGCGAAAGCCACCGTCCCGCGGCCGTTCCAACCCGCGCTGACGCACATAGGTGCCGTCTCCTACTCGCGCGACCACCAATCCCACACGTTCGAGTTCACCGTAAGCGCGGCTGATGGTACCGATGGTCACGCCGAGGCTATCCGCCAGCAACCGATGAGGCGGCAATTTGCAGCCGGGCTCGATCAGCCCTTCAGCGATGCCTTTTTCGATCGCGTCGGCGAGGCGCTTGTATTTCACCCCCAGACCGTTTGCGAGGCCGTCGCGCAGGATTGACACCATGGCAATACTTGTTTTGACAGTCATTACAGCCCCGAATAGCGTGCTTGAAACAGGTTCAATCAGGGATAGACCTTTTGCAGATGAAGGTCAATTCCGAACACAAAAGGAGCTCGCTCATGTCCATTGCCGTCAGTGCACCTTCATGTACTGCAAAACCCTGGCGGTCCGCACTGATCACCAGCGTACTGTTCCTGATCGTGTGCCTGAGCTGGGGCACCACGTGGCTCGGGATCAAGATTGCCGTTGAAAGCGTGCCGCCGCTGACCGCCGCCGGCCTGCGGTTCCTCATCGCCTTCCCACTGTTTCTCGGCTTCGCCCTCATACGCCGTGAGCCGCTGCTGTTTCCCAGGGAAAGCCGCTGGTTTTTTGTCTTTGTCACGCTGTCGTATTTCAGCCTGCCGTACTACTTGCTCAACTACGGCGAGATGCACGTTTCGTCCGGCCTGACGGCGCTGCTGTTCAGCTGCATGCCGGTGTTCATCCTGCTGTTTTCCGCGCTGTTTCTGCGGGAGAAAATCTACCCCTCGCAAGTACTCGGCATCGCCATCGGTTTCGGTAGCCTGTTCATGATCATCCGCAACCAGGGGCTGCATCTGGACCATGCCGAGTTGTTCGGGGTGTTGGCGATCCTCTGCGCCGCGGTGATGCATGCGCTGTGTTACGTGGTGACTAAAAAACACGGTACGGCGATCAGCGTCATCACCTACAACACGCTGCCCATTGGCATCGCCGGGCTGATGCTGTTTGTCGCGGGATTGAGCGTCGAAGCACCGATGTTCGATGCCATCACCGCGCGTTCGTGGAGTGCCCTGCTCTATCTGGGGCTGGTGGCGTCGGTGGGCGGGTTTATCGTTTACTTCCTGCTGCTCAAGAGACTGAGCCCGATCATTCTGTCGTTTGTGTTCATCATTTTTCCGGTGTTCGCGGTGATCATCGGTGCCTGGTACGAGGGGCAAACCTTGTCCCGGGAACTGATGATGTACTCGGCGATTTTGCTGACGGGGTTTGCGATCACCAAATTGCCTGTCGAAAAGTGGCTTAGATGACAAACAAGTCCATGAAACGGTTGACCGGTATTGCTTCAAGGGCAACCTGATCCTTGCACAACGCAAAGATCTCGGCGCATCGCTGGGCGGTGAAGCGCGTCGCCAGGTTCGCCTTGAACTTGTCTTCCAGCAGCGCAATGCCGTCGGTGCGGCGACGGCGATGGCCGATCGGGTACTCCACCAACACGTTATCGGTGCTGGAGCCATCCTTGAAGAACACCTGTATCGCATTGGCAATGGAGCGTTTGTCGGCCTCCAGGTATTCGCGGGTGTAGCGCGGGTCTTCGACGATGACCATTTTTTCGCGCAGCACGTCGATGATCGGATGCGCCGCATGGAAGTGGTCTTCGTACTGCTCGGCCACCAGATTGCCGAACGCCAGAGGCACGGCGGTCATGTACTGGATGCAATGGTCACGGTCCGCAGCGTTGGCCAGCGGGCCGACTTTGGAGATGATGCGGATCGCCGATTCGTGGGTGGTGATGACGATTCTGTCGATTTCATGCAGGCGATTTCTGACTTGCGGGTGCAGAGTCACCGCCGCTTCGCACGCCGTTTGTGCGTGAAACTCGGCCGGGAAGCTGATTTTGAACAGCACGTTTTCCATCACGTAGCTGCCGTATGTCCGGGAAAAACTGAACGTGCGTTTGTCTTCCGGCTTGAGCGCCAGGTCGTTGTTGGTGTGGCTGAACAGCACGTCGTAGAAGCCCCATTGTTTGGCGGTCAGTACGCCGGGGATGCCCATCTCGCCACGCATTGCAATGTCCGCCAGACGCACGCCACGGCTGGACGCGTCGCCTGCGGCCCAGGATTTTCGTGACCCGGCATTGGGTGCATGGCGATAGGTACGCAGCGCCTGTCCGTCGGCGAAGGCGTGAGACAACGCGGACAACAGTTGCTCGCGATTGGCGCCCATCAGCTTGGCGGTGACAGCGGTCGAGGCGACTTTCACCAGGATGACGTGATCAAGGCCTACACGATTGAAGGAGTTTTCCAGCGCGATCACGCCTTGAATCTCGTGGGCCATGATCATGGCTTCGAGTACCACGCGAACGGTCAGCGGCGCATCGCCATTGGCCAGCCGCTTTTGCGACAGGTGATCGGCCACCGCGAGAATGCCACCGAGGTTATCGGACGGATGGCCCCACTCGGCCGCGAGCCAAGTGTCGTTGTAGTCGAGCCAGCGCACGATGCAGCCGATGTCCCACGCCGCCTTGACCGGGTCGAGGCGATAACTGGTGCCGGGGACGCGCGCGCCGAACGGGACGACGGAGCCTTCGACGATCGGGCCAAGGTGTTTGGTGCATTCGGGAAAGCGCAGGGCCAGCAGGCCACAGCCCAACGTGTCCATCAGGCAGTTGCGGGCGGTGTCCAACGCTTCCTTGGACTCGATTTTATAGGTCAGGACGTAATCGGCAATGTCTTGCAGGACCGTGTCGTAGTCGGGGCGGTTGTTCTGGTCGACGTTGGTGCTCATGTTCGATTCACTCTTGAAGTGGTTCGTTAATGGGACCTCGGTTCAGGGGGCAATCTTCAGTCGGTGACAAGATTCTTATTGCTGAAATGCGGTCCTGTAGGAGCCAGTCAGAAAGAATCGCCCGGCACGCGGACGTAACCTTCCATCAACACCCGCGCGCTGCGGCTCATGATGGCTTTGTTCACGGTCCATTCACCGTTGACCTGACTGGCTTCAGCACCCACGCGCAACGTGCCGGACGGATGCCCAAAGCGTACGGCATTGCGTTCGACACCGCCCGCTGCGAGGTTCACCAGCGTGCCGGAAATCGCCGCCGCAGTACCGATCGCCACCGCCGCCGTGCCCATCATCGCGTGGTGCAATTTGCCCATGGACAGCGCCCGCACCAGCAGATCGACATCGCCCGCCGCAATCGCTTTGCCACTCGAAGCAACGTAGTCCGCAGGCTTGGCCACAAAGGCAACCTTAGGCGTGTGCTGACGCTTGGCCGCTTCGTCCAGATCCTTGATCAGGCCCATGCGCAATGCGCCGTAAGCCCGAATGGTTTCAAACATCAGCAACGCTTTCGGATCGCTATTGATCGCGCCTTGCAGCTCGGTGCCGGTGTAACCGATGTCTTCGGCATTGACGAAAATCGTCGGAATACCGGCATTGATCATGGTCGCCTTGAAGGTTCCGACGCCGGGCACTTCGAGGTCATCCACCAAATTGCCGGTAGGAAACATCGAACCACCGCCACCCTCTTCTTCCGCCGCCGGGTTCATGAATTCGACCTGCACTTCGGCCGCCGGAAAGGTCACGCCGTCGAGTTCGAAATCACCAGTCTCCTGCACTTCACCGTTGGTGATCGGCACGTGGGCAATGATGGTCTTGCCGATGTTGGCCTGCCACACGCGAACCACGGCAACGCCGTTGTGCGGGATGCGGCTGGCGTCCACCAAACCATTGCTGATGGCGAACGAACCGACCGCCGCCGACAGGTTGCCGCAGTTGCCGCTCCAGTCGACGAAAGGCTTGTCGATGGACACCTGACCGAACAGGTAATCGACGTCGTGATCGGCCTTGATGCTTTTCGACAGGATCACGGTTTTGCTGGTGCTGGAGGTCGCGCCACCCATGCCGTCGATTTGCTTGTCATACGGGTCGGGGCTGCCGATCACGCGCAGCAACAACGCATCGCGAGCAGGCCCTGGAATCTGTGCCGCTTCGGGCAGGTCTTTCAGGCTGAAGAACACGCCTTTGCTGGTGCCGCCGCGCATGTAGGTGGCGGGGATTTTGATTTGAGGTGCGTGAGCCATGTCATTCCTCTATTGGCCAACAGGGGATTCGAAATCCCCTGTGGCTCTAAGTTTTAAACGGCGACGGCCGATTCCAGGAAGTCCTGAGCGAAGCGTTGCAGCACGCCACCCGCCTCATAGATCGACACTTCTTCGGCGGTGTCGAGGCGGCAGGTCACCGGCACTTCGACGCGTTCGCCGTTCTTGCGATTGATCACCAGCGTCAGCTCGGCACGCGGGGTGCGCTCACCGATCACGTCGTAGGTTTCGCTGCCGTCGATGCCCAACGTCTTGCGGTCGGTGCCCGGTTTGAACTCCAGCGGCAACACGCCCATGCCCACCAGGTTGGTGCGGTGAATGCGCTCGAAGCCTTCAGCCGCAATCGCTTCAACACCGGCCAGACGCACGCCTTTGGCTGCCCAGTCGCGGGACGAACCCTGACCGTAGTCGGCGCCGGCGATGATGATCAGCGGCTGCTTGCGTTCCATGTAGGTTTCGATGGCTTCCCACATGCGCATCACTTTGCCTTCCGGCTCGACGCGAGTCAGCGAACCCTGTTTGACCTTGCCGTTTTCCTGAACCATTTCGTTGAACAGTTTCGGGTTGGCGAAGGTGGCGCGCTGCGCGGTCAAGTGGTCACCGCGGTGCGTTGCGTAAGAGTTGAAGTCCTCTTCCGGCAAGCCCATTTTCGCCAGGTATTCGCCGGCGGCGCTGTCGAGCATGATCGCGTTCGACGGCGACAGGTGATCGGTGGTGATGTTGTCCGGCAGCACCGCCAGCGGGCGCATGCCCTTGAGTGGACGAGCGCCAGCCAACGCGCCTTCCCAGTACGGCGGACGGCGGATGTAGGTGCTCATCTCGCGCCAGTCGTACAGGGGCGTCACTTTCGGGCCGGTGTCTTCGTGGATGGCGAACATCGGAATGTAGACCTGACGGAACTGCTCAGGTTTGACCGACGCCTTGACCACTGCGTCGATTTCTTCGTCGCTCGGCCAGATGTCTTTCAGGCGGATTTCTTTGCCGTTTGCGTCCAGGCCCAACACATCTTTTTCGATGTCGAAACGAATGGTGCCGGCGATGGCGTAAGCCACTACCAACGGCGGCGACGCGAGGAACGCGTTCTTGGCGTACGGGTGGATCCGGCCGTCGAAGTTGCGGTTGCCTGACAGCACAGCGGTGGCGTACAGGTCGCGGTCAATGATCTCTTGCTGAATCACCGGATCCAACGCGCCGGACATTCCGTTGCACGTGGTGCAGGCGAAGGCGACGATGCCGAAACCGAGTTGCTCAAGTTCGCTGGTGAGGCCGGCCTCGTCGAGGTACAGCGCGACGGTTTTCGAACCCGGCGCCAGGGACGATTTGACCCACGGTTTGCGAGTCAGCCCGAGCTTGTTGGCATTGCGCGCCAGCAGGCCGGCGGCAATGACGTTGCGCGGGTTGCTGGTGTTGGTGCAACTGGTGATGGCGGCGATGATAACCGCACCGTCCGGCATCTGGCCGGGCACTTCGGTCCACTGGCCGGAGATGCCTTGGGCGGCGAGATCGGAAGTGGCGACGCGGGCGTGCGGGTTGCTCGGGCCAGCCATATTACGCACCACCGAGGACAGGTTGAAGGTCAACCCACGCTCGTATTGCGCGCCTTTCAGGCTGTCAGCCCACAGCCCCGTGGTCTTGGCATAGTTCTCGACCAATTGAACCTGCTCGTCTTCACGGCCGGTGAGTTTCAGGTAGTCGATGGTTTGCTGGTCGATGTAGAACATCGCTGCGGTGGCGCCGTATTCCGGGGCCATGTTGGAGATGGTCGCGCGGTCGCCCAGGGTCAACGCGGAGGCGCCTTCGCCGAAGAATTCCAGCCACGCGCCGACCACTTTTTGCTGACGCAGGAACTCGGTCAGCGCCAGCACCATGTCGGTGGCGGTGATGCCCGGTTGCAGCTTGCCCGTCAGTTCAACGCCGACGCTTTCCGGCAGACGCATCCACGACGCACGGCCGAGCATCACGCTTTCAGCTTCCAGGCCGCCGACACCGATGGCGATCACGCCCAGTGCATCGACGTGCGGAGTGTGGCTGTCGGTGCCGACGCAAGTGTCGGGGAACGCCACGCCGTCGCGCACCTGGATCACCGGAGACATTTTCTCCAGGTTGATCTGGTGCATGATCCCGTTGCCCGGCGGAATCACATCAACGTTCTTGAAGGCCTTTTTGGTCCAGTTGATGAAGTGGAAACGGTCTTCGTTGCGACGGTCTTCGATGGCGCGGTTCTTCTCGAACGCCTCCGGATCGAAACCACCACGCTCGACGGCCAGGGAGTGATCGACGATCAATTGCGTCGGCACCACCGGGTTCACTTGCGCTGGATCGCCACCTTGCAGGGCGATGGCGTCACGCAGGCCGGCGAGGTCGACCAGCGCGGTCTGGCCGAGAATGTCGTGGCACACCACACGGGCAGGGAACCACGGGAAGTCGAGGTCGCGTTTGCGCTCGATGAATTGCTTCAGGGATTCGGTGAGCGTGGCCGGGTCGCAGCGACGCACCAGGTTTTCCGCCAGCACGCGGGAGGTGTACGGCAGAGTGTCGTAGGCGCCAGGCTGGATGGCTTCGACAGCCGCACGGACGTCGAAGTAATCCAGATGGCTGCCGGGCAGCGATTTACGGAATTCAGTGTTCATCGTCAGGACTCGGTCACGGTAGTTTCAAAAGGTGGGGCCTTTCGCCGACGCTGAAATGAACTCGGTCAAATGTGGGAGCGGGCTTGCTCGCGAATGCGGTGTATCAGTCGACATCAATGTTGAATGTCAGTCCGTCTTCGCGAGCAAGCCCGCTCCCACAATGGTTCCCGGTTCATTCAGTAACCTGCGTGGTCAGCCCCCACCATTCAGCGTTGTTCGATTGGCACGAACTTGCGCTGTTCGACGCCGACGTACTCGGCGCTCGGGCGGATGATGCGGTTGTTGGCCCGTTGTTCGAACACGTGCGCCGCCCAGCCGGTCAGGCGCGAGCAGACAAAAATCGGGGTAAACAACTTGGTCGGGATGCCCATGAAGTGGTACGTCGACGCATGGTAGAAGTCGGCGTTCGGGAACAGCTTCTTCTGTTCCCACATGGTTTTGTCGATGGCTTCGGAAACCGGGAACAACACGGTGTCGCCCACTTCGTCAGCGAGTTTTTTCGACCAACCCTTGATCACCTCGTTGCGCGGATCGTTGTCCTTATAGATCGCGTGGCCGAAGCCCATGATCTTGTCCTTGCGCTCGAGCATGCCGAGGGTGCCTTTGATCGCCTCTTCCGGCGAGCTGAAGCGCTCGATCATTTCCATTGCCGCTTCGTTGGCGCCGCCATGCAGCGGACCACGCAGCGAGCCAATGGCGGCCGTGACGCAGGAATACATGTCCGACAGGGTCGAGGCGCAAACCCGTGCGGTGAACGTCGAGGCGTTGAACTCGTGCTCCGCGTAGAGGATCAGCGAAACGTTCATCACTTTGACGTGCAACTCGCTCGGTTTCTTGTCGTGCAGCAGGTGCAGGAAGTGGCCGCCGATGGATTGTTCGTCGCTCACGCAACTGATGCGTTTGCCGTCGTGGCTGAAGCGATACCAGTAGCACATGATCGCCGGGAACGCGGCCAGCAGGCGGTCGGTCACGTCATGTTGTTCGCAGAAGTCTTTCTCCGGCTCGATGTTGCCCAGGAACGAGCAACCGGTGCGCATCACGTCCATCGGGTGGGCGTCGGCGGGGATGCGCTCCAGCACTTCTTTGAGCGCTTGCGGCAGGTCGCGCAGCTTGCCCAGTTTACTGATGTAAGCGGCGAGTTGTGTTTTGGTCGGCAGTTCGCCGTAAAGCAGCAGGTAGGCCACTTCTTCGAATTGTGCGTCAGCCGCCAGTTCGCGAACGTCGTAGCCACGATAGGTCAGGCCTGCGCCCGACTGGCCCACGGTGGACAGTGCGGTTTGCCCGGCAACCTGGCCACGGAGCCCGGCGCCACTGAGTACTTTTGCTTCGGCCATTGCTGTCTCCAGTTTTTGAATTTGTTAGGGAATCGGCAAGTTGTGGGAGTCGCGATTACTTCTTCGCCGCAAACAACGCATCGAGCTTCTGCTCGAAGGTGTGGTAATCGATGCGATCGTAAAGCTCCATGCGGGTCTGCATGGTGTCGATGACGTTCTGTTGCGTGCCATCGCGGCGGATCGCGGTGTAGACGTTTTCTGCGGCTTTGTTCATCGCGCGGAACGCCGACAGCGGGTACAGCACCAGCGACACGTCGGCAGCGGCGAGTTGTTCGGTGGTGTACAGCGGCGTCGCGCCGAATTCGGTGATGTTGGCCAGGATCGGCGCTTTCACGCGGCTGGCGAACAATTTGTACATGTCCAGTTCGGTGATGGCTTCCGGGAAGATCATGTCGGCGCCGGCCTCGATGCACGCTGCGGCGCGATCCAGCGCAGATTCCAGACCTTCCACTGCAAGGGCGTCGGTGCGGGCCATGATCACGAAGCTGTCATCGGTGCGCGCATCGACGGCTGCCTTGATGCGGTCAACCATTTCCTGCAGGGACACGATCTCTTTATTTGGACGGTGACCACAGCGCTTGGCGCCGACCTGGTCTTCGATGTGAATCGCCGCCGCACCGAACTTGATCATCGACTTGACGGTACGCGCGACGTTGAACGCCGAGGAACCGAAACCAGTGTCCACGTCCACCAACAACGGCAGGTCGCAGACGTCAGTGATGCGGCGCACGTCGGTCAGTACGTCGTCCAGGCCGGTGATGCCCAGGTCTGGCACACCGAGGGAGCCGGCAGCCACCCCGCCACCCGACAGATAAATCGCCTTGAAACCGGCGCGCTTGGCCAGCAGCGCGTGGTTGGCGTTGATCGCGCCGACCACTTGCAAAGGATGCTCGCTGGCGACCGCATCGCGGAAACGCTGGCCTGGAGTGCTCTTGTTGGAACTCATGACTCACCTCGTTCAGTGGCTGTCGGGTTAGCACCGTCCTGGTAGTGACGGGCGATATTGCGTTTGGAGGCGCCGATGTGACGGCGCATCAACAACTCGGCCAGTTCACCGTCACGGTCGGCGATGGCGTCGAGAATTCGGTGGTGCTCGGCAAAGGCCTGACGCGGGCGATTGGGCGTGGTGGAAAACTGGATGCGGTACATGCGCACCAGTTGATAGAGCTCGCCACAGAGCATCTGCGTCAGGGTGCGGTTGCCGCTGCCCTGGATGATTCGGTAATGGAAGTCGAAATCACCTTCCTGCTGGTAGTAGCCGACACCGGCCTGAAACGCCGCATCGCGCTCATGGGTTTCGAGGACCCGGCGCAGTTCGTCGATTTCTTCGAGGGTCATGCGCTCGGCCGCCAGACGGCAGGCCATGCCTTCGAGGGATTCGCGGATTTCGTAGAGTTCCAGCAACTCCGCATGGCTCAACGAAACCACCCGCGCGCCGACGTGCGGCACACGAACCAGCAGGCGCTGGCCTTCCAGACGGTGGATCGCCTCACGCAGCGGCCCACGGCTGATGCCATAGGTGCGCGCCAGTTCCGGCTCGGAGATCTTGCTGCCCGGGGCGATCTCGCCCTTGACGATGGCCGCCTGAATGCGCCGGAAGACGTTCTCGGAAAGCGTCTCCGAATCGTCTTGGGCAATGACCGGGGGATCGAGTTGATCCAGCATATTGTCGACACCTTGAAAGCTGATGCCGCAAAAACTAGCGAATACAGACCTTTTAGTCAAAGGATAAATAGGTATTGTCGACAATCGTCTAATAACCGACTGCACCATAACGACGCAGCCCTCCCTGTTTATAGCCGCCCCCCGGCGCTGGCGCCATAAAACCACCGTGCTAGAATGCCGCCCGCATTTGTTTGTGACATCTGCACTGCTTGTCATAAACAGCTGATAGGCATACGAGGGAGCTTGCGCAGCGATGCCAGGGCCTTGAATAGAAGTACGGACCGCTGCGCACCAGGATTTATGAAACTCAAGCCCTTCCCGACGTTCCTTTACCTTCTTTGCCTGCCCGGTTTCGCCGCGGCGGGGGAAAAGACCGTGTACGGCCTCAATGAGTACGCCTCCCTGGACGGTATCGACCTGGAGGTCGCCGCCAAACTCGACACCGGGGCGAAAACCGCATCCTTGAGCGCCCGCGACATCAAACGCTTCAAACGCAATGGCGAGTCCTGGGTGCGTTTTTACCTGGCCATCGACACCGCTCACTCACACCCGATCGAACGGCCGCTGGCCCGGGTCAGCAAGATCAAGCGCCGGGCCGGCGACTACGACCCGGAAGAAGGCAAGAAGTACACCGCCCGTCCGGTGATCGAGCTGGATATCTGCATGGGTTCGGCTTTACGTAGCATCGAAGTGAACCTAACCGACCGCAGCGCCTTCCAACACCCGCTCCTGATCGGTTCCGAAGCGCTCAAACGCTTCGACGCGCTGGTTGATCCCAGTCTTAAATACGCTGCTGGCAAACCCGCCTGCGCCACCGACGCTCATACCGCAGAGTAATTCCAATGCGCTCTCTTACCCTCCATCTGAAACTGCTGATCGCCATCCTGGTGGTGCTGGGCATTTCAGTTACGGCCTATCAAATCTTCGTGCTCGGCATTCCCGTGACCGAAGACGCCACCGACGACTTGTGGAACATCGACGCCAAAGTCGAGTTCGTCGCCAGTGCCAAGGACCCGGTCAAGATCCAGATGTTCGTGCCGCCGCTGAGCCGCGATTACGTCAGCCTCAACGAGAGCTTCATCTCCAATAACTACGGCGTGGCCGTGAATCGGGTCGACGGCAACCGCAAGGTCACCTGGTCGGCGCGTCGGGCCAAGGGCAACCAGACCCTTTATTACCGTCTGGTGCTGACCAAGCGTTACACCGGCGAAAAATCCAAGATCAAAGGGCCGACCTTCCGCGACAGCATCGCCGTCGAAGGCCCGGAAAAAATCGCCGCCGAAGCCCTGCTTGCGCCGATCCGCCAGCATTCGGCCGACGTCGAAACCTTCATCGGCGAAGCCATCAAGCGCGTCAACAATCTCAGCGACGACAATGTGAAACTGCTGCTGGGTGGCGATCCGTCCACCGCGAACAAAGCCAAAATCGTCGAGCTGGTACTGTCCATCGCCCACGTGCCGGTCGAAAAGGTCCACACTATTCGCCTGGTGGCCGACCAACCGCAAACCCCGGAACTGTGGCTGCGCAGCTTCAACGGTACCGACTGGCTATACTTCAACCCGGAAACCGGCGAACAGGGCCTGCCAACCGACCGCCTGCTGTGGTGGACCGGCGACGAAAACCTGATCACGGTCGATGGTGGCAAGAAGGCCAACGTGACTTTCAGCCTGAACAACAGCGAAATGAACGCGATTCGCCTGGCCAAGCTGACCGACGAAAACACCGACGCCAACTTCCTCGAATACTCGCTGTACGGCCTGCCGCTGCAAACCCAGCAGACCTTCATGATCATGGTAATGATCCCGATCGGCGTATTGGTGATCCTGATCCTGCGCAACCTGATCGGCATTCAGACCCTTGGCACCTTTACTCCGGTGCTGATCGCCCTCGCCTTCCGCGAAACCCAGCTGGGCTTCGGTATCCTGCTGTTTACGATCATCACTGCGTTGGGCCTGTCGCTGCGCTCCTACCTTGAACACTTGAAGCTGCAAATGCTGCCGAGGCTGTCGGTGGTACTGACCTTCGTGGTGGTGCTGATCGCGACGATCAGCCTGCTCAGCCATAAACTCGGCCTGGAACGCGGGTTGTCGGTAGCGCTGTTCCCGATGGTGATTCTGACGATGACCATCGAACGCCTGTCGATTACCTGGGAAGAACGCGGTTCCGGCCACGCCATGAAAGTGGCGATCGGCACGCTGTTCGCCGCGTCCCTCGCGCACCTGATCATGACCGTGCCGGAGCTGATTTACTTCGTGTTTACCTTCCCGGCGATCCTGCTGATTCTGGTGGGCTTCATGCTGGCGATGGGTCGTTATCGCGGCTACCGCCTGACCGAACTGGTGCGCTTCAAGGCGTTCCTGAAAAAGGCTGACGCCTGATGTTCGGCTTCTGGAAGACCTGGAAGGCCCTGGAAGCCCGGGGCATCATGGGCATCAATCGGCGTAACGCAGACTACGTACTCAAGTACAACAAGCGCAGCCTGTACCCGATCGTCGATGACAAGATCATCACCAAGGAGCGTGCGATCGCCGCCGGCATCCATGTGCCGGAACTGTATGGCGTGATCTCCACCGAGAAGGAAATCGACGACCTCGACGAGATCATAGGCGGGCGCAGCGACTTCGTGATCAAACCGGCCCAGGGCGCGGGCGGCGACGGCATCATTGTGGTTGCCGACCGGTTCGAGGGCCGCTATCGCACAGTATCCGGCAAGATCATCGACCATGAGGAACTCGAGCACCATATCTCGAGCATCCTCACGGGCCTGTATTCCCTGGGCGGGCACCGCGACCGCGCGCTGATCGAATACCGGGTGATCCCGGACCAGATCTTCAAAAGCATCAGCTACGAAGGCGTGCCAGACATCCGCATCATTGTGCTGATGGGTTACCCGGTGATGGCCATGCTGCGCTTGCCGACGCGCCAGTCCGGTGGCAAGGCCAACCTGCACCAGGGCGCCATCGGCGTCGGTGTCGACCTCGCGACCGGGCAGACGTTGCGCGGGACCTGGCTGAACAACATCATCACCAAACACCCCGACACCACTAACGCGGTGGATGGCGTGCAACTGCCCTACTGGGACGGTTTCATGAAACTCGCCGCGGGCTGCTATGAGTTGTGCGGGCTGGGTTACATCGGTGTCGACATGGTGCTGGACCAGGAGAAAGGACCGCTGATTCTTGAGCTCAACGCCCGGCCTGGGTTGAACATTCAGATTGCCAATGATTGCGGGCTGACGTTGCGCACCCATGCGGTCGAGGCGCGGCTGGAAGAGTTGAAGGCTCGCGGGATTACCGAGACCGTGCGGGAACGGGTGGAGTTTGTTCAGGAGATGTTTGGGCATATCCCTGCGGTTGAAGGCTGATCCCCGACATCCCCTCTAGGAGCAATTCCCGGAGGAGATTACAATCGCCCCCCCCGCCTCGATGGCTGATCTGCCCCGCCCATGTTGACCTGCTCCGTACACCCGCTCCCCTATCGCGCCAACCCCGCCGAGTACTTCGCGGCGATTCGTCATGCCCCCGGTGCCGTGCTGCTCGACAGTGGCAGGCCGAGTGCCGAGCGTGGACGTTATGACCTGCTCAGTGCCTGGCCGCTGGAGCAGTTAGCCGTATTGCCTGACGAAAGGGGCGGCGATTTCCTGCAACGCCTTCGCGACAATCTGACGCGACTCGGTGAAGCGACAGTGCCTGTTGACCTGCCCTTCGCGGGTGGCCTCATCGGTTACCTGAGCTACGACTTCGGTCGGCATCTGGAAAACCTGCCGAGTCAGGCGCAGGACGATCTGCAATTGCCCGACGCACGTTTCGGGCTGTACGACTGGGCGCTGATCAGCGATCACCAACTGAGTACAAGTCAGTTGGTCTTCCACCCGTCGCTGATCGATAGCGAACGTCAGCGTCTGATCACGCTATTCAGTGAGCCTTCAGTTGACCCGGTCGAGCCTTTCACGTTGAAAGCCCCGATGAAGGCCGACCTGAGCGCTGACGACTATCGCCAAGCGCTCGAACGCATTCAGCACTACATCCAGGCCGGCGACTGCTACCAGGTCAACTTCGCCCAACGTTTCCGCGCGCAGTGCCAAGGCGATCCGTGGGTCGCGTATTGCGCGTTGCGGGCAGCATGCCCGACGCCGTTTTCCGGTTTTCAGAGTCTGCCCGACGGCGGCGCGGTGTTGAGCCTGTCGCCAGAACGTTTCGTCAAAGTCAGCGAACGCCATGTGGAAACCCGCCCGATCAAAGGCACCCGCCCTCGCGGACTGACCGCTGCCGAAGATGCGGCAAACGCCGCCGAACTGCTGGCCAGCCCCAAGGACCGCGCAGAAAACCTGATGATTGTCGACTTGCTGCGCAATGACCTCGGCCGTACTTGCCGTATCGGTTCGGTGCGAGTGCCGGAGTTGTTCAGCCTGGAAAGCTACCCGAACGTGCATCACCTGGTGAGCAGCGTCACCGGAGAACTGGCGGATGACCGGGACGCGCTGGACCTGATCGCCGGCAGCTTCCCTGGTGGCTCGATTACCGGGGCACCGAAAATTCGTGCGATGCAGATCATCGACGAGCTGGAGCCGACGCGTCGCGGGTTGTACTGCGGGTCTTTGCTCTATCTGGACGTGCGCGGCGAGATGGACAGCTCCATCGCGATTCGCAGTTTGTTGGTGAAAGATGGGCAGGTGTGTTGCTGGGGCGGTGGCGGGATCGTCGCGGACTCGGAGTGGCAGGCTGAGTATCAGGAATCGATTACCAAGGTGAAGGTATTGCTCGATACCCTGCAAAACCTGTAACCGACACCATGATCGTTCCCACACTCCGCGAGGGAACGATCAGTGGCGGCAATTACAGACTCAAGGCCCTGTTGGAAGCCTTGATGAACTCCTGCTTCAGCTCCTCAAAACTATGCACCGCCGGAAATTGCGGAAACTCGCGAATCACATTGTCCGGCGCATGGAACAGAATCCCCGCATCTGCCTCACCCAGCATCGTGGTGTCGTTGTAGGAATCCCCCGCCGCGATCACCCGGTAGTAAAGGCTCTTGAAGGCCAAAACCGACTGGCGCTTGGGATCTTTCTGACGCAGTTGATAGCTCGTCACCCGACCGGAATCGTCAGTAATCAGACGATGGCAGAGCAAGGTCGGGAAGCCCAGTTGACGCATCAATGGCTGGGAGAACTCGTAGAACGTGTCCGACAGAATCACCACCTGAAAGCGTTCACGCAGCCAGTTGACGAACTCGATGGCGCCATCCAGCGGCTTGAGCGTGGCGATCACTTCCTGGATGTCGGTGAGTTTCAAGCCGTGCTCGTCGAGAATCCGCAGGCGCTGCTTCATCAGCACGTCGTAGTCGGGGATGTCCCGGGTGGTAGCCCTGAGGGACTCGATCCCGGTTTTTTCGGCGAATGCGATCCAGATTTCCGGGACCAGTACACCTTCAAGATCCAGACAGGCAATTTCCACAAGACACTCCCATTTGTATTGATTATTGAGTCGAGCGAGCCAAAAGACTGCCGAACTCTAGCGACTCAGGCTGATCGGTGCAACGCAGAGGGCGCGCCAGTCGCTGCAGGATTTTGTTACCATCAGACCCATATAGAGCGCCCAGCGCCACCGACCTGTAGGAAGCCGCCCTGATGAGCCCAACATTCGACGTCGTGGAACTCGCCACGACCTATGCAAACAAATCCGCCCAAGACATCCTGAAACTCGCGTTCGCCGAGTTTGGCGATGACTTGTGGATATCTTTCAGCGGCGCCGAAGACGTGGTGCTGGTGGACATGGCCTGGAAGTTGAACAAGAACGTCAAAGTGTTCAGCCTCGACACTGGCCGCTTGCACCCCGAGACCTACCGCTTCATCGATCAGGTGCGCGAGCACTACAAGATCGACATCGAACTGGTGTCGCCGGACTACACCAAGCTCGAACCTTTCGTGAAGGAAAAGGGCCTGTTCAGTTTCTACAAGGACGGCCATGGCGAATGCTGCGGCATCCGCAAGATCGAGCCGCTACGTCGCAAACTCTCGGGGGTGACAGCCTGGGCCACCGGTCAGCGTCGGGATCAGAGCCCTGGAACTCGTAGCGCCGTCGCCGTGCTGGAAATCGATTCCGCGTTCTCGACCCCGGAACGCACCCTGTACAAATTCAACCCGCTGGCGCAAATGACCAGTGAAGAAATCTGGGGTTACATCCGCATGCTGGAGTTGCCGTACAACAGCCTGCACGAACGCGGGTTCATCAGCATCGGCTGCGAGCCCTGCACCCGACCGGTGTTGCCGAACCAGCACGAGCGCGAAGGTCGTTGGTGGTGGGAAGAAGCGACGCAGAAAGAATGCGGGCTGCATGCGGGCAACATCATCAGCAAATCCAAGGCGTAATCTTGAGCCTTGTGAGATCCAATGTGGGAGCGGGCTTGCTCGCGAAAGCGGACTGACATCCAACATTGATGTCGACTGACACAACGCTTTCGCGAGCAAGCCCGCTCCCACAGGTTCTATGATCGGCTCCAAAAATGTGTACACACGAATGTCACCATAGGTGCCATTTGTGTGTGCACTTTTCATTTCTTCGCCCCAAAAAGTTACACGCCCCTCTCCAGACTTCCTCAGTCGACCTTTCGTACAAATCCCGCTGAAAAATAAATACCTGTTCAAACAGTCAATTTATATCGCCTTTATTTCAGATACTTATCGCAAACAGATAACAAAACGAAATTAATAGCGAAATTCATAGATCGCTGACTGGCATGGATCTGGCTTAAGTGCATACATGTTTTGTATACAATCGTATCAAAACATACACACACTTTAGATCCGCAAGCCTGAAGCGCCCTATCCCGTACAGGCTGCAGATGCCCCGTAACCAATGATGCTGACTGCCCGCGACGAAGATTTGTCGAGCCAACGCTCATGCACAGTCATCGCGACGCCAAGCTCGGAGCCTGCCGGAATGCGTACTAGCCTCTCCAATAACAACATCGCGCTGGATCTGCCCTCCTTCCCACCCACTTCAACCCCTCACGACCAAACGTTTCAAGAACCCGTCGTACTCAGCCCTCGCCTGCACAACAAGGACCTGGCGCCGACCAAAGCCGAAGGTCGACGCTGGGGCCGCTACAGCATCTTCGCCCTGTGGACCAACGACGTTCACAACATCGCCAATTACTCATTCGCCATTGGGCTGTATGCGCTCGGACTGGGCGGCTGGCAAATCCTGCTGTCCCTGGGGATCGGCGCGGCGTTGGTGTATTGCTTCATGAACCTCTCCGGCTACATGGGGCAAAAGACCGGCGTGCCGTTTCCTGTCATCAGCCGAATCAGTTTCGGCATTCACGGGGCGCAAATTCCTGCATTGATTCGTGCCGTTATCGCCATTGCCTGGTTTGGGATTCAGACGTACTTGGCCTCGGTGGTCTTTCGGGTGCTGCTGACCGCGGTTCATCCCGGCTTCGCGGACTACGACCACAACTCGATCCTCGGACTATCGAGCCTGGGCTGGGTGTGCTTCGTGGCGATCTGGTTCGTGCAACTGGCGATTCTTGCCTATGGCATGGAAATGGTGCGGCGTTACGAGGCGTTCGCCGGGCCAGTGATTCTGCTGACCGTCGCCGCCCTCGCCGGGTGGATGTACTTTCAGGCCAACGCGACCATCGCCTGGTCGATCCGCGAACCGCTGACCGGCGGCGAGATGTGGCGCAACATCTTTGCCGGTGGTGCGTTGTGGCTGTCGATCTACGGCACGCTGATCCTCAACTTCTGCGACTTCGCCCGTTCTTCGCCGTGCCGCAAGACCATCAAGGTCGGCAATTTCTGGGGCCTGCCGGTGAATATTCTGGTGTTCGCCAGCATCACCGTCCTGCTCTGTGGCGCGCAATTTCAGATCAATGGCCGGATTATCGAAAGCCCGACCGAGATCATTGCCTCGATTCCCAACACCTTCTTCCTGGTGCTTGGTTGCCTGACGTTCCTGATCGTCACCGTGGCGGTGAACATCATGGCCAACTTCGTCGCCCCGGCCTTCGTGCTGAGCAACCTGGCGCCCAAATACCTGACGTTTCGCCGCGCCGGGCTGATCAGCGCGACCATCGCGGTGCTGATACTGCCGTGGAACCTCTACAACAGCCCGCTGGTGATCGTGTATTTCCTGTCCGGCCTCGGCGCCCTGCTCGGCCCGTTGTACGGCGTGATCATGGTCGACTACTGGCTCGTACGAAAAGGTCAGGTCAACGTGCCGCAGTTGTACAGCGAAGACCCCAACGGCGCTTATTACTACAGCCGCGGAGTCAATTTACGCGCTGTCGCGGCGTTTATTCCTGCGGCGTTGATCGCCATCGTCCTGGCGCTGGTACCGGGCTTCGACAGCGTATCGCCCTTCTCCTGGCTGGTTGGTGCCGGGATTGCCGGGGTGCTCTACCTGATCATCGCCAAACGGCAGCCTCATTACGCAGACGTCAGCGGTGAAGCCATCGCGGTCGATAACGTCAGCCATTAATCCCTTGGCGGCCCGGCACCGTCGGGCCGCAGAACCACCCGCTATAAGGACCTCCCATGCGAATTCTCGTGGTCAACGTCAATACCACCGAATCCATCACCCAGGCCATCGCACGTTCGGCTCAGTCCGTGGCCGCGCCGGGCACGGAAATTATCGGCCTGACGCCCTACTTCGGTGCTGACTCCATCGAAGGCAATTTCGAAAGTTATCTGGCCGCCATCGCGGTCATGGACCGGGTGATGGCTTACGACCAACCGTTCGATGCCGTGATTCAGGCCGGTTACGGCGAACACGGCCGCGAAGGTTTGCAGGAATTGCTCAACGTACCGGTGGTGGACATCACCGATGCGGCGGCCAGCACCGCCATGTTCCTCGGCCATGCCTACTCGGTGGTCACCACACTGGACCGCACCGTGCCGCTGATCGAGGATCGCCTCAAACTGTCCGGACTCTGGGACCGTTGCGCGTCCGTGCGGGCCAGTGGTTTGGCGGTGCTGGAACTGGAATCCGATCCCGAACGTGCCTTGGAGGCAATTTTTAATCAGGCGGAATTGGCAGTGGGTGAAGACAAGGCCGAGGTGATTTGCCTGGGCTGCGGCGGCATGGCCGGCCTGGATGAACAGATTCGCCGGCGCATCGGCGTGCCGGTGGTGGATGGTGTGACGGCGGCGGTGACGATTGCCGAGTCGTTGGTGCGGTTGGGATTATCAACGTCCAAAGTGCGGACTTTTGCGACACCGCGGCCGAAGAAAATTATTGGCTGGCCGGGGCGGTTTGGGCGCTAAACCGCTGCCCCAACCCCTGCTCCGCAAACTGCTCGATAATGAAATCCACAAACGCCCGGGTCTTGCCGGGCAGCAGTTTGTGTTCAGCGTAATAAATGGAAATGTTGCCATCGTCGACATACCAGTCCGGCAACACCCGCTGCAAGGTCCCGGCCTCCAGATAGCCCACGGCAAACGGCATGCTCACCAGCGCAATCCCCAACCCTTGGGCGGCCGTGGCGCAGGCAGCCTCCGAATCGCTCATGGTCATCCGCGCCTTGAGCGTCAGCGGGCTGTGTTGCTGAGTGCGACTGGTCAATTGCCAGGAACGCACACGCCCCGTCTGCGGCGATCGAATCAGGATGCCATCGTGATGCTTCAGATCGTCGGGCTCAGCAATCACCTCACGCCCTGCAAGATAGTCGGCTGACGCCACCAATACCCGATGGGCCGGCGTCAGCTTGCGCGCCACCACACCCTGCGGCAGCTCGAATCCCCCGCCAATCGCCGCATCGAAACCCTGAGCGATCAGATCGACCTGACGGTTATCGAAATGCCAGTCCGGGTTGATCGCCGGAAAGCGCCGTAGGAACTCTCCAAGCAACGTCACGACATACAAACGCCCGAACACTGTGCCCATGCTGACCTTCAACGTGCCCGCTGGTCTTCCTTCAGCACTGGCAAGATTAGCCACGGCATTCTGGATCGTGTGCAGGCTGGCGCTGACTTCGCCGAGAAACAGATGACCCGCTTCGGTGAGCGTCAGGCTGCGAGTGCTGCGCTGAAACAGCCGCACACCCAGTCGCGCCTCAAGTTTGGCAACACTCTTGCCCACCGCCGCCGGGGTCAGACTCAGACGGCGCGCGGCTTCGGCGAAGCTGCCGACCTCTGCACTGCGCACGAAGCATTCGATACTGCTGAAGGTTTCCATAAGCGCCACTATAAACTTTTGGTTTACACAGACTATCGCAATTACCGTCTACACAGCCGGTAATCCTGAATCGATACTAGGCTCCATCAACCGAGACATCTCGCCTCGGGACTTTGGAGATCGATATGACTACTCAGAACCTCAGCGGCAAAGTGGCTTTGATTCAAGGCGGATCCCGCGGCATCGGTGCCGCCATTGTCAAACGCCTGGCTGCTGAAGGCGCGACAGTCGCCTTCACCTACGTCAGCTCCACGGCCAAAGCCGAAGAATTGCAAAACAGCATCACCGGTAACGGCGGCAAAGCCCTCGCCATCAAGGCTGACAGCGCCGACGCCGAGGCCATCCGCAACGCCGTGACCGCCACCGTAAAAGCCTTTGGTCGTTTGGACATTCTGGTCAACAACGCTGGCGTGCTGGCCGTTGCACCGCTGGAAGATTTCAAACTCGAAGACTTCGACCAGACCCTCGCGATCAACGTGCGCAGCGTATTCATCGCCACTCAGGCCGCCGCCAAACACATGACAGAAGGCGGTCGCATCATCAACATCGGCAGCACCAACGCCGACCGCATGCCCTTTGCCGGTGGTGGCCCCTACGCCATGAGCAAGTCGGCGCTAGTCGGCCTGACCAAAGGCCTGGCGCGCGACCTCGGCCCGCGTGGCATCACCATCAACAACGTGCAGCCGGGCCCGGTCGACACTGACATGAACCCGGCCAGTGGCGACTTCGCCGAAAGCCTGATCCCGTTGATGGCGGTGGGCCGTTACGGTAAAGCGGAAGAAATCGCCAGCTTCGTCGCCTACCTCGTGGGGCCGGAAGCCGGCTACATCACCGGTGCCAGCCTGACCATCGACGGTGGTTTCGGCGCCTGATACGGGTCAGCCAAACGCAAATCAAATGTGGGAGCGGGCTTGCTCGCGAAGAGGGAATATCAGCCAACATTAATGTCGACTGACACAACGCTTTCGCGAGCAAGCCCGCTCCCACATGTCTGTCGTCAAGCCCATTCAAGCGCTGGCAAACCGCAAGCGCTCGGTTTGAACGCTTTCAACGTACGAAGTATGCCGTCGGCGTGTGCGTATTTTTCATCAGCCATCGCCGCATCCGGGATCGCAATCGCGGTCATTCCTGCCGCTTTCGCCGCCGTGACACCGAACGGCGAATCCTCGAACACCAGGCAATCCTCAGGCGCGACACCCAGGCGCCGCGCCGCTGTGAGGAAAATGTCCGGCGCCGGTTTTGCCGCGCCGACTTCTGGATCGTCAGCCGTCACGATGAAATCGAACAGCGCGAACCAGTCGCGGTGCAACGTGGTTTTCTGGCCGAACGATTGACGCGAAGAACTGGTGCCCACCGCGATCGGAATGTTGTTCGCCTTCAGATGCCGAACCAGCTCCTGTGCGCCAGGCATCGCCAGCGCTGTAGGAAAACGCTCGCGCATCAGCGGTTCGCGGATCACCAGGAACTCTTCGGCGGTGATCGGCAGGTCAAGCGCCTCGACCACATAACGCGCCAGATCACCCGCGCCACGGCCGATGATGTTCTGTTTGACGCTCCAGTCGAAAACCCGACCGTAACGCGCGGCAATCATGGACGTGACTTCGGTGTAAATGCCCTCGGTGTCCAGCAACAAGCCGTCCATATCGAATATCACGGCCTTGATCGGGCCGAATTCATTGAGTGGTGCATTCATCGCATCTGATCCGTTTTCTAATGACATCCCAGAGGCGGCTCAGGTACGGCCGGGTCCGCGATCGATTAAAGGATTCAGCAGCATAGCGAGCGCGGCGGGCATAGGGCAACGGGCAATGCCTGATCGGTACTAAAACCTGCGCCGAAGTGCTCTCCGTCATTTAGCGATTTCCCCTACACCAAACACTTACTTTCCCGACTTCTTTCCACGCCGATCCCCCGCAAAGTCTCGCGCTCTGAATTGATCCGCGCGAGGGACTGCGAATGCTCATACCTGACAACCTCCTGGCCTTGAACAACACCATCGGGCTGCTGGTGGTCGCCGCCATGGACCCTGAGCAGCCGAATGTCGAAGCGCTGCTCGATGACTTTCGGCTCTGCCTGAATGACTACGACGCCTGGGCTGAAAGCTTCTGGACCGGTAGGCCACTGGATGTCGAGCAAGTGTTCAAGGTCGGCAACGAAGTCCGTCTAAGCGCGCCGAAGCATTCGACCACACCGGTCAGTGCGACTGTCGCCGCGTGCCCGGCCAGCGGTCCGCTGACCCTGGTGCATATGTTTGAGGCTGCGCGTTTCGTGCCGATCGGCAATACGCCGGTGATGCTTGAACCTTTGATTTCCGATGTGGTGGGTGAGCAGACATTTGGCGAACCGATCTACGACGACATTGGCCCCAGTGGCATCCTGGAAATCCCCGATTGCCAGCGCGGCCAGCGTTATCGCATCACCTTCTTTCCCGATGTATCCGCTGATCACGTCAAAGCACTTTACGCCTCCTATCAGGGAATCATCGGCGAGCTGGAAGGTTGGTTGCGCAACGAGTGGACGACCGAGTTCGAACCAGCGTGGGCCGGGTTCTGCCAGGCCAGTTTCATCAAGCGCTACGGCATGCTGCAACAGGCCGATTGGCGCGGTTTCGAGAACTCGCTGAACAGTTTGTGGGATGACGTAAAACAGATTTACGCCCTGATCGCAGACCTGCACGCCAACAGCGAAAAACTCCTTGAATACCTGACCCGATCCGAGCTTGAAACACTGCTGAACGCTTCGGCGGAGTCCATCGCCAATGTGTTGCTGATGCTGAGCGACGAGCCGTTGATGTTCATTCATCTCGCGGCGTTCACCAGTTGGCTGAGGATGCTGCCGCCGCAGTACATCGCCGAGGTCGTGGCGGAAATTCGTACGGAGATATTGATCAGTTTCCTGCTCATGTGCCTCACCGGTCCTGCAGGACTGGAATTGCGCCTGAGTGAGAAGGTGCTGTCCAGGATCAAGTCCCCGCAGACCCGGCAATGGCTGGCGGCCGCCAGTTTGCGATTGGCTGAGCTCACCGCCAAGTCCGACCTGACAGCCCACGCTGGCGCGCTCAAACCGCTGATGGTCCATGCCCGGAATGCACCGATCAAATCTGCGCCCGCTGTGTCGTTGCAAATCACCGCGGGGGTTGCGCCGGTTTTGTTGGTGAAGAATCCGCTGGCCATTGCTCGCGACAAGTCTGAAGCCATGACCAGGATTGGCAGGCAGGAACATCGCGACGATGCCCCGGATCAAGCGAAAAACCCCAACGGTGACAGCGCCGATTGCGGACCGTTGACCTGTACCAATGGCTGTCCGGTATCGATGGTCACGGGCGAAGAACTGCTGACCTTGACCGATGGTTCGCTGGACGGGATTTTGCCGTTCGACTTCACCCGACTCTATCGCACCAGTGCGGTGGAGATCGATTGCGGGCTCGGATTCGGCTGGAGTCACTCACTCGCCCATCACCTGGAAATCGATGGCGACACCGTCATCTGGATCGACCACGAAAACCGCCGTACGATCTTTCCGCTACCGAGTAGCGAGCGCCCGACGATTCACAACAGCCTGTCGCGGGCGGCGATTTATCTAGGTGACGAACCGGAAGAGCTGATCCTCGCCCTGGCTGGCGAAAAAACGCGATTTTTCCACTTTCGTGCAGGACGTCTGACGGCTATCAGCGATGCCTACGGCAATCGGCTGACGGTGCAGCGGGACACTTCTGACAGGATCAATCGCCTCGATAACGGCGCAGGGCGTTCCCTTCTGTTGCGCTATGACCGCCGGCACATGGTCGCCGTCGAGTATCAGCGTTTTCATCCGGCCGACACCCTGGAAAACGCCTGGCGTACCGAGCAAACACTGGTTGCCTACCGCTACGACGCTCGTCATCGCTTGATCGAAGCGACCAATGCCGCCGGCGAAAGCGAACGCTACGACTACGACGATCAGCACGTGATCCTGCAGCGGCAGTTGGCCGGTGGGGCGAGTTTCTTCTGGGAGTGGGAACGTGCTGGTAAAGCGGCCCGGTGCGTGCGGCATTGGGCGACTTTTTCGCAGATGGACACGCGATATGTCTGGGACAACAACGGCAATGTGCTGGTTAAGAACGCCGACGGTAGCGAAGAGATTTACGAGCACGACGAACAGGCGCGGCTGGTACGCAAGGTTGAGCTGGACGGTGGCGAGCACCTCAAGGCCTACGACGATAAAGGTCGGTTGCTTGCCGAGCAGGATCCGCTCGGCGCTGTCACTGAGTACCGTTACGACGAAGTCGGACGGCTTATCGCGCTGATTCCGCCGGAAGACGAACCGACGACCTACGAGTATCGCAACGGTTTCCTGCACGCGCGCTATCGCGGCAAAGCGGTGTGGAAATATCAGCGCAATGCACAGGGCGACGTCACCGAAGCGACCGACCCCGACGGCCATGTCAGCCACTATCACTACGACGAAAAAGGTCAGCTGCTGTCGATCCGTTACCCGGACACCAGTCGGCAGGTGTTCGTCTGGAACGCCCTAGGGCAACTGCTCGAAGAGACCTTGCCGGACGGCGGTCAGCGGCGGTATTCCTACGATGGGTTGGGGCGGCAGATTACCCGTCAGGACGAACACGGCGGCGTTACCCAGTACCAACGGGATGCCGTTGGACGACTGATCCAGACGACTCTGCCTACCGGCGCCAGTCGCGCGTTCAGCTACAACGCCTACGGCAAGATCACTGCCGAACGCGATGAACTGGGTCGCGTCACCCGCTACGAATACGTCGACGATCTGCACCTGGTCAGCCGCCGCATCAATGCCGACGGCACCCAACTGAAGTACCGCTACGACAGCGCCCAGCTGTTACTCACGGAAATCGAAAACGAATCCGGCGAAAAATATCTCCTGGACTACACGCCCAATGGCTTGATCCGACAGGAAACCCGATTCGACGGCCAGCGCACGGCGTACGCCTACGACCTCAATGGCCATCTGCTGGAGAAAACCGAATTCGGTGAGGACGGCTCGCAACTGGTAACGGCTTATCAGCGGGATTCGGCCGGACGATTGCTGGTCAAAACCCTGCCCGACGGCATCAAGGTTGAATATCGCTACGACAGCCTCGGCCGACTGGTTAGCGTCGACGACCACCACGATCACCCGCTGGAATTTGAGTACGACCACCAGGACCGCCTGATCACTGAGCATCAGGGCTGGGGCACGCTGCGCTATGGCTATGACGCCTGCGGCCAGCTCAATCGCCTGCGTCTGCCGGACAACAGCAAACTCGATTACCACCACGCCAAGGGCGGTGCGCTGACGGCCATCGACCTCAACGGCACCCGATTGACGTCGCATACGTACTTCGCCGGTCGCGAACTGAACCGCCAACAGGGCCTGTTGCTCAGCAATTATCAGTACGACGACCAGGGCCGTCTGAAAGCCCACGCTGTCAGCCAACACCTCCAACCGCTGTATCGCCGCGACTATGCCTACAGCGCCAACGGCAATCTCGACAGCATCGCCGACACCCGACACGGCCAACGCAGCTACCAATACGATCCACTCGACCGCCTGATCCGCGTGCGCCACTCCCGCGATCAACAACCGGAAAGTTTCGCCCACGACCCGGCGGGCAACCTGCTGATGCAGGATCGTCCCGGCCCGTCCACCGTCAAAGGCAATCGCCTGCTCATGCAAGGCGACCGCCATTACGACTACGACGCCTTTGGCAATCTGATCCGCGAGCGCCGCGGCACCGGGCAAAAACTGGTCACCGAGTACCGCTACGACTGCCAACATCGGCTGATCGGCGCCACCCTGCCCAACGGCAGCCAGGCGACCTACCGCTACGACGCCTTCGGCCGCCGCATCGTCAAAAACTTCGATGGCAAAACCACCGAATTTTTCTGGCATGGCGACCACCTCGTCGCCGAACACAGCCAGGATCACCACCGCAGCTACCTCTACGAACCCGGCACTTTCCGCCCGCTCGCCATGCTCGACGGCAAAGGCCCACAACAGGCCTGCCCGTTCTACTACCAACTCGACCACCTCGGCACACCGCAAGAACTCACCGACTACAGCGGCGACATCATCTGGGCCGCCCGATACACAGCCTATGGCCGCCTGACTCGCCTCAACCGCGACACCCATCAGGTGCTGGATCAACCGTTGAGGTTTCAGGGGCAGTATTTCGATGCGGAAACGGGCCTGCATTACAACCGGCATCGCTACTACAATCCGGATATTGGACGGTATTTGACGCCGGACCCGAGCAAGTTGGCGGGTGGGTTAAACGGGTATCAGTACACGCGGAACCCGACAGGGTGGGTTGATCCGTTGGGGTTGAGTGAGTGTCCTGGGGGGGACGGGTGTAAGAGGCCGGCGTTTGGGGATGAGGATCCGGTTGGGAAGACGGGGGTTGATGAGGGGGAGCCCAGAGCTCCATCCACGAAACCAATAAATCGGTATTTGTACCGCGGAGACTCCCGAGAAGACTGGGAGATTTTTGAAACGGGGTTTGAGCCCTTGGGAGACAGCATGGATCTCTACTTGCATGCCTTGGACAACCGAAGCCCTCCCAGTTTTTTTGTCAGTACTTCGACCTCGGAAAAGGAGGCCATAAAGTTCGCAACGGGATACGGTTTTGATGATGGCTTCGTCTACGTAATAAAAAACATTCGCGGAATAGATGTGAATAAAAGGCTCGGCATGATTTCGCCTCACCGCAAGGAGGTTGAAATCGCGTTCCCAGGAGGAGTAGACAGCCATGCAGTGGTCTAATTTCCCCGGACACCCCGATAGGTGGAAAATACACCTATTGAGGAGTTCTCCATGACCGACAAACGCAAAGTATTCGACGACAGCTTCAAGCTGGAAGTTGTAAAGATGATCAAG
>NZ_VOBM01000042.1:0-58797 GCF_008370005.1 Pseudomonas sp. ANT_J28
AAGACAGGGATTGATCAATCGAACTATGATTTTTCATGGACTCGCCCTCGCTGTCGTTGGCTGTTTAGACTGCCACCGTGGCGCATTGACGCCTCGGCTTGGGCGAGTCCATCCAATTACAGATCGTTTTACGGCTTAACTGATGGGCACTACCTGTTTTCCTGCGCTGAAACCTGCCCCTGCAATCGTCGGCCGACGACATCCATCAAATCACAGCCATCGCGCAGTGAAGTCACCAACACCCGCGCCAGCTCACTGTGGACACCTTCGCCAAACGCAATGTTCTCCAGCAGCTGCGTTGCGGTACGAATGCGGTAGGCCGCGGTTTTATGCAACACGTCCAGCGGTGCTTCAGTGTCGATCAGCAATGACGGGACGTTGCAGTCGATGCCAGTGATAGGCATGTATCGATCCATGATGAAAAACCTCCATTGGGTAAAGGCACACGATTATTCAGCGTTGGCAGTTGGGCGACCTTCAGACAATCCCCGGGGCGGTTCCAGGTTGTCCAGCGCTCGATTGACCAGCAATTCGCCCAGCGCCGACAGTTGCTGAATACCCACAATGACATGGCGACGCGGGCCTTCCAGTTCACGGGCGAGATCGGTGGCCATGACACTGAGCGAAGCGAGGGTTTCAGAGGCGTGACAGAGCAGGGCTTCCGTGTCGACATCCGGAACGACGGCGAAGAAACAGTTGGCAGATGCGGGACGTGTGTGAGTGCGCAGGGGCACGCTGACGAGTTGTTCGGCGACTTTGGCGGGACTGGATGAAGCGACGGTGTCGTTGGGGGAATCGTTTGGTGATTCTGCGGATTTGGTGACGGATTTTTTCATAACAGAGCTCCTTGCAAAGTTAAAAAATGCAAGTCCCATACTGCCAGCCGGGACAAGGATGCTTACTGTACGCGTGTTATTAGAGAGGTAAATACATTAATAATAAATTTAACTTTGTTAATCAAACAAGTTAACATCTGTGCAGAAAAATGATTATAAGTGGTTAATATTCGCGCATCCCTACGCAACACGGCAGCTACAAAAAATAGAGGCTATTGATCGCTAAAAACTGTGCCACACATAAACTCACCCCGCTTCCTCATTTCTGTAAGAAATTTCTCTATTTTGCCGGCACGCCTCGCCGCGAAACATTATCTAACGTTTACCCACCGTGCGCCCGACATTATTTTGTACATAATTCATGCATGAAGGACGCAGGGCTCCCCCAAATAGTATCACCATGACTGTTTCGTTTAGATCGGGAGCTTTTTTTGCAGCTACAAATAAATGGTAATTCTTCAATGCACAGAAAAGAAAAAACAGAAAACTTAAAAAACAACATCAAATATTTAATAAAAAGTCGAGGAGAGACGCAGCTATCTTTATGCAATTCCATTGGCTTAACCAGAACTACGATATACAACATATTGGAGGGAAAGGTTGTAAATGTTCAACAGTCCACAATTCGCAAGAATTCTGATTTTTTTGGCGTCTCGTATAAAGAAATAGAGAGCGTAGACTTTCAGGAAAAAGAAATTATAGAAAATAGTGTTTCCATGCAAGGAAACATGAACCCATCGGCAGTACCTATAATCAAAGAGAGCTTGCTAATTCAAAGTCTAGACAAAAGAATTGGCGAGCTAGCCACACTTCACCCACTGACATACTATTTTGGTATAGCGTGCAATTTAATCGGTGTGCTTTTGGAAAACGAAATCAGTGGCGCCAATGAACCTGGCGACTTGTTGATAATAAAAAAGGGGATTCAAATAACGATAGAGAAAAGCTGATGTACGACAAAACAACAAAAAAATTATTTATAACCAATGAAAGCTTTCTTGATTCCGATGCCGTTTGCACCGTGGGAGAAGTTATAGAGGAAAGGTTTAATGGCTAATAATAGCCCAATCGAAAATAGCAAGTACAAGCTATTAGGATTTGAAAACAGCAAAGAACTCGCAGTAATTATGATTATTTCCACAGGGAAAATTATCAAGGTAAATCTAGGCAAGCTCATAAAAAGCGACATACTAGACAATTTAAACAAAGCGGAAATAAAAGACATATATAGAAAATTTTATTCGCGCGGGACTGCGTTGACAGCCTACGAAATGACCGACCGCCATGAAAAGTCGTGGACCATGTACGTTCTACTAAACCTCCTACTTTTCACGCTTTACATTTTTGCAAATATCGGTGCAGCGAAACCCGTTTACTTGGAGCAATTTGACATTGTTGTCACGCCGGGAGTTTTTCTTTATCCGCTGACGTTTTTAATAGTGGATCTGTTAAATGAATTTTACGGCCTCAGACTTGCTAAAAAAGCTATTCTTTTTGTATTTTCATGCAACATATTTATTATGGTATTACTTGGTGCATCGACCTACTTTCCGGGGCTGCCTGGCTGGAAACATGACGCTTCCTATAACGAAGTCATTGGCCATGTGTCGTCTATTTTAGTAGCGTCCTCTGTCTCATTCCTAATATCCGAATACGTAAACTCGTATCTGCTTTGCAGAATAAAAGAACTTACCAACTCCAGATTTCTATTTTTGCGAGTGTTTTTCAGCACTTTCTTTGCGGTGATAATAGACAGCTTTATTTTTTGCTATATTGCTTTTTACGGATCCATGCTCAATAACGAAATACTTAATATCATTTACATCCAGATAGCGATAAAAATGTTTTTTGCTGTTTTTAATATTTTTCCAGCATATGGAGCAAGATCACTATTTCAGAAATGTATGCCAAGCCGGTAAACGTAATGCAATGAATTTCATCGTACATCGGCAATTCATGGATCAAGCAGGTGGTCGAGTCTTGTCCGCCGCTGAAAACGATAACGGCCTTTCTGGTCATGGTTCGTTCTTCCTTGGGGTGTCTCGGCAGGGTGCCGGGGCCGTTGACCCTACCCGGAAGCTCAAACTCTGGGTGTGGGAGGTTTCCGAAATAACCGTCTCCGATTTCCGTTTGTGTCATTTCCATGCTGGATTCCCGAGGGATTTTCCAACCCAAGCGCTGCGCGGGATTGCCCAGCAACTGGCGGTGCCGCCCGCGGTCACCCTGACCCTCGGCGGACTGGCGCCAGCGCGGCTTAAACATGCGTCGGGATTGTTCAACTTGATGCGAAACCTTGGGGGTGCCATCGGCATCGCCGCGTGCGCGACCATTCTCAATGACCGTACCAACCGGCACTTCACCCGGTTGGCGGAAAACCTCAACAGCACCAATGAAGCACTCAACCAATGGCTGTCCCAGGTCGGCAACAACTTCGCCGCCCTTGGTCAAAGCGGTGACGCGGGCGTCACCGCCAGCCTGCATCAGCTCTGGCTGCTGACCTACCGCGAAGCGCAGACGCAAACCTACGGCGATGCGTTCCTGATGATCATGGTCTGCTTCATTATCGCCACGGCGATGGTGCCCTTGATGCGCAAGGTGCAACCACCGGCCGCGCCGAGTGCGGATGCTCATTGAGTTTTGAGTGTTATTCCTGAGGCATTTTGCGGAAGCCTACCGCCAGGCGGTTCCAGGCATTGATGGTGGTAATGGCCACGGTCAAGTCGACCATTTCCTTGGGGCTGAACTCGGAAGTAGCCAGTTCGTAATCTTCGTCCGGAGCGTGGGTCTGGCTCAGCAGCGTGAGGGATTCGGTCCAGGCCAGCGCCGCACGTTCACGCGGGGTGAAGAACGGCGTTTCACGCCAGGCCGACAGCGTGTACAGGCGACGCTCGGCCTCACCACCCTTGCGGGCATCGGCGCTGTGCATATCCAGGCAGAACGCGCAGCCGTTGATTTGCGAGGTGCGCAGCTTGACCAGTTCGATCAGCGTCTTTTCCAGAGGCAGCTTCGACACAGCGGTTTCCAGCGCGATCATGGCTTTGAGTGCATCAGGGGACGCGGTGTAGAAATCGATGCGAGGTTTCATGGTGAGTTCCAGTCTAAAGGGGTGTGGAGCTACGTTAATCGCGCAGTGACTTGCAGCAAATAGCCAATTATTGGGAAGTTGAGGATGCCAATGGGACGCCCGCCGACGGCTCACTCGATTGCACCCGCGCCCATGACCTTCAAGCCCCTACGCTCGATTGCGCAGCCAATGCAGAAATCCCTTCTTCTGCACAACCTTAGGCGCTTCTTGAGTCAACCTCTGGGCCATATTCAAGCGGAAATCCAGCAACGTCTTCATCGCTTCGCTGATGTCATGCCGCGCCTCCAGGCACGGTTTGAGGTATTCCCTCTCGATCCGGTACAAGCTGCAGAACGTCTTGGCACTAAAGTCCGCCGGCATCGCCGTATCCGACAAAATCCCACCCTCGCCGATCACCTCTCCCGGGCCCATGCGCCCGGTTTCGAACTTGACCCCGTCGCGGCTCAGCTCCACCGACACGACGCCGGATTCGATGATGAACAAATGATCGCTGACCTCCCCCGCCGGCAGGATCATTTCACCGGCGCGGAAGTTTTGCAGGGTCATGTTCTGGCTGAAGGTTTCTTTCTCTTCCTGACGCAGGGTCGAGAAAATGTTCGACGCGTCCAGCAATGCCCGTGGCCGTGACAGGTTCGCAGGTGCATTGGGTTCGACGTTCGACAACAGGCTGACACCGCTGGCCTGCAAGTGCCGGAATGCCAGGTCGAACAGCAGATTACGGACCATGCGTTTCTGGTCCATGGAGACCACGAAACCACTGATTTCGTATTCCACGCCGGTGGCGCTGGAGCCTTTCAACGCGACGCACGGCGCCGGTTTGATCAACAAATAGCGGCATCCTTGCATCGCCCGTTCCAGCGCGTCGATCACCGTTTGCGGACGAGCGTGCGGGCTCAATTGCAGGCTGATGGATACGCCGAAAATGTCACTGGGCCGGCTGAAGTTGATGATCTTGGCCTTGGCCGCCAGGGAGTTGGGGATCACCGCCATGCTGCCCTGGGCCGTTTGCAGGCGCGTGGCGCGCCAGTCGATGTCGATAACCCTACCTTCGGTGCCGTCGATGGAGATCCAGTCATCCAGTTGATAGGGTTTGGTGGTGTTGAGGACGATCCCGGAGAACACGTCGCTGAGGGTACTCTGCAAGGCCAGGCCGACGATGATTGCCAACGCACCGGACGTCGCCAACACACCCTTGACCGGCAGATCGAGTACGTACGCCAGTGCCGCGATGATCGCAATCAGGAAAATCACAGCGCCGAGCAGATCCTGGAGCAAGCGCCCGGTGTGCCCGACCCGTTGCATCATCACCGCGCCGATCAGCACCGTCAGGGTGCGTGCACCGAACAGCCACCAGCCGATCTGCAATCCGGTGGCCGCCAGGTGCAGCGGGACGTTGTCGACCCAGGGCGCCGTTTCCATGGGGTTCATGCCTTCGTTGAACAGCAGGACACTGAACAACGAAAAAATCACCAGCCGCACGACCAGTTTCCATTGACTGCCATTGGCACTGAGCAGGCGCCACAGCCCAAGATCGATAAGGATCAAAACCATCGCGCAGAGCAACGGGTGATCGGTAAGCAGTGACAGCATCAAGCAACTCCAGCAAGAACCAATGACGCAAACATCGCACAGATTGTAGGAGCTGGCGAAGCCTGCGATCTTTTGGCGATCTAGAAAGATCAAAAGATCGCAGCCTTCGGCAGCTCCTACAATCTGTGCGATGTGGGTCGGGGGTTACTTGCTATTGGTCAGGGCGTTGTAGCTGGTAAACAGGTTGCGGTAGTCCGGGATGTGGTTGGAGAACAAGGTGCCCAAGCCTTCCACGTCGTTGCGCCAGTCGCGATGCAGCTCACAGGCCAGGCCGAACCAGGTCATCAACTGTGCGCCGGAGGACGACATGCGGTCCCAGGCCGATTGACGGGTCAGTTCATTGAAGGTGCCGGAAGCGTCTGTCACCACGAACACCTCGAAGCCTTCAGCCAGTGCCGACAGCGCCGGAAACGCCACGCATACTTCGGTTACCACGCCGGCGATGATCAGTTGTTTCTTGCCGGTGGCTTTGATCGCCTTGACGAAGTCTTCGTTGTCCCAGGCATTGATCTGGCCAGGACGGGCGATGTACGGCGCGTCCGGGAACAGCGCTTTGAGCTCGGGCACCAGCGGGCCGTTGGGGCCGGTTTCGAAACTGGTAGTGAGGATGGTCGGCAACTTGAAGTACTTAGCCAGGTCAGCCAGGGCCAGCACGTTGTTCTTGAAACGGTCCGGCTCGATGTCACGCACCAGAGAAAGCAGACCCGCCTGGTGATCGACCAACAGAACGGCGGCGTTATCCTTGTCGAGACGTTTGTAAGAGGTAGTCATGGGAGTAATCCTCGCTTTTTATCGATGCCGAACGGGCCGGCGTGAGAGAAACCTGATAGTTCGTTAAAACGCGGCCAAGCAAAGGTAGTTGCCCACGCCCGGCACGCCACAGCGTTACAACAATGAGTTCAACCGCTTATCCGACCGAACCGGCCTGACTGGAAGTCAGCGAAGGCCTGGTGGATTTCCTGCTCGCTGTTCATCACGAACGGGCCATGGCCAACGATGGGTTCGTCGATCGGTTCGCCACTGAGCAGCAACACGACGGCATCGTTATTGGCTTCCAGGCTGAGCTGCTGGCCATTGCGTTCGAACAACGCCAACTGCCCTTCGCGCACCAGCTCCTGATCATTGATCTGAACCGTGCCACGCAACACGACCAGTGCCGTGTTACGACCTTCGTGCAGGTCCAGGGTCAGCAACTTGCCGCCGTTGAGGCGCAGGTCCCAGACGTCAATCGGAGTAAACGTGCGCGCCGGGCCGGTGTGACCGTCGAACTCACCGGCGATCAAGCGCAGGCTGCCGGCCTGGTCTTTGAGCGGGATGCTCGGGATGTCGCCATCGAGAATCGTCTGGTAACCGGCGTCGGCCATCTTGTCCTTGGCCGGCAGGTTGACCCACAGCTGAACCATTTCCAGGGTACCGCCGGTTTTGGCGAAACCTTCGGAGTGAAATTCTTCGTGGAGGATCCCCGAGGCTGCGGTCATCCATTGCACGTCGCCAGGGCCGATCTTGCCGCCGCTGCCGGTAGAGTCGCGGTGTTCCACCTCGCCTTTGTAGACGATGGTCACCGTCTCGAAACCACGGTGCGGGTGCTGACCAACGCCACGACGCTCGGTGGTCGGGGTGAATTCAGCGGGACCGGCGTGATCGAGCAGCAAAAACGGGCTGATGTGTTTGCCCAGGTTGTCGTAGGAAAACAGCGTGCGAACCGGAAAACCGTCGCCGACCCAATGGGTCCGTGGGCTGGTGTAGATACCGATGATGTTTTTCATTCCGCCTCCGAATCTGGTGTGTGACGCGATGGCCAAAGCTTAAAACTGAACCCTTTGATGCACTAGACTGCAAAAATCAGCCTTAGCGTTCTATACGGAGAACGATGGTGGAAGACCTCAACACCCTCTACTACTTCACCCAAGTGGTGGAACACCACGGTTTCGCCCCGGCCGGCCGGGCGCTGGACATGCCCAAGTCGAAGCTGAGCCGACGCATTGCCGAGCTCGAGGAGCGCCTCGGCGTACGCCTGCTGCACCGCACCAGCCGGCATTGTTCACTGACGGAAATCGGCCAGGCCTATTACCAGCGTTGCCTGGCGATGCGCGTGGAAGCGGAAAGCGCTGCCGAACTGATCGAACGCAACCGCTCCGAACCCCAGGGTCTGGTGCGCATCAGTTGCCCGACCGCGCTGCTCAACTCCTGGGTCGGGCCGATGCTGACCCGCTACATGCTCAAGTACCCGCTGGTGGAGTTGTTCATCGAGAGCACCAACCGCCGGGTCGACTTGATCCACGAGGGGTTCGACATCGCCCTGCGGGTGCGCTTTCCGCCGCTGGAAAATACCGACATGGTGATGAAGGTGCTGGGCAACAGCACCCAGTGCCTGGTGGGCAGCCCGGCCTTTGTGTCGCGCCTGTCTTCACCGGCCTCCCCGGCTGACCTCAGCGGGTTGCCGAGCCTGCATTGGGGCGCGGCGCAGCGTGAATATCAGTGGGAATTGTTTGGGGCGGACGGCGCCAGCGCGGTGATTCGGCATGCGCCACGAATGGTCACCGATGACCTGTTGGCATTGCGTCACGCCGTGGTGGCCGGGATTGGCATCGCTCACCTGCCCAGCGTGGTGGTGCGCGATGACATTGCGGCGGGCCGATTGGTGGAACTGGTGCCGGGCTGGGCACCCAAATGCGGGATCGTGCATGCGATCTTCCCGTCACGCCGCGGGCTGCTGCCGTCGGTGCGCGCATTGATCGATTTTCTGGGCGAGGAATTCAGCCACAGCGATATTGCCTAGGAGCAGCGGCAAGCTTTTCGCGGCAGCGGGCAAAGAGATTCATGACTTGCGGTCAACATTGCTTTGTCGATCCAGCGGTTTTTCTCATGGGTACGGGCGCGGATACTCGTGTCCATTCCCACTGCAACCCCTGGAGTCATTGATGTCTATTCCCGCATTCGGTCTTGGTACTTTTCGCTTGCAAGGCCAGGTGGTCATCGATTCGGTGAGCACTGGCCTGGAACTCGGCTATCGAGTCATCGATACCGCGCAAATCTACGAGAACGAAGCCGAGGTCGGTGAGGCCATTGCCGCCAGCGGCATTGCCCTTGACGAGTTGTTCATCACCAGCAAAATCTGGGTCGCCAACTTCGCCAGGGATCGCCTGATCGACAGCCTCAAGGAAAGCCTGCAAAAGCTGCAAACCGATTACCTGGACCTGACCCTGATCCATTGGCCGTCTCCGGAAGATCAGGTGCCGGTCGAGGAATTCATGGGCGCCCTGCTCGAAGCCAAACAACTGGGCCTGACCCGGCAGATCGGGGTGTCCAACTTCACCGTCGACCTGATGAAACAGGCGATCGCCGCGGTCGGTGCCGAACACATAGCGACCAACCAGATCGAATTGCATCCCTACCTGCAAAACCGCAAGGTCGTCGAATTCGCACAGAGCCAGGGCATCCAGATCACCTCGTACATGACCCTCGCTTACGGCGAAGTGCTGAAAGACCCGGTGATCCTGCAGATCGCCGAGCGCCTGCAGGCGACGCCGGCACACGTCACGCTGGCCTGGGCCATGCAACTGGGTTACGCAGTGATCCCCTCGTCGACCAAACGCGCCAACCTGCAAAGTAACCTGCACGCTCGCACACTGACCTTGAGCGACGCCGACATGGCGCTGATCGCGGGTCTGGATCGTGGCCATCGACTGACCAGCCCCAAAGGCATCGCGCCCCACTGGGACTAAGCGTCAGTCTCTGTTGAGGCTCTGATCCAGGCGTGCCATGGCGTGCTGCAATTGATCGACGGCCTCGTCGATCAACGTCGCGCGCCCTTCGGCGCAGGCACGTTCCAGATGTTCGCAGCACTCGATCAAACGTTCTGCACGGACCATGCGCGCTCCACCCTTGATGCGGTGCGCCAGGTCTTGCAGCCGGGGACGATTGCCACTGACGTGCGCTGCCAGCAGATCATCACGATCGTAGCGATTGGTCTCGGCCAGTTCGCGCAACAACTGATTGATCAGTGTCCGGTCTTCAGCGACGTAGAGCTCCAGGCCGGTCAAGTCGATCTCGAACGTTGCTTGCTCTTCAACCGGCGCTGGTGGCTCATTCACAAATCGGGACGCCAGCCAGGCACTCAAATCTGCCAGCCGGATCGGTTTGAACAGACAGTCGTCCATGCCCGCTTCAAGGCAACGGGTCTTTTCCTCCGGCTGCGCATTGGCGCTAAACCCAAGAATCAGCGTGGGTGGCAAACCTTTGGCGCGCTCTTCATCGCGTATCGCACCCGCCAATTCATAACCATTGACCACCGGCATGTTGCAATCGGTGATGACCAAATCCAGCTCATGCTCGCGCCACTTCACAAGACCACGCTCGCCATCTTCAACCTCCAGCACCTGATGCCCCAGGTAGCTCAGCTGCCGTGAGAGCAACAATCGATTGGCCGGGTAATCGTCGACCACCAGAATCGTCAGCAGCCGAGTGGCCACCTGCAATCCGCTATCCGCCCACTCGCCGCAGGTCAACGGTTTCAACGCAATCAGATCAAAACTGATATCGACCTGCGTACCCAGTCCGAGGACGCTGTCGAACTGCAATCGGCCGCCCATCATTTCGCACAGCGTGCGGCTGATCACCAGTCCCAGACCGGAGCCATTGTGGCCTGACTGCTGGCTGTTACCGGCCTGCACGAACGGGCTGAACAGTCGTTGCTGATCGACCACACTGACACCGATGCCGCTGTCCTCAATACGCACACTGACTGCCAGATGCCCCGACACACCGGGCTCTACCCGCAGTGTCAGGCTCACCTCACCTTCACGGGTAAACTTGATCGAGTTGCTCAGCAGATTGGACAGCACCTGCTTGAAGCGCGTGGGGTCGACTAACACGTCACGATCGCTGTGTTCGGCCAATTCGACCCGCCACTGCAAGTTCTTCTGCCGTGCCAGGCCTTCGAAAACCCGGCACACCGACTCCACCAGCGTGCGTAGATTGGCCCGCTCAGGGGTCAGCGACAAATGCCCGGACTCGATGCGGGCGATGTCCAGAATATCGCCGATCAACGCCAGCAATTGCTGCGCGGCATTGGATGCCACTTCGATGGCGGAGCGATCAGTGAAGCCCTCTTCCGCTCGCTTCTGCGCCAGTTCGAGCATGCCGATCAGGGCATTCATCGGTGTGCGGATTTCATGACTCATGGTCGCCAGAAAGGTGGTTTTGGCGCGGTTGGCCTCGTCGGCGGCGTTCTTGGCATCCTGCAATTGCCCTAGCAGTTGTTGGCGTTGAGTGATCTGCCGACGCTGCCAGGCAATCCAGGCCAGTGCGAGCAACAGTAAGGCACCCGCAACGGCAAACGCCTGGAGAATGCCTTGGCGATGACGCAGCCAGTAGCTGTCATCGACCACCACATCATTGCTCCAGCGGGCTATCAGCTCATCCATCTCCTGGGGCGAAATGCTCAGCAGTGCCTTGTTCAGAATCGAGTGCAACTCCAGCGCACCTCGGTGGGTGGCCAGAGCGATACGCGCCGGCTCATCGCCCACGGTGCTGCTGATCCGCAGACGCTCGCGGTATTGCCGGGTGATCAGATACCGAGCCACGATCAATGAGCTGACTGCCCCGTCGGCCTGGCCCTTGATCACCCATTCCATACCCTGCGCCGGACTATGCACTTCGACCAGACGTACATTTGGCGCTCGATCGCGGATGAACCCGAGCAACGGATGACCGCGATAAATCGCCAGGCGTTTACCGGCCATATCATCCAGGGTCCTGGGGCTTCCCGGGGTGGTCGCACTGACCAGTACAAACGGATTGTTCAAGTAGGCCCGAGTGAAACGCAGTTCGACTTCGCGTTCGATACCGGGCGTGACCACAGGTAACACGTCGATCTTGCCGTCCTTGAGTTCCTGGATCTGCTGATCGAGGGAGTTACCCCGCTGCACCTTGAAGGTCAAGCCGCTGCGCTGGCTGATCAGCGTCAGCAATTGCGCGGTCAACCCACTGAGTTGTCCCTGTGCATCGTAAAAAGTCAGCGGTGCAAAGCTCTCGACGGCACCCACTTCCACCGTCGGATGTTGATCCAACCAACGTTGCTCACTGGCGCTCAAACGTACTCGTTCCTGACCCGCCATGTTGGCTCTTCCGGCACTCCAGCGCTGCTCGATGGCCGTGCGCTGATCCATGGAAATCGCCGCCAGAGCCTTATCGACAATGCTCTTCAGACGTGGGTTGCCCCGGCTGAAGGCAAAGCCGAACGGATTGGCGTCCAGGCCGGAAGGCCCCACCAGGCGTACGTTACTGAGGTAGTTGTTATTGATGAGGTAATTGGCGCTGATGAAGTCCCCGAGGTACACATCATCCTGCCCGAACGCCACCGCCCCGATCGCGTCGAGTGCCGAGGGGTAGCGTTGCAAGCTCGCATCGGGATAGAAGGCTTCGACAGTCTGCGCCTGCAGATAGTCATCGACCATGGCGATGCGTTTGCCAGCGAGGTCGACGGGCATCCAGTCGTCCACGCGGGTAACCAGCATCGGCTGATCTTCGGCATAGGCGCTGGATCGGGTCAGCTCGGGGTCAGCCGCCTCGAAGTTGTTGGACGTACCGAGCAGGTCCAGATCATCGCGTTTGAGCGCATCCATGGCCGCCTCGCGCGTGCGATAACGAAGCACGTCGATTTTTACGTGCAGCAGTTGCCCCAACAGTGCTGCATAGTCTGCGGTGATGCCTTCCAGCTCATCAACGTTACGCGTGATCTCGAACGGCGGGTAGTCCGGCCCCGACACCCCGAGGCGCAAGACTCGTTTGCTACGCAACCACTGCCAGTCTTTTTCATCCAGCTGGACCTGATAACCCTCCACCGCGGAACGCCCCAGCACATGCAAAAGCTTTGGTTCATCGGTCGCTGTCACCGGTGCTACCAGTCCACAGAACAGCAACAGGGCCCACAAACAATCGCGCATGATCGGGCTCACTCAGATCAGGTGATTACGCTTGGCAAAATCCCTCAGGTACACCGCCGATTCCACGTTGAGTTTTCCAACCAGACGGGTTTTGTAGGTGCTGACGGTCTTGTGACTCAAGTGCATGATTTCAGCGATCGCCTTGTTACTGATGCCCCGGGCCAGATGCTGAAAGATCGTCAGTTCCCGGTCGGAGAGTTTATCGATCATCTGTTTTTCACTCAGTTGTCTCGAGTTCAGCGACACCGACGCCGTGGGTAGCTGGGCGAAATAGGTGTAACCGGCCATCACGGCGTGCACGGCTCTGTGCAAGTGCTGCAAGTCATTGGACTTGGCGACATAGCCTGCGGCGCCGGCGTGCATGCAACGATCCTGATAAAACATGGGTTCCTGGGACGTGAAGACCAGCACTCGGCAGGGCACCCCACTGGTCTTGATCCGTGCCAGTACATCCAGCCCGTCGAGCGAGGGCATCACAAGGTCCAGTACCACCAGCTCAGGCTTGTGTTCGCGGATCTTCGGCAAGACCTCATTACCATTCGCCGCTTCGTATATCTGCTGGAAACCCTCCTGCACCAGTACGATTTTGACTGCGGCGCGAACCACCGGATGATCGTCCACAATCAGCACTGACTTCATGGCATCTCCCTGTGCAACAAAAACGACGATTGAGCAATCAATGCCCATAAGCCCGGCCCGGTTGAACGTACCGGCTGCGCAAAGACTTTTGCATGGAAAACCGGGCGCAGCTACCTGACAGAAATGACAGTACCGACAAACGGTAGACGAGGGTCGATGATCGCCATCAGCCGCTGAATAGACGCCAGATCAGGCAGCATTGCGTGGCTCACCTCAACCGTCTGTCGAACGCAGGCAGGAATGGGCGGCAGTTGCGCCTGCTGGCCGTCATAGATCAAGGCGTGATGAACCTGTTGGGTATCAAGGAAAAAATCGAACAGGTTCAACGCCCCGCCCGCCAGCGAGGCATTGACGACCACCAGATCAAATGGCTCACAACCGTATTCGACCAGGGTTAACAGCTCTTCAAGGCTGTGCACCGGTGCTATCCGGTAGTAGTCGAGTTGATTGAACAGTCGCTCGACCTTCATGCGGTGAAAATGCAACTCGTCGGCGATCAGGATACGTAAGGCTTTGTTCGACAACGTGGGCCCCCAGGAGGGTATCGGATTCGTGAGGGCGCAAGGCTACGGAAGACCCGTCGAGCTTTCTGTAGGACTTTTCCTAAAAACCAGGACGCTTCCTCCGGTGGCAGAAGGAAAATCGAAAGAACGGCTATTCCGTCGTTCTTCAGCCTTGCTCCTGAATTTGGCAGCATTACTGCCAGCCAAACCGGCGGATATAGAACCCCTTCACCGCCTGCGTCAGGCCCATATACGCCAGCAGAATCACCGGCAGGAACACGAAGTACAGCGACGGCAGCGCCTGTAATTTGAAGTAGTGCGCCAGTGGTCCCATCGGCAGGAAAATGCCGACGGCCATGATGATTCCAGTCATCACCATCAACGGCATCGCTGCGCGGCTTTGCAGGAACGGGATTTTCGATGTGCGGATCATGTGCACGATCAGGGTTTGGGTCAGCAGCCCGACCACGAACCAGCCGGACTGGAACAGGGTTTGATGGTCCGGGGTATTGGCGTCGAAGACGTACCACATCAAGGCAAACGTGGTGATGTCGAAGATCGAGCTGACCGGTCCGAAAAACAGCATGAACCGCCCGACGTCCGCCGGCTGCCAGCGTTGTGGTGTTTTCAGCATTTCTTCATCGACGTTGTCGAACGGGATGGCGATCTGCGAAATGTCATAGAGCAGGTTCTGCACCAGCAGGTGCATCGGCAGCATCGGCAGGAACGGGATGAATGCACTGGCCACCAACACCGAGAACACGTTGCCGAAGTTCGAGCTGGCGGTCATTTTGATGTACTTGAGCATGTTGGCGAAGGTCCGGCGCCCTTCCAGCACGCCCTCCTCCAGCACCATCAGGCTTTTCTCCAGCAGGATGATGTCCGCCGCTTCCTTGGCAATGTCCACCGCGCTGTCCACCGAAATGCCGATGTCGGCGGTGCGCAGGGCTGGCGCGTCGTTGATGCCGTCACCCATGAAACCGACCACATGACCGTTGCCCTTGAGCAAACGCACGATGCGCTCCTTGTGCGACGGCGTGAGTTTGGCGAAGACGTTGGTGGTCTCCACCGCTATCACCAGTTCGGCGTCGCTCATGCGCTCGATGTCGTTGCCCATCAGCAGGCCTTGTTGCTCCAGGCCGACTTCGCGGCAAATCTTCGCGGTCACCAGTTCGTTGTCACCGGTCAGCACTTTCACGGCCACGCCGTGAGCGGCCAGGGCTTTGAGGGCCGGTGCGGTGCTTTCCTTGGGTGGATCGAGAAAAGCCACGTAACCGATCAGCGTCAGCGCCTGTTCATCCGCCAGGCTGTAGGTGTCACGCCCTTCAATCATCGGCCGCGCTGCAACCGCCACCACGCGCAAGCCTTCGGCATTGAACGCGGCAGCGACCTGACGAATCCGCGCCAACAATTCATCGTTCAACGCTTCATCAACAACGCCATGACGCACCCGCGTGCAGACCGCCAGCACTTCTTCCACCGCGCCCTTGCAGATCAGCAGGTGCGAATGATCGCGCTCGGCGACCACCACCGACATCCGCCGGCGCGTAAAGTCGAACGGGATCTCGTCGACCTTGCGAAACGCTGTGCCGACTTTCAGTTCACGGTGGATTTCCACGTGTTCGAGCACCGCCACGTCCAGCAGGTTTTTCAGGCCGGTCTGGTAGTAGCTGTTGAGGTAGGCCATTTCCAATACGTCATCGGAATCGTTGCCCCAGACATCGACGTTACGCACCAGGAAGATCTTGTCCTGAGTCAGGGTGCCGGTCTTGTCGGTGCACAGCACGTCCATGGCGCCGAAGTTCTGGATCGCGTCGAGGCGTTTGACGATGACTTTTTTACGCGACAGGAACACCGCGCCCTTGGCCAGGGTCGAGGTGACGATCATCGGCAGCATTTCCGGGGTCAGGCCCACGGCAATCGACAACGCGAACAGCAGCGCCTGGGTCCAGTCGCCTTTGGTGAAGCCGTTGATGAACAACACCAGCGGCGCCATGACGAACATGAACCGGATGAGCAGCCAGCTGACTTTGTTGACGCCCGTCTGGAATGAAGTGGGCGCGCGATCGGTAGCGCCAACTCGCTGGGCCAAGGCGCCGAAATAGGTGTTGTTGCCGGTGGTGAGAATCACCGCCATGGCCGTGCCGGACACCACGTTGGTGCCCATGAACAAAATGTTGTCGAGGTCCAGCGGGTTGCGGGTGTCACTGTCCTGCTGACGGCGGAATTTTTCCACCGGCATCGATTCGCCGGTCATCGCGGCCTGGCTGACGAACAAATCCTTGGCGCCAAGCACCCGGCAATCGGCGGGGATCATGTCGCCGGCCGAGAGCACGATCAGGTCGCCCGGCACCAATTGCTTGATCGGCAGCTCGGTACGTTGCGCATCCCGACGCAACACCGTAGCGGTGTTGCTGACCATCGCCTTGAGCGCGTCGGCGGCCTGGTTGGATTTGGTTTCCTGCCAGAAGCGCAGCAAGGTCGAGAGCACCACCATGGAGAAAATCACGATGGCGGCTTTCATGTCTTCGGTCAGCCAGGAGATGACCGCGAGCAAGGTCAGCAGCAGGTTGAACGGGTTTTTGTAGCAGTGCCACAAGTGTGTCCACCACGGCAGCGGCTGTTCGTGCTCGACTTCGTTGAGGCCGTATTGCACGCGCAGTGCATCGGCTTCGAGTTCGCTTAGGCCATCGGTGTGGCTGCCGAGGTTGTTCAGCAGTTGGCCGGTGTCACTATTGGCAGCGCTCACCAGGGTTTGCGCCAGGGTGGGCGGCACCTCGCGACTGACCGTGGTGTCGGTGAAGTTTTCCAGCAGCGCCAGTCGACGGAAGTGTCGGGCGATGTGGCGGGTGCGCAGGAATCCGGCGAAGAATTCTTTAAGCAGGGTCAGGTTCATGGCAGTTCCCCCAGGGTCAGCCGGGAAACCGTCGAGCAGGCGTGTCGATGCACCGCGATGACGACACACAGTCGAACATCACGCACGGTTCAGCGTCGATGAGAGGGAAGTCGGGACACGGACCATGACTGGCCGCGATCGGGATGCCGCTGCTCGCTTTTCGGCGAGACAACGGCACAAAAATGTGGCGCGTTATCTTGCCGGGAAGGTGCCGGTTATCGAAACCGGCCGACTACTGTCACTCGAACAAGTACCCACTGTGGGTCTCCGCTATTGATTGAAAACGCGCGAAGCTTACGCCCCGATTTCTGCAGAGTAAACGAAGCAAAGGCGTGTGGAGGGGGAATCGCGGGGCTCTTCAGGAAGGGTTCAGGATTCTGAATTTGTGCTGTTCTTCAGGGCCTCTTCGCGAGCAAGCCCGCACTCGATCTGCGAACACAGGTCAAAATGTGGGAGCGGGCTTGCTCGCGAAGACTGACTATCAGGCGCAAAGAATCTTAGCTGGCAGTCGCCAACAGCAGGTCCATCACCGAACGGCCATGCCCCCGTGCCTTGCCATGGTCATACAGCGACCCTGCAATCTCATCCGCCCGAATCGGCAAGATCGACAACAAGGTATCGCTCAAGCCGTGGCTGGCCTGGCAGAAGCCCTGCATATAGATGCCGGCCTTGCAGCGCTCGTCAGTGATCAGTTTGTAATTACGGTCTACCTCGAAGTCACCCAGGTATTGTTCCAGCGGCGCCAGCAGTTTGCGGTGCATCTGGCGCTCGTAACCGGTGGCCAGCACCACGGCGTCGTAATGACGGACGGTGACTTCACCCGTGGCGTTGTTGCGCACGGCCAACTCGATACCGCGCTCGGTGGCGGTGGCCTTTTCAATGGTGGTCAGGGTACGGAACGCGTGGCGCGCAATGCCCGAGACTTTCTGGCGATAGAAGATGCCGTAGATGCGTTCGATCAGGTCGATGTCCACCACCGAATAATTGGTGTTGTGGTACTCGTTGACCAGACGTTCGCGCTCGCTGCTCGCCTGCTGGAACACCAGATCGGTGAACTCCGGCGAGAACACTTCGTTGACGAACGGGCTGTCGTCCGCCGGTTTCAGGGCTGAGCCACGCAGGATCATGTCCACCTGCACGGACGGGAAGCTGTCGTTCAGATCGATGAACGCTTCCGCCGCGCTCTGCCCGCCGCCAATGATCGCGATGCTCATCGGCTGGTTGTTCACGCACGGCTGCTTGGCCATCTGCGCCAGGTACTGAGAGTGGTGGAAGACGCGGTTGTCACCCTTGAGCGCCTTGAACGCTTCGGGAATGCGCGGTGTACCGCCGGCACTGACCACCACTGAACGGGCGGTGCGAACGTGCTGCTGACCTTGGGTATCACGCGAGATCACCCGCAACGCTTCGACCTGCTGGTTGTGCAGCACCGGCTCGATGGTCAGCACTTCTTCGCCGTAGCGACTCTGCTCGGCAAATTGCCCGGCGACCCAGCGCAGGTAATCGTTGTACTCCATTCGGCACGGATAAAAGGTGCCCAGGTTGATGAAGTCCACCAGGCGACCATGGTGCTTGAGGTAGTTGACGAACGAGTACGGGCTGGTCGGGTTGCGCAGGGTCACCAGGTCCTTGAGGAAGGAGATCTGCAACTCACTCTGGGTCACCAGGGTGTTGCCGTGCCAGCGGTAGTCGGCCTGCTTGTCGAGAAACAGAACATCCAGCTCGCCCTGACTCGGCCCGCGTTCTTGCAGAGCGATGGCCAGCGCCAGGTTCGAAGGGCCGAAACCGACGCCGATCAGGTCGTGAACGATGGGCGATGCAATTGCCTGTGTCATTTCCAGTGTCCTCTGGATGAACCCCCGAAGCAGCGGGGAGTAAGCCTAAGTGACCTGACCGGCCTTGAGCAGGACAGCAGATCGTCTGTTGAAGGGAACGAGGACAATGAAAAAAAATTTAATGCAGCTTGATTGATCGGGTCGGATCAATGGGCATCCCATTGCAGCATCCGCACCCGGCAATGCTTCATTGCATTGACGATGTGCTTCTCCACCAGCGCGCGAGAAATACCGAGGTGTTCAGCAATCTCCGGGTGTGACAGGCCGTCGATCTTGCGCAGCAGGAAACTCTCGCGGCACAACCGCGGCAATTCCGCCAATGCACGCTGGAGCATCTCCAGGCGTTGACCGTGATCGAGGCTGTGATGAGGGGATGGGGTGAAGTAGTGCTCTTCGTTGTCGAGCACTTCCAGGGATTCGACCTGACGCAGGGCATTGCGCCGATGGTCGTCGATCACCAGATTGAGTGCGGTGCGATACAGGAATGCCCGAGGCTGCTCAATCGGCGTGTCGCTGGACCGCTCCAGAACCCGCAGATAAGCGTCATGCACCACATCTTCGGCCACCTGACGGTTGCCCAGCTTGGCGTTCAAAAAACACACCAGCTCGCGATAGTAGTTTTCCAACATGACTCCCGGCCGCAGGGGTGCGGTTTCTATCCTTGAGCCAGACCGGCGACCGCCGAAATAGGCAGTGGCACGATAGTGGCAGTTCGAGTCGCGTAATTTATAGTAATTCTCATATAGATTTAAAGTATTGCTTCACCTTGCCCCATAAATAGTCTTGCGCTACACGTGTTACGCGATGTGTCCGCGCCTAAATTCCCCGGCACCGTCATCGTTTACAGGACAGCTCCCCGTCTCTGTCGGCCCTCCGACAGCGCTCTGCTGTTGCCCGATTTTGTGCGCAGGCTGAGCGACGGGCCGATATTCATTGGCCGGAACCCTGCATGAAACGTCCCCGACAGACCCGACGCGCCCTGCTTGTAGCACTTTGTCTGATCCCCGTTATCGCCGTGGCCGCCTGGCAGATCATCCCGCCCGGCCGCGACCAATTCGCCACCGTGCAGGTCACCCGTACCGACATCGAGAGCAGCGTCACGGCCTTGGGCACTCTGCAACCTCGACGTTATGTCGATGTCGGTGCCCAGGCGTCCGGGCAGATCCACAAGCTCCACGTGGAAGTCGGCGATGTGGTGAAGGAAGGCCAGTTGCTGGTGGAAATCGATCCGTCCACGCAACAGGCCAAACTCGACGCCGGGCGTTTCTCCATCGAAAACCTCAAGGCCCAGCTGCAGGAACAACGGGCGCAGCACGACCTCGCCCGGCAGAAATTCCAGCGCCAGCAAAACCTCAAGGCCGGTGGCGCAACTCGCGAAGAAGATGTGCAGACCGCCGAGGCCGAACTGCGCGCCACCCAGGCTCGTATCGACATGTTCCAGGCGCAGATCCGCCAGGCCCAGGCCAGCCTGCGCAGTGATCAGGCGGAACTCGGTTACACGCGAATCTATGCGCCAATGAGCGGAACCGTCGTTGCACTCGACGCCCGGGTCGGCCAGACCCTCAACGCCCAGCAACAGACGCCACTGATTCTGCGCATCGCCAAGTTGTCGCCGATGACCGTCTGGGCCGAGGTTTCAGAAGCCGACATCGGTCACGTCAAACCCGGGATGACGGCCTGGTTCACCACCCTCAGCGGTGGCAACCGTCGCTGGAACAGCACCGTGCGGCAGATTCTGCCGGTGCCGCCCAAGCCGCTGGACCAGACCAGCCAGGGCGGCGGCAGCCCCGCCAGTTCGAGTAAAAGCGGCAGCGCTCGCGTGGTGCTGTACACCGTACTGCTCGACGTCGATAACGCCGATAACGCGCTGATGGCGGAAATGACCACGCAAGTCTTCTTCGTCGCCGAGCAGGCGAAAAACGTCCTCACCGCGCCCATCGCCGCCCTGCAAGCCGGCACTGGAACAGACAATCAGACCGCACAAGTCATCGCCAAAAACGGCCGCATCGAGCAACGCGACGTACGCACCGGCATCAGCGATCGCCTGCGGGTGCAAATCCTCGACGGTTTGCAGGAAGGCGATCACCTGTTGATCGGCCCGGCCGACGGGAGTGACGGCTGAATGCTGACGCCCCTGATTGACCTGCAGGACATCCGCAAAGCCTACGGCGGCGGCGATTCACCGGAAGTTCGCGTGCTGCGCGGCATCGACCTGTCGATCCATGCCGGGGAATTCGTGGCGATCGTCGGTGCCTCCGGCTCCGGCAAGTCGACGCTGATGAACATTCTCGGCTGCCTCGACCGCCCCACGTCGGGCGAATACCGTTTCGCCGGGGAAAACGTCGCCGCACTCGACAGCGACGAACTGGCCTGGCTGCGCCGCGAAGCCTTTGGCTTTGTGTTCCAGGGTTATCACCTGATCCCGTCCGGTTCGGCCCAGGAAAACGTCGAGATGCCGGCCATCTACGCAGGCACTCCGGCCGCCGAACGCCACGCCCGCGCCGCCGCCCTGCTCGACCGCCTCGGCCTGGCCTCGCGCACCGGCAATCGTCCGCACCAGCTCTCCGGCGGCCAGCAACAACGGGTGTCCATCGCCCGTGCCTTGATGAACGGCGGCCACATCATCCTCGCCGACGAACCCACCGGTGCCCTCGACAGCCATAGCGGCGCCGAGGTCATGACCCTGCTCGACGAACTGGCGAGCCAGGGCCACGTGGTGATCCTCATCACCCACGACCGCGAAGTGGCGGCCCGGGCCAAACGCATCATCGAAATTCGCGACGGGCTGATCATCAGCGACAGCGCCCGCGACAACCCTGAGGCACAAACTTCAGCCAACCCTGGTGCGCTGCAAGCGGTGGATCTGCGCAAGCGCCTGACTGAAGGCGCCGAAGCCACCGGGGCCTGGAAAGGCGAACTGATCGACGCGGTGCAAGCCGCGTGGCGGGTGATGTGGATCAACCGCTTTCGCACCGCGCTGACGCTGCTCGGCATCATCATCGGCGTCGCGTCGGTGGTGGTGATGCTGGCCGTCGGCGAAGGCAGCAAGCGCCAGGTAATGGCGCAAATGGGCGCGTTCGGCTCCAACATCATTTACCTCGGTGGCTCCTCACCAAACCCGCGAACGCCGCTGGGTATCGTCACCCTGGATGACGTCGCTGCGGTGGGAAGCCTGCCGCAAGTGACACGGATCATGCCGGTCAATGGCCAGGAGGCCGGGGTGCGTTTCGGCAACCTCGACCACTTGAGTTACGTCGGCGGCAACGACACCAATTTCCCGGCGATCTTCAACTGGCCGGTGGTGCAAGGCAGCTACTTCACCCAGGACGATGAACGCAATGCGGCGGCGGTCGCGGTGATTGGCCACAAGGTGCGAACCAAGTTGCTCAAGGACGTCGCCAACCCGATTGGCCAATACATCCTGATCGAGAACGTGCCGTTCCAGGTGGTCGGGGTGCTCGCGGAAAAAGGCGCCAGCTCGGGCGACTCCGACAGCGACGACCGCATTGCCATCCCCTACTCCGCTGCGAGTGTGCGGTTGTTCGGCACCCACAATCCCGAATACGTAGCCATCGCCGCCGCCGATGCGCGCAAGGTCAAGGAGACCGAAAAAGCCATCGAGCAATTGATGCTGCGCCTGCACAACGGCAAGAAAGATTTCGAACTGACCAACAACGCGGCAATGATCCAGGCCGAAGCGCGCACGCAAAATACGCTGTCGCTGATGCTCGGCTCGATTGCCGCGATTTCGTTGCTGGTGGGCGGGATCGGTGTGATGAACATCATGCTGATGACCGTGCGCGAGCGAACCCGCGAGATCGGCATCCGCATGGCCACCGGCGCCCGCCAGCGCGACATCCTCCGGCAGTTCCTGACGGAAGCAGTGATGCTCTCGGTGGTCGGCGGGCTCGCCGGGATCGCCCTGGCGCTGATCGTCGGCGGCGTGCTGATCCTCAGCGAAGTCGCCGTCGCGTTCTCCTTGATAGCGGTGCTCGGCGCCTTCGGCTGCGCTCTGGTCACCGGTGTTGTCTTCGGCTTCATGCCGGCCCGCAAAGCTGCCCGACTCGACCCGGTCACGGCCCTTACCAGTGAATGATCGATCTATGAAGCCGCAACTCAGCCTGCTGACCCTTTGCCTGTTGCTCGGCGCGTGCGGCAGTCCCGCCCAGCGCCCGGACAGCGGCCTCCAGCCGCCCGCTGCCTGGCAATCGCCACACACTCAAAGCGCTACTCGCAGCAACCTGCAATGGTGGACGCAGTTCGGCAGCCCGGAGCTTGATCGCCTGATCGAACAGGCGCGGGTCGGCAGTTACGACCTGGCCGCCGCCATCGCTCGGGTGCGCCAGGCTCAGGCCGACACGGTGATTGCCGGCGGCACGCGGCTGCCGGAGGTCAAGGCCGGCCTGAACGCCAATCGGCAGAAACTATTGCGCGGCAACGGCTACAGCCAGCTCGATGCCGACGGCGACAACAAGGCCGTCGATTACTTTAACGCCAACCTCACCGCCACTTACGAAGTCGACTTCTGGGGCGGCCAACGCGCCTCCCGCGACAGTGCGCAATTCGGCTTGCAGGCCAGCGAATTCGATCAGGCGACGGTGGAGTTGACGCTGCTCAGCGGCGTGGCCAACAGCTACGCGCAAAGCTTGTCGTTGCGTGAGCAAAGTCGCATCGCAGAGCTGAATCTGGCGAACGCGCAAAATGTATTGAAACTGGTGCAGACGCGCTTTGACTCAGGCTCGGCAACCGCGCTGGAACTGGCGCAGCAGAAGAGCCTGGTCGCCGCGCAACAGCGGCAATTGCCACTGGTGCAGCAACAGGCTCAGGACGCACAGATCAGCCTTGCCGCCCTGCTCGGCCGGCCGGTGCAGGAGTTGTCTCTGGGTCAGGAACGCTTTGATCAATTGTCATGGCCGACCATTGGCGCTGGCCTGCCCAGCGCGCTGATCAGCCGACGCCCGGACATCGCCCGCGCCGAAGCGCAATTGGCCGCCGCACAAGCCAACGTCACTGTCGCCCGCGCCGCCATGCTCCCGGCCGTGACCCTGAGTGCAGAAATCGGCTCCGGTGCCGACCGCGCCGCCGACGTCCTGCGCAACCCCTTCTACAACCTCACCGCCGGACTGCTCGCACCGATCTTCAACAATGGTCGCCTGAGCGCCGAGCGCGACAAGGCCACGGCCCGCCAGGAAGAACTGCTGGAGACGTACCGCGGGGCGATCATCAATGGCTTCGCCGATGTGGAAAAAGCGTTGAACAGCATTCGCGGTCTGGACGAACAGCGGCAGTGGCAAGGTGAAGAGCTGAACCAGGCGCAGACGGCGTTCAACATTGCACAAAGCCGTTACCAGGCCGGTGCCGAGGATTTGCTGACGGTGCTGGAGACACAGCGCACGCTGTATGCGGCGCAGGACTTGAATGTGCAGCTGCGGTTGTCGCGGTTGCAGGCGAGTATTGCGTTGTACAAGGCGCTCGGCGGCGGGTGGCAGACGTTGTAATGCGGCGTCTGTCAGGCCGCCTTCGCGAGCAAGCCCGCTCCCACATTGGACCGAGGTGTACACAGACCAAATGTGGGAGCGGGCTTGCTCCGGGCGGCGTTCCGACGAAGAACGATAACGCGGTATCACCTGTTTAACTCGTAATCGGTTTAGCCTTCAAATGCCTTGCATACCAAGGCCGCTGCGGCACCTTGCGGAACAGATCCGCCAATTTCTTCTGGTCATCACCAAAGGTAATCCGCAACGCCAGCTTCATGGTTTCCGGGTCCATCTCCACCGACTTGCCGGTCTGTAACCCCGGCGTGGTGCTGCAACCATGGGTGCTCGGGCCGAGCCAAGGGTCGTCGATCTCGACCCAACGCCCAGGCGCAAACCACGCCACGCCATTGACCTCAAGCCGACTGACCTCCCCCTGATGAAAGCGCTCGTGCGCGCGAAACCAGTCTTCCAGACGATCGTCGATCCAGCCATGGAAATGCCAGAACACCGGGTTTACATGAGACGAAAACGGATCGCCGAGAAAGTCGTTTTCCGGCGCATACCAGCGTGCGGAAAAGTCTGCCGGATCCCGGGCAAAGGGCACCGCCTGGCCGTTGGACGGATCACGCGGCACCGAGGCCCAGCGCATGTGCAGCCAGTCGTGCAGCCCCAATTCGACCTCTGAACCGAACTGACCCAGAGTCAATTTCGACAGGTAACGCGGATCGCGGTACTGCGATTCCCAGACCTGAAAATTGCTGTGGTAGGTCTCGGCGGTCTTGATGTCGCTGACCCATTGCGAGTACTCGGCATCGTCGTCGGCCAGCCAGGTCGGCGGCAGCGCAGTGCCGTCGTGGTTGTCGAAATAACGGGCGAACCCAACGCGATCACGCGCCAGTTCCGGCTGGGGCAAGGGGAAGTGTTGCCAGGACGGCAGGTCCTGCAGGGAGCGCGCTTTGCCAAGCATGTGCCGGTGCATGAAGAAGAAATCCACCCCCGAGCCGTTACGATCCTTGCGCGCGCCACGGGCATCACGCTCCTTGTCCCGCGGGCCAGGCTGCCAGCCAATGCCACGCAGGGCACCGCGCTTGTCTTCGGACAGGGTGTGCCATTTGTCCCGCGAGGCATGCCAGAGCTGGTGAAACAGTCGATGCTCCGCAGACACCAGCCAGGCCAGCAGTGTCGGATTGAGACCGGTGCGCTCGCGGGCTTCGGGGAACATGCGTTTGACGGCAATGAAGCGATTGTCCTGGGCCGTCAGCATCAACGGACGATCCAGGTTCAATACGCGACCACTGAGGGTGCCGCTGCCGGCGTTGCCGAAACCGGCCCAGACTTCGTCCAGCGCCATGCTGAATTCATAATCCGCTGCGCCGTTGGCGCTGAGCAGTCGCCAGCTCAATTGCGCCGGTTTGGCGCCGGCCAGGTCGCCGAGTACCCGATAACGCGGCTCTTCGCTCGAACGCAAACGCTCGGCGGTGTCGAGGAACCCGCTCAGGCCACGACCTTTGTGACCGATGTCGAGAAACACCTCCAGCCCGTCCCGTGGCAGGCCTTCGATGCCAGCGTCTGGCCCTTCGAAACGAATCTGCCAGATACCGCGCAAGGTGTTCGCCAAGTGCTGGCCAGCGACATCCGCGACATCGAATGACGCTTCGCCGGGGGTGATCGTCGGATCCGGTTTCGTCCATTCACGATGCCCATAAAAAGCCGCAGGCAAGGCGGCGCCGGTCAGCGCCAGGCCTGCCATGAACCATCGTCGAGAAATCGTCATTGCCCTACCTGTGTCAGCCATGAAGCAGGCTTTATCCAAGCTAGAACGTTTGTTGCCGCTACAAATTTAAAAGCATCGCGGGCTTGCCCGCGATGGGGCCATCAGTCCCACTAAATTTCTCACTCAGCCACTCGTTCTTCCCAGATAGCAAAGGCCCCTGTGCCTGCATCCAACGGCGAACCTGACTGAGACGGCAATGACAAAACCACGTTCGAAAAAGGCTCTTTACATCGGCCTGCCGCTGGCCCTGGCGATCAGCGCCGGTGCAGGCTTTGCGGCCTGGGATTACTGGTTCAAGGACAATCCCGGTTACCCGGCCAAGGTGATGAAACAGGCCGATGAACTGCACGAGCGAATCCTCTCCTTCGACAGCCACGTCACCGTCCCGCTGGACTTCGGCACCGCCGGCAATGAAGCCGACAAGGACGGCACCGGGCAGTTCGACCTGGTCAAGACCGGGCGCGGACGTTTGTCCGGCGCGGCCCTGACGATCTTTGGCTGGCCGGAAATCTGGAACGGCGCCAATGCCCCGCACCGCCCCACCGCCGGTTTCGTCGACGAAGCACGGTTCGAGCAGGAAACCCGCTACAAAATCATCAGCACGATGGTTCGCGACTTCCCCAATCAAGTCGCCATCGCTTACACCCCCGACGACTTCCGACGCCTGCACGGCGAAGGCAAGTTCGCGATCTTCATGAGCATGCTCAACGCCTATCCGCTGGGCAACGACCTGAACGCCCTGGACAAGTGGGCGGCGCGTGGCATGCGCATGTTCGGCTTCAGCTATGTGGGCAACAACGCCTGGGCTGACTCATCCCGGCCGTTACCGTTTTTCAACGATTCCCGCGACGCCCTTGGCGGCCTCTCGGAGATTGGCAAGCAGGCCGTGCACCGCCTCAACGACCTCGGCGTGATCATCGACGTTTCGCAGATGTCGACCAAGGCGCTGGAGCAAGTTGCCCAGCTGAGCCGTGCGCCGATGGTCGCGTCCCACTCGGCACCACGCGGAGTGGTAGACATCCCGCGCAACCTCAGCGACCAGGAAATGCAGCTGATCAAGAACAGCGGCGGCGTGGTGCAGATTGTCGGTTTCCCGACCTACATCCGCCCGCTCAGCCAGGCCACCCAGGACAAACTCAACGCCCTGCGCGCACGCTTCGACCTGCAACCGTTGCAAGGCCTGGAAATGGCGCTGATGCCGGGGGATCCGGTGATCACAGTCTGGTCCGAACAACGCTTCGGCGAGTACGCCAGTCAGCTCTATGCCATCGTCGACGAGGAGCCCAAAGCCACGCTCAAGGACTACGGCGACGCGATCGACTACGCGGTGAAGAAAATCGGCATCGACCACGTCGGCATCAGTTCCGACTTCAACGACGGCGGCGGTCTGGACGGTTGGAAGGATGTCAGCGAGGCCCGCAACGTGACAGCCGAGCTGATCAGTCGCGGCTATGGCGAAGCCGATATCGCCAAGCTCTGGGGCGGCAACTTCCTGCGGGTCTGGGACCAGGTGCAGAAGTCTTCCAAGCCTGTGGCGAAAAACTGATCCCCTCTTTTGCAAAAGCGAACCGAACTCATGACCAACCGTCGTTCATTCCTCAAGCAGGCCGGTATTCTCGCGGCCGGCCTGCCCCTGGGTGCTGCCGTGAACCTGCCGGCGCTGGCCGCCACTGCGGCGCCGCTGGCGAAGGATAAATGGGCGCAACTACGCCAGATGTTCAATCAGGACCCGGATTACCTGCACTTCGCCAACTTTCTGGTGACCTCACACCCAAGACCGGTGCGTGAGGCGATCGACCTGCACCGCGCCAACCTCGACCGCAACCCCGGTCGGGCCATGGACTGGGACCTGGGGGAAACCGAAACACGCGAGCAGGAAGTGCGCGTCTGGGCCGGCCGTTACCTCAAGGCCAAGCCCGAGCAGATCGCCCTCACCGGCAGCACCACTGAAGGTCTTTCGCTGATCTACGGCGGCATTCATGTGCGCCCCGATCAGGAAATCCTCACCAGCGAACACGAACACTACGCGACGAACTATGCGCTGGGATATCGCCAGCAAAAGGACGGGGTCAAGGTTCGCAAGCTCAAGCTGTTCGAGAACAGTCACAGCATTTCCGTGGACGAAGTGCTGGGCTCGATTGCCAAAGGCATTCGCCCTGAAACCCGAGTGCTCGGCATGACCTGGGTGCAATCGGGCAGCGGCGTGAAACTGCCGATCGGCGAAATCGGCAAACTGGTGGAGGAACAGAACCGCCATCGCGAGGAAAAGGACCGCATCCTGTATGTGGTCGACGGCGTCCATGGCTTCGGCGTCGAGGACCTCGACTTCCCCGACATGCACTGCGATTTCTTCATCGCCGGCACGCACAAATGGATGTTCGGCCCGCGCGGTACCGGGATCATCTGCGCCCGTTCGACCGAGCTCAAGGACGTGACGCCGACCATCCCGACGTTCTCCGAAGCCACCACCTTCTCGACCATCATGACCCCCGGCGGCTATCACAGCTTTGAGCATCGCTGGGCCCTGGACGAAGCCTTCAAGCTGCACCTGGACCTGGGCAAGGCCGAGGTCCAGGCGCGCATCCACGCGCTCAATACCTATGCGAAAAACCGCTTGCTGGAGCACCCGCAGATCGAACTGGTGACACCAAAAAGCCCGGACCTGTCGGCCGGTTTTACCTTCTTCCGAATCAAGGATCGCGACTGCGAAAAAGTCGCCGTCCATCTGATGGAAAACCGCGTGGTCTGCGACTCGGTGGACCGCGACGTAGGCCCGGTGATCCGCATCGCCCCCGGCCTGCTCAACACCGAAAACGATATCGACCGTTTCATGGCGCTGCTGAGCAAGATCGCGTGATGCTGAACCCTGTGGGAGCGGGCTTGCTCGCGAATGCGGACTGCCAGTCAACATGGGTGTCGACTGACACGCCCTCTTCGCGAGCAAGCCCGCTCCCACATTGGACCGAGCGTGACACCCCGCTTTTCTTTAATCGAGATGACGCATGAACAGTGATCTGTTACCCCGCCCGCTCAAGGCACTCGCCCTGACCGCCCTCATGGCCGGTCTACTGTCGACCACCGCCCAGGCTGCCGCGCCCGCGCAACCGGGCAAAGTGTTCAAAGACTGCCGAGACTGCCCGGAAATGGTCGTGCTGCCTGCCGGCACCTTCACCATGGGCACCCCTGATGATGAAGTCGGGCGCGAACCCGATGAAGGTCCGATGCATGACGTGACCTTCGCCAAGCCGTTCGCCATGAGCCGCTTCCAGGTCACTGCCGGTGAATGGGACAGCTACGTGCGCGAGAGTGGCGTGACCATCGCCAATGGCGACACCCGGCCGGGTCGCGAGTGCGTCGCCAGCAAGCCGCGCTATCCGCAAAGTCCGCGCCAGCCGGCGGTGTGCATGAACTTCGATGACGTGAAGAACTACGTCGCCTGGCTGTCGAAAAAGACCGGGCAGAAGTACCACATGGTCAGCGAAGCCCAACGCGAATATGCCGCGCGCGGCGGCAGCAAAGGGCCGTTCCCCTTCCCGTTCGATGAGGGCAAGGAATACAGCATCGCCAAACACGCCAACACCTATGGCCCGGCGGACGGTTACAGCTTCAGCTCGCCAGTGGGCAGCTACCCGCCGAACGCCTTTGGCATGTACGACATGCATGGCAACGTTTACGAATGGGTAGAAGACTGCGAACACCCTGATTACGTCGGTGCCCCCACCGATGGCAGCGCCTGGGTCGAGCCCCAATGCGAAGCCGTGCGGATTCGCGGCAACGACTGGGGCGAAGCGCCGGTGTTCTCCCGCTCCGGCAACCGCAACAGCCAGTACCCGCAAGAGCGTGGTGACTGGATGGGATTGCGCATCGTGCGCGACCTTTAAGCCGCACGCTGTTCCGTCAGTCGGCACCCCGCTAAATTAAGCCTCCCACCAGACGTTCTACTGGGTATCTGCCTTCACGACCCAAGGAACTGTCTTCCATGACCCAGCCTACCCGTGGCGCCATCGGCGAATTGTTCGCCCTGTTGAAACCCTTTCGGCTCATCGTCGCCGCGTCCATTTTCCTGGGCATGGTCGGCGGCCTGAGCGTCACGGTATTGCTGGCGACCATCAACAACGCCCTGCATTCGGACACCGGCCTGACCCAAGGCGTTGTCGCCCTGTTCGCCGGTCTGTGCCTGCTGGCGCTGGCCAGTTCGATCTGCTCGGACATCGGCACCAACTATGTCGGCCAGCACATCATCGCCAAGCTGCGTAAACAGTTGGGTGAAAAGGTCCTCTCGGCACCGATCGAACAAATCGAGCGCTATCGCAGCCACCGTTTGATCCCGGTGCTGACCCACGACGTCGACACCATCAGCGACTTCGCTTTCGCCTTCGCGCCGCTGGCGATTTCCGTCACCGTGACCCTGGGTTGCATGGGCTACCTGGCCCTTCTGTCGTGGCCGATGTTCCTGATCATGGTCGCCGCCATCCTGATCGGCACCGCTATTCAGGCCTACGCCCAGAGCAAAGGGGTGCAGGGTTTCATGGCCGCCCGTGAGGCCGAAGATGAACTGCAAAAGCACTACAACGCGATTGCCGAAGGCGCCAAGGAACTGCGCATTCATCGCCCACGCCGCCAGCGCATGTTCGTCTCGGGCATCAAGGCTACGGCCGAGTTCATCTGCAACACCCAGGTGCGTTCGATTAACACCTTCGTGATCGCCAAGACCTTCGGCTCGATGCTGTTCTTCGTCGTCATCGGCCTGGCCCTGGCCCTGCAAACCTTCTGGCCGAGTGCCGATAAAACCGTGATGAGCGGTTTTGTGTTGGTGCTGCTTTACATGAAAGGCCCGCTGGAGCATTTGATCAGCACCCTGCCGATCGTCAGCCGCGCGCAGATCGCCTTCCGCCGCATCGCCGAATTGTCGGAGCAGTTTTCTACTCCCGAACCTCATCTGCTACTGAGCGATAAAGGCAACGTCAAGCAAGCGGTGCACGAACTGAAACTGGCCGATGTACGTTTCAGCTTCCCGGCTGCCGAAGGTGCTGCACCGTTCCAGCTCGGGCCGGTGAACCTGACGATCAAGCAAGGCGACATCACTTTTATTGTCGGCGAGAACGGTTGCGGCAAGACCACGCTGATCAAACTCCTGCTCGGCCTGTACACACCACAACAGGGCGAAATCCGCGTCAACGGCGAGGCGATCGACGCGCAGAACCGCGATGACTATCGCCAGTTGTTCACCACGATTTTTGCCGACTATTACCTGTTCGATGATGTGGTCCAGGGCGATACGCACATCCCCGAAGAGGCCAACAAATACCTGCAACGGCTGGAGATCGCGCACAAGGTCAGCGTCAAGGACGGCCACTTCACCACCACCGACCTCTCCACCGGCCAGCGCAAACGCCTGGCCCTGGTCAATGCCTGGCTGGAGGAACGTCCGGTGCTGGTGTTCGACGAATGGGCAGCCGACCAGGACCCGACCTTCCGCCGGATTTTCTACACCGAGTTGCTGCCGGACCTTAAACGTCTGGGCAAGACCATCATCGTGATCTCCCACGATGACCGTTATTTCGACGTGGCGGACCAACTGGTGCGCATGGAAAGCGGACGGGTCGTCACCGAGCTGGCTCCTGCCTGAAACAGAAAACCGCGGCCTTCATGAATTTATTTCTCCGGTTTCTTTCCGGTTTTACGTGCGCGCTGCGTCTAATAATCATTCCTATTAACAAAAACTCTGCACAACACTTTTTCAGGAGCTCAGGTAAGTAATGCGACCTCAAACACGCCGCACACCTCTCGCGCTGGCCGTACAGCGCCCGACTTTGCATCGCACCCTGTTCACCAGCGTACTGTTGACCGCCACCTTGCTGGGGAGCTCGATGGCCAATGCTGCACCTGTGAAAGTGAACATTGCAGGTCAATCACTTTCCAACGCGCTGACCGAGCTGGGCATGCAGGCCAATCTGCAAATTCTCTACAGCCCGGATCAGGTTGCAGGGATCAAGTCTCGCGCGGTGTCCGGTTCGCTGGAACCGTCCGACGCCCTCGCCGCCCTGCTGAAAGGCACTGGCATTTCGTTCCAGATCAGCGGCAATACCGTCTCCCTGGTATCCGGTGGCGGCTCGAGCCTGCAACTGGGTGCGACCACCATTTCCGGCCAGGCCCTGGGCCTGACCACTGAAGACACCGGTTCCTACACCACCGGCGCCACCACCACCGCGACCAAGCTGCCGCTGACCCTTCGCGAAACCCCGCAATCGGTGACCGTGGTCACCCGTCAACAGATGGACGATCAGGGTGTGACGAGCGTCGCCGACGCGTTGCGCAACACGCCGGGCGTCTCGACGCAGAAGTACGACAGCGACCGTACCGAGTTTTCCGCCCGTGGCTTTGCCATCACCAACTTTCAGTACGACGGCGTCAACATTCCGTACGACGGTGTTTACGGTGAAAACCCGAACAACAGCGACGACGCCGCCAGCCTCGACCGTATCGAAGTCATCAAAGGCGCAACCGGCCTGATGACCGGCGCGGGCGATCCGTCCGCCACCGTCAACCTGGTGCGCAAGAAACCGACCAAGGATTTCAAGGCCTCGGTCAGCGCCACCGCCGGTTCCTGGGACAACTACCGCACCGTAGGCGACATCTCCGGTTCGCTGAACGATACCGGCAGCGTGCGCGGCCGCTTCGTGGGCGCCTACCAGGATAAAGATTCGTACATCGACCACTACAGCCAGAAGAAAGACCTGTTCTACGGCATCCTCGAAGCTGACCTGACCGATGACACCCTGTTGACCCTGGGCGTCGACAAGTCCAGTGCCACCCCGCGCGGCAGCTCCTGGACCGGTAACGCGCCGTACTTCTCCGACGGCGGCCGCACCGACTTCTCTCGCAGTTTCAACCCGGGTGCCGACTGGAGCCGTCGTGATTTCGACAGCACCACTTACTTCGCATCGCTGGAACAAGCGCTGGCCAATGACTGGAAATTCAAGGCCAGCTTCGACCAGAAAACCACCGATCACGACACCCAACTGGCCTCGGCCAGCGGTGGCAGCCCGGACCGCGCCACCGGCGAAGGCATGTTCTTTTACTGGGGTCGCTGGGAAGGCCATCGCGTGCAGAACACAGCTGACGTGAACGTCTCGGGCCCATTCAGCCTGGGCGGTCGCGAGCATGAACTGGTGGCAGGTTTCATGGCCTCCCACTCCCGTCAGACCGGTTCAACTTTCGACTCCAGCGCCTTCGGTCAGGTGACAGGCAGCATCTTTGACTGGGAAGGCCACCTGGCGAAACAGGACTTCCCGAAAAACGGCAAGTACGAGCGCACCCAAAGCCAGAACGGCGCTTACCTTGCCACGCGCCTGCGTCCGACCGACGACCTGTCGTTCATCCTCGGCGGCCGTGTAAGCACCTATAAGTACAACGAGGATTACTCCTACTATCCGGGCGCCGGCCTAGCCGACACGCACGCCAGCTATAAGGAACATGGCGTCGTCACGCCTTACGCCGGTGTGGTCTATGACCTCGACGATACTTACTCGGTCTACGCCAGCTACACCAGCATCTATCAGCCACAAATCTACCAGGACGCCAGCGGCAAGACCCTGGAGCCGGTTGAAGGCGACAGCTACGAGACCGGCCTGAAGGCGGCCTACTTCGAAGGCAGATTGAACGCCAGCCTGGCCTTCTTCCGCATCGAGCAGGACAACGTCGCCCAATACGTCACCACCGACACGGACACCGGCCGGGACGTCTACAAAGCAGCTTCCGGCGCCACCACCAATGGTGTGGAACTGGAACTGGCCGGCGAACTGGCTCAGGACTGGAACGTGTCTGCGGGCTACACCTACGCCCGCACTCGTGACAAAGACGAACAACGCATCTTCGGTTTCCCGCTGGCCACCAGCAAACCGGAACATGTGATTCGTACGTTCACCACTTACCGTCTGCCCGGCGCGCTGGACCAGTTCACCGTCGGTGGCGGTGTCAGCTGGCAGAGCGCGTTTTACGGCCAGAGCTACAGCCCCGACGTGGGCGGTGGCGAGGGCGGCAGCACCATGCTCAAGCAAGGTGGCTACACCCTGGTGGACCTGATGACCCGTTATCAGTACGACGAGCACCTGAGCTTCACCGCCAATGCCAACAACGTTTTCGACAAGAAGTACCTGACCGGCCTGGGCAACTTCGGTACCACGTTCTACGGCGAGCCGCGTAACCTGCAGATCACCGCGAAGTATGATTTCTGAGTGGCTGAGCTGAGCTGAAATGAAAAATGCCCGTATCGCGAGATACGGGCATTTTTTATGGCTACATTCAAAGCCGCGAACGCACCCACTCCGCCACGTCCGCATGAATCCCTTCCACCTCCCCCAACAACCCCGCCATACGCAGAAAGTCATGGGTCATCCCAGGCTGTTCCAGCAACGTCACCTCATTCCCCGCCGTTCGCAGCCGATCCGCATAAGCCAGCCCTTCGTCATGCAACGGATCATGCCCGGCCAAATACACCAACGCCGGCGCCACACCCGAAAGATCCTCCGCCAGCAACGGCGAACACCGCCAATCAGCCAGATCCTGCGGCGTGCGCCCGTAATGCGCATAGAACCAATCCAGCGTCGGCGTCTCCAGCAAATAACCCTCGGCGAAATCCCGATGCGACGCGCGCTTGGTCGTGGCATCCGTCACCGGGTACACCAACAGTTGCGCCTTCGGTTTCAACGCCAGTTCCTCAGGTTCACGCACGGCCATGATCGACATCACCGTCGCCAGCGTCGCACCCACGCTGTCACCGGCCACGGCCACTCGCGTTGCGTCCAGGCCATGTGCCGCGCCCTCGCGCACCAGCCAGTTCCCCGCATCGCAGGCATCCTGCACCGACGTCGGGAATCGCCATTCCGGCGCCAGGCGATAATCCACCGTCAACAAGGCAAAACCGCCCTGGGAGGCCAACCGCCGACACAGCGCATCATGGGAATCGAGACTGCCGACCACGTAGCCACCGCCATGGAAATACAACACCACCGGTTGCAGCCCATCGACCGTTTGCCCATCGCGATACACCCTTGCCGACAGGCTGTGGCCATCTCGAGCGGCGATGGTGAAGTCCTCGCAGGCAACGCTGTCCAGCGGCACATCGAGAAACCCCGACGACGCTTCGAAATCGAGCCGTGCCTGTTGCGGCGACTGTTCATGCATCGCGCGACTTTTGCCGGTCATCCGGCCGAACTCGGCGAGTTCGAGAAATGCTTCAAGTTCTGGCAACACGGACATGGGACGAATCCTTCTACACAAAGAGGTCAAAAATCGGGCAATACACAATTTTGAAACGAGCGAGAATCCTGTGGGAGCGGGCTTGCTCGCGAAGAGGCAATCTCAGGCGACATTGATGTTGCCTGACACACCGCTTTCGCGAGCAAGCCCGCTCCCACAGGGGGTTATGCGATAGCTGGCCGGCGTTCCAGCAAGTCTTCAAGCTCGTCAAGCAACTCTTCACCGCGCAGCAGCTCGTAGTGCCCGCCCGCCAACAAGCGATCAACGCCGTGGCTGCCAACCTGGGCCTCGAACACCCGACGTTCGTCGTCGCGCTCGGCCACCCACCAGCGATGCGCCGTGACCTGAATCGCCGGCAGTTGCCGATGCGCCAGTGCCAATTGCTTGAGACGTGAGCCGGTGGCGAAGATCTGCGTGAGTTCCCCCACGCCCAACGCCGCTTGCTCATTGGAGCCGTGCATGGCCGCCTCGATCACCGCCGTGGAACCCTCGTGCTCATTCAGGTCAGCGGCTTTCAGCGCAATCAGCGCCTGAGCCTCATCGGCCGGCAGACCGAGCACAAATTTCAGGAAGTCACCCAGGTCCTCGCGCCAGTCCCCCGCTTCTGCGGAGCCCGCCACGTAGCTGTCGACCAGCCCGGCAAACGCGACCGTCTCACCCTGGGTTTCCAGTTCGTGAGCAACCAGTTGCGTCAACGCCCCGCCCAATGACCAACCCAGCAAGTAATACGGCCCCTTGGCCTGCTGACTGCGAATCCGTTGCGCATAGGCTTGCGCCATCGCCAACAGCGACTCGTCCTGCCACTGCGGGTCAAGCAGCATGCGGCATTGCAGGCCGTACACCGTGCGCCGTCCTTCCAGTCGGCGGGCCAGCGGTTCGTAGTCGAACACCGTGCCGAACCCGGCGTGCAGGCAGAACAGCGCCGGCACGTTCGGGATCCGCGCATTGAGCGCCAGCAACGGGTCCGGCGCAGACGCCGGTTCGGCAGCCTGATAGCCACTGAGTTCGGCGATGCACGGCTTCTGCATCAGGTCGCGCAGCTTCAATTCAAAGCCCAGTTGCGGCTGACTGCGTACCCGCGAAATGACTTTGAGCACCTGCAACGAGTCGCCGCCGAGTTCGAAGAAGTTGTCGTCGATGCCCACTTGCGGCACGCCGAGCACCTCTTGCCAGATCGCGGTCAGCGCCGTTTCCAGTGCGTTGCGCGGCGCGCGATAACCGCCGAGCGCCCATTCAGGCGTAGGCAATGCGCGACGATCAAGCTTGCCATTGGCCGACAGCGGGAAGCGCTCCAGCACCATGATTCGCGCCGGCACCATGTAGTCCGGCAGTTGTGCTTGCAGTTCAGACTTCAAGCGACGATCAAGCCCAACAGCACCGGCCGCCACCACATAACCCACCAATTGCTTGCCGGTCGGCGTGTCGTGCACCACCACGGCGGCATCCTGCACCCCGGCGCAGTCGCGCAGACGGGCTTCGATTTCGCCCAGTTCGATGCGGAAACCACGGATCTTCACTTGCTGGTCGAGACGCCCCAGATAGTCGATCAACCCGCACTCGCGCTGGCGCACCAGGTCGCCGGTGCGGTACATGCGGCCACCGGCCTCGAACGGGTCGGGGATGAAACGCTCGGCGCTCATGCCGGGGCGTTGGTGATAACCGCGCGCCAGGCATTCGCCGCCCAGGTACAACTCGCCGCTGACACCGACCGGTAGCGGATTGAGATCGGCATCCAGCACGTACAAGCCCCGCCCGGCCACACCACGACCAATCGGCGCATACGCCGCATCGCAGGTTTCGCTGACCTCGGCACGCCACAACAAAGGCGTGACCACGGTTTCGGTCGGGCCGTAACCGTTGACCAGACGCTGCGGACGCAAGGCGCGTTTGACCTGCTCGAAACTGGCCTCCGGCACCGCATCACCGCCAAAGCAGTACACCTCGACCGCGGGTGGATTGCCCAGACGTTCAGCCACCTCGGCCATCTGTTGCAGGTACGCCGGCGGGAAGCAGGCCACGTTGACGGCGTGACGATGCAGCACTTCCAGGGTTTGTTCCGGCGTCCACAAACTGTCATCGCGGATCACCAGACTGCCGCCGGCCAACAGCACACTCAGCCAGCGCTCCTGAGCACCGTCGAAAGCGAACGACATGAAGTGCAACTCGCGACTGCGCGGCGCCAGTTCGTAGAGCTCGATGATGCCGCAGCAATGCCGGGCAATCGGTCCGCGCGCCACGGCCACGCCTTTCGGTTGGCCGGTGGAACCGGAGGTGTAAATCAGGTACGCCAGGTGCCCCGCAAGCGGATTGGAAACTGGGCATTCGGTGTTGCCAGCAATGGCCAGCTGATCGAGCAACAGCCGTGGCGGGCTATCAGCCAGGGTCAGTCGCTCGCCCAGATCACTGTCGCAAAGCAACAGGCTGGCGGCCGAATCGCTGAGCATGTAAGCCAGTCGCTCGGCCGGGTACGCCAAGTCCAGCGGCAGATAAGCTGCCCCGGCCTTGAGCACCGCGAGGAACGCAACGATGGTGCGTTCGGAACGCGGCAGCGCCACTGCCACCAGACTTTCCGGCCCGATGCCGCGACCGATCAGTTGCTGCGCCAACCCATTTGCCTGTGCCTCAAGCTGTGCATAACTGACTTCCCGATCCTCGCAGATCAACGCGATTTTCTGTGGTTGAGTGCGCACGTGCTGATTGAACGCGTGCAGCAAATCAGCGTTGTCGTCGGACACCTGCGGCAGACTCAAACGCGCCTCAGGCAAGCCAATGTTGCCAAGCAGGCGCGTGGCATCCTCCGGCAACGCACGCAATAAACCCTCGAGCTGCGCACGAATCCGCTCTACTTCCACGTCACTGAAGCGATCACGCAGGAACAGGTACTCAACCTCCAGGCCTTCTTCGTTGGCGCTGACCATCAAGTCCATCGGGAAGTTGGTCACCCCGCCACTGCCGACTTCGGCAAAGCGCAGCTCACCTTCCTCACCTCCTTTCAAGGCGCGATCCACCGGATGGTTTTCGAACACGATGATGCTGTCGAACAAGCCTTGGCCACCCTGCCCGGCCCAGCGCTGAATGTCCGACAACGGCGTGTGCTCGTAGTCGCGGACCATCAGGTTGTAATCCTGCAAGGCACGCAACCACTCGCCCAACGGCTGTTGCGGATCAAGCGTCTGGATCACCGGCAAGGTGTTGATGAACAGACCGAGCATGTCCTGCGCACCGGCCAACCCGGTCGGACGCCCCGCCACCGTGGCGCCGAACGCGACACTGCGCTGACCGCTGTGGCGTTGCAGCAGCAACAGCCACGCGCCTTGCACCAGTGTGTTGAGGGTCACGCGCTGACGTTTGGCGAAGCTATGCAGTTTGCGCGTCGCCTCGGCGTCGAGGTTGCTGTACATCACGCCGTGACCGGAACCTGCGGCCCCCGAAGCCTTGGCCAGAATGGTCGGTTCCTCGAGCAACGCCAGGCGCTCGCGCCAGAACCCTTGCGCCTGCGCGCCGTCCTGACGTTGCAGCCAGGCGATGTAGTCGGCGTAGCGACCGGTCAGGGTCGGCAGAGTGTCGTTGTGGTACAGGCGCAACATGTCGCCCAGCAGACGCGAGGCGCTCCAGCCGTCCAGCAACAAGTGATGGTAGATCCAGATCATCTGGTAACGGTCATCACCCAGGCGAACCAGGATGAAACGCATCAGTGGCGGGCAGCTCAGGTCGAAACCTTTGGCCTGTTCCGCCGCCGCCAGTTCGCTCAAGGCCTGTTCGGTGTCGGTGCGGTCACGCCAGTCGAGTTCTTCGATCGGCAACTCGACGTCGGCGAACACCGCTTGCAGCGGATCGGCCAAACCATCGCGCCAGCGGAATGCCGCACGCAGCACTTCATGACGTTCCACCAGCGTTTGCCAAGCGGCGCGGAAACGCGGCACCTGCAACCCGTCCACCGCCACGCTCAACTGGTTGACGTAGGGGTTCAGCTCCGGCGAATCGAGGCAATGGAACAGCATGCCTTGCTGCATCGGCGACAGCGGATACAAGTCTTGCAGCCCTTCACGGGCAGCGATGTCGATGTGCGGAACCTGCGAAAAAGCCTCGACTTTCGGCACTTCGATCAACGCGGCTTCACGGCTGCTCGCCACCGCAGCGAGTGCCCGAATGGTCTGCTGCTCGAACAGTTGCTTCGGACTGAACACCAGCCCGCGCTGCCCGGCGCGACTCACCGCTTGCAGCGAGATGATCGAGTCACCGCCCAGCTCGAAGAAGTTCTCGGTGACGCCCACCGACTCCAGCCCCAACAGCTCTTGCCAGATCGCCACCAGCAACGCTTCGCCCGGCGACGCAGCGGCGACTTGATCGTGGTTCTGCCGGGTTGCTTCAGGCGCTGGCAGGCCTTGGCGATCAAGTTTGCCGTTCGGCGTCAGCGGCAACGCGGCCAGGCACATCAAATGCGCCGGCAGCATGTGCGCCGGCAGACGGCTGCGAAGGTGAGCCGTCAGCGCTTCACGCAAATCGTGCTCATCGGCGAGCGGATCGCGGGGCACCATGTAGCCAACCAACTGGCGGCTCACCGGGCCTTCGCGATCGATCACGAACGCTTCACGCACGCCTTCGTGTTCCAGCAGGCAGGCTTCGATTTCGCCGAGTTCGATACGGAACCCGCGAATCTTCACTTGCTGGTCGATACGACCGAGGTATTCAACGACGCCATCAGCGCGGAACCGCGCGAGGTCGCCACTGCGATACAAACGCGCACCTGGCACGAACGGATCCGGCACGAAGCGTTCAGCGGTCAGGTCCGGACGCTGATGGTAACCCCGCGCGACGCCCTCGCCGCCCAGGTACAACTCACCCGCCACGCCAACCGGCAACGGCTGCAAGCCGCCGTCCAGAATATAGGCGCTACGGTTGCCGACCGGCCGGCCAATCGGCATGAACGCCGAGTCGAATTCGGTATCCGGATACGCCAGCCAGATCAGCGGCGTGATCACCGTTTCGGTCGGGCCATAGCCGTTGATCAGGCGCTTGGGTTGCAGCACCTGCTGGACCTCGTCGAACGCATGTTTGGCCATGCCTTCACCGCACGGGGTGTAGGAACGGATCGGCAGATCACGCCCCGCTTCGCCCATGAAATCGGCCATCTGCAACAGGTAACTCGGGGTGAAGCAGGCGATGGTGATGCCATGCTTTTCGATCTCGGCGCAGGTGCGTTCCACGCTCCACAACTCGTCATCGCGCGGCATCACTGCCGAACCGAACACCAGCGGCGTGAGCCAGCGCTCGTGGGCGCCGTCGAAGCTGATCGAGGCAAATTGCAGCTCGCGATCGTCCGGGGTCATGCCGTACAACTCGCCGATCGACAGGCAATGCATGGCCAGCGGACCTTGGGCTACGCTGACGCCTTTCGGCCGTCCGGTGGAGCCCGAGGTGTAAATCAGGTAGGCGAGGTTTTCGCCGCAGGTCAGGTTGACCGGGTTGGCTTCCGACATTTGCTCCAGCGGCTCGTGGTCGATTTCCAGCACCGACAAGCCTTCCGGCAAGGGCAGTTTTTCTCGCAGCCATGATTGGCTGATCAGCAACGAAATGCCGCTGTCTCCCATCAGATAACGCAGGCGCTCGGCCGGGTACGCCGGGTCCAGCGGCACGTACGCGCCGCCGGCCTTGAGGATCGCCAGCAGGCCAATGATCATCTCAGGCGAACGCTGCATCGCCAGGCCGACCCGCACTTCCGGGCCGATGCCCAGTGCGCGCAAGCGATGGGCCAATTGGTTGGCGCGACGGTTGAGTTGGTCGAAGCTCAATTCCAGATCGTTGAAGATCAGTGCCGTGGCGTCTGGTCGGATGACGGCCTGGGCCTCGATCAACTGATGCACGCAGAGCGGGTTTTCCGTTGCGGTGAACGGCGGGTTCCACTCCACTAACTGTTGCGCACGTTCCGGCGCGGTCAGCAGGTCCAGTTCACTCAATGCAGTGTCTGGCGCAGCGACCATCGCCGCCAGCAACGCGGCCAGATGCTCGCTCATGCGAGCAATCGCCTCGCCGCTGAAGTGGGCGCACTGGTAGCTCCAGTTCAGGCTGAGCTGGCTTTCGGCAGTGGCCGCCAGCGTCAGCGGGACGTTGGTGCGTTCGTGGTTCTGTGGAATCGAGAAGCTCAAACCGGCCGGCGCACCCTGCTGCAAGGCTTCAGCCACCGGGAAGTTTTCGAACACCAGCAGGCTGTCGAACAGCGGCTCGCCGGCACGCCCGGCCCAACGCTGAATGTCACCCAATGCGGTGAATTCATGCTCACGCAGTTCCAGATTCTGCGCCTGCAAACGGGTTAGCCATTGACCGACGCTTTCAACCGCGTCCGGCGAGCTGATCACCGGCAGGGTGTTGATGAACAGGCCGAGCTGACTTTCAGCCCCCGGCAGGTCCACCGGCCGCCCCGCCACGGTCGCGCCGAAGGCGACGCTGCGTTGACCGCTGTAGCGTTGCAGCAAGAGTGCCCAGGCACCTTGGACCAAGGTGTTGAGGGTGACCTTTTGCTGACGGGCAAAGTCGCTGAAGCGTTGGCTGGTGGCGACATCGAAGGTCTGGCGGTGGTCGGCGAACTCTGCCGTCGACAGGTTTTTACTGTCGCCATGGGCCAGGCTCTGGGCCAGCAGGGTCGGGTTGTCGAGGGTCGCCAGTTGCTCGCGCCAGAAGATCTCGTCGGCGTGGGCATCCTGACTTTGCAGCCAGCCAATGTAATCGGCAAAACGCCCATTCGGTGCCTGCACGTCTTGCCCGGCATAACGCTGCAGGACTTCGCTTAACAGCAGCGAATTACTCCAGCCATCGAGCAACAAGTGATGGTGGGTGTAGATCAGTTGCTGACGCTCATCGTCGAGTCGTACCAGGGTCAAACGCATCAACGGCGCGCGAGTCGAATCGAGCTGCAAGCGTTCGCTGTCGATCAGTTGAACCAACGCTTCGGCCTGATCGCTGCGGCTGCGCCAGTCGAGGCAAGTCAGCGGCAATTGCAGGTGACGATGCACCAATTGCACCGGCGCTTCAAAGCCATCGGGGAAATGGAAGCTGCTGCGCAGGATCGGATGAGTGTCGAGCACCGCTTGCCACGCGCGGCCGAGCCGTTCGGCATCGAGGCCACGGGCTTCGACACTGAGCTGGTTCACGTAGGCGCCGGAATCGGATTCGTACAAGCTGTGGAACAGCAAACCGGCCTGCATCGGCGACAGCGGATACAGGTCCTCGATCTGCGCCGGTGGCACCGGCAAACCGTCGAGTTGCGCCTGGGTCAGGCGCGCCAACGGGAAGTCCGCCGGGGTCACGCCACCCGCGCCATCGCTCAGGCAATGGGCGATCAGCGCCAGCAGCTCGCTTTGGTAATCCGCAGCCAGTGCTTCGATTTCACACTGATCGAAACATTCGCGGCTGAAGGTCCAGTCGAGTTTCAGTTCACCGCCATAGACCTGACCGTCCACCGACAACCAGTTTGGCAACGGTGCGTCCGCCGATTGCGCGGCACCGCTGGATTCGCGCGCCGGGGTGAACAGTGCGTCGTCGGCAAAGCTCTGGTCGAACTGGCCGAGGTAGTTGAACGTCACGCGTGCTTGCGGCAACGCTGCCAGCGCCGCTTGGGTCGCGGCATCGCCCATGTAACGCAGCAGGCCGTAGCCCATGCCTTTGCCGGGGATTTCGCGCAGTTGCTGCTTGATCGCCTTGATCGAACCCGAGAGGTCGGCGGTCGGCGTTAGGCGTACCGGGAACAGGCTGGAGAACCAGCCGACGGTGCGGGTCAGGTCGATGTCGTCGAACAGCTCTTCGCGGCCGTGGCCTTCGAGCTGAATCAGTGCCGAATCGTTACCAGTCCAGCGGCTGAGGGTGCGGGCCAGCGCGGTCAGCAGCAGGTCGTTGACTTGGGTGCGGTAGATCGCTGGCGCCTGTTGCAGCAACTGGCGGGTCTGCTCTCGGTCCAGGCCGATGCTGACGCCCTGGCGCAGATGCCCGGCCTGACTGGCTTGGGCGTTGGCGGCCGGCAGCGAACCATTGGCGACGCTCAGTTGCGCTTGCCACCAGTTCAGTTCGCCGGCAGCGGTTTCGGAACGGGCATAGGCGTCAAGCTTGTCGGCCCAAGCCTGGAAAGCGCTGGTCTTCGGCGGCAGGTCTTGCCCTTGATAAACCGCCTGCAAGTCTTCCAGCAACACCCGCCAGGACACACCGTCCACCGCCAAATGGTGGATCACCAACAGCAACCGCTGGGAACCATCCGCCTGGGCGATCAACGCCACGCGCAGCAGTGGACCGTCTTGTAGGCTAAGGCTACGCTGGGCTTCGTCGCACACCGATTCCAGCGAGGCATCGCTGGCCACGCGGGCGGTCCAGAGCATGTCGATCACATCGGCGCTGTCGGCCCCGACGTAACGCGCCGACCATTGGCCATCGACCTGGCTGAAGCGCAAACGCAGGGCATCGTGCTGCTTGAGCAGACGTTGCAGCGCCGCTTGCAGGCGTGGAAGTTCGAGGGTTTCACGCGGCACCAGCAGCACCGCCTGGTTCCAGTGCGCACGCTGCGGAATCGGCTCGTCGAAGAACCAACGCTGAATCGGCGTGAGTATTTGCACACCGTCCACCGGCCCTTGTTGCGCCAGCGGTGCAGCCTGTTCTTTCACTACCGTAGCCAGCGCTTGCAAGGTTTGCTGCTGGAACAGGTCCCGCGGTTGCAGGCTCAGGCCGGCACGACGGGCACGGCTGACCACTTGAATGGAAATGATCGAGTCGCCGCCCAGTTCAAAGAAGTTGTCCTGACGCCCGACCTGCTCCACGCCCAACACGTCCTGCCAGATCTGCGCCAGCACCTGTTCGTGTTCGCTGCGGGGCGCTTCGAAGGCGCGTTGGCTGACGTGTGCGGTCGGCGCTGGCAGGCGTTTGCGGTCGAGTTTGCCGTTCGGACTCAACGGCATTTGTTCGATCAGCACGGTCTGCGCCGGCACCATGTAGTCCGGCAGGCTCGCCAGCAGATGGCTTTTCAGGGTTTCACGCCACGCGCCTTGCTGCTCGGCATCGGCGCTGACCAAGGCTCGATCTTGCGGCACGATGTACGCGACCAATTGCTTACCGCTCGGGCCATCGAGGGCCAGCACCACGGCTTCCTGCACGTCGGCATGTTCTTGCAGGCGCGCTTCGATTTCGCCCAGTTCGATGCGCAAACCGCGAATCTTCACTTGATGGTCAATACGCCCGCAGTAGTCGATGGCGCCGTCAGCGCGATAGCGCGCCAGGTCACCGGTGCGATACAGGCGCTCGCCGCTGCCGAACGGGTCGACCACGAAACGTTCCGCAGTCAGCGCGCCACGGCGGTGATAACCGCGAGCCAGACCGACGCCGCCCAGGTACAACTCGCCCACCGCGCCCAGCGGCAACGGTTGCAATTCGCTGTCGAGAATGCAGGTACGCAGGTTGGCGATCGGGCGGCCGATTGGCACGCTGTCGCGCCCCTCTTCCACGCAGGTCCAGTGGGTCACGTCGATGGCCGCTTCGGTCGGGCCATACAGGTTGTAGAGATTGGCTTGCGGCAGGCGGCGCAAGGTCTGGCGTTGCAGCTCCATCGGCAGCGCTTCGCCGCTGCAGATGATCCGTTGCAAAGACGTGCAAGCCAGCGCCTCGTCGGCACCGATGAATGCGGAGAGCATCGACGGCACAAAGTGCAGCGTGGTGATCGCCTGCTCGACGATCAACGCGCCGAGGCGTTGCGGATCGCGGTGTTCGCCCGGTGCGGCGATCACCAGGGTGGCGCCCTTCATCAGCGGCCAGAAAAACTCCCACACCGACACGTCGAAACTGAACGGCGTCTTTTGCAGCACGCGGTCGCTCGGCAGCAGGTTGTAGGCTTGCTGCATCCACTCCAAACGGTTATGCAACGCCACATGGCGGTTGCCCGCGCCTTTGGGTTTGCCGGTGGAACCGGAGGTGTAAATCACGTAGGCGAGGTTTTCTGCGACAGCAAGGTTGGGCAGATCGGAGCCCGGCAGATCGCTCAGCCAATCGGCCTCGGCGTGAAGGCACAAGGTGCGCACGTTGTCCGGCGTCGGCAATTGCGCCAGCAGATGCTCCTGAGTCAGCAACAACGAAATGCCGCTGTCTTCGATCATGTAGCTCAGGCGATCAATCGGGTACTCCGGGTCCAGCGGCACATAAGCGCCACCTGCCTTGAGGATCGCCAGCAGGCCGACGACCATTTCAAACGAGCGGTCGCAGGCAATCCCCACCAGCACTTCCGGGCCAACGCCCTGGGCGCGCAAGTGATGGGCCAGACGGTTGGCGCGCAAGTTCAACTCGGCGTAACTCAGGTTTTGGCCCTGGAACACCAGCGCCGTCGCCTCCCCGTTTTCAGCCATGCGCGCTTCGAAATGCCGCTGCACGCAGACCTCACCCGGATAGGTTTGAGCCGTGTCGTTCAGGTCATCGAGGATGCGCAGACGCTCGTCGGCATCCAGCAACGGCAACTCGGCGAGCGGGCATTGCGGGTTCGCCAGCACACCGGCCAACAAATTCCGCCAATGACGCGCTAAATGCTCGATGCGCTCGGCATCGAACAAATCGGTGGCGTACGTCAGGCTGGCGAACAGCTTGTCGCCCTCTTCCTGAGTGTCCAGTTGCAGGTCGAATTGCGTGGTGTGCGCCGTGGCGTTCAGCGCTTCGACGCGCAACCCTGCGAGCAAACCGCTGACCGCCGCCGGTTTGGCTTGCTGGTGGTTGTACATCACCTGGAATAACGGGCTGTGGCTCAGGCTGCGCTCACCTTGCAGGGCTTGCACCAGACGCTCGAACGGCAAGTCCTGATAGTCCTGGGCGTCCAGCGAAGCTGCGCGGGTCTGGTCGAGCAATTGGCTGAATGGCAGACGTCCGTCCAGTTCAGCACGCATCACCTGGGTGTTGACGAAGAAACCGATCAGGCCACGGGTTTCCGCGCGATTACGGTTGGCAATCGGCACGCCGACCCGCAGGTCGGACTGGCCGCTGTAGCGATAGAGCAAGGCCTGAAAGCTCGCCAGCAACAGCATGAACGGCGTGACGCCGCGCTGTTTGGCCAGGCTCATCAGACCGCCGGCCAAGGTCGCATCGAGGGCGAAATCCAGACGCGCACCGCGCTGACTCGGTTGCGCCGGACGCGGACGGTCTGTCGGCAATTCGAGCAGCGGTTGTTCGCTGCCCAGTGTTTCACGCCACCAGTTGAGTTGACGCTCCAGTTCCCCCGCTTCCATCCAGCGGCGTTGCCACAGGGCGTAGTCGGAATACTGAATCGGCAGCGCTTCCAGCGCTGCATTCTGCCCTTGGCAATGCGCGGCGTAGAGCCGGGAAAACTCCTCGACCAACACGCCCATCGACCAACCATCGGTGACGATGTGGTGCAGGGTCAGCAACAGCACATGGTCTTCGGTATCGAGTTGCAACAGGCTGACCCGCAACAGCGGGCCGTGCTGAAGATCGAACGGCCGGGAGATGGCCTGCTCGACCGCGTTCATGGCCAGATCGAGACGCTGTTTCTGAGGTTCACCGCGCAGGTCGATCTGTTCGATCGGCAGCGAAGTGAACCCGGCCAGTGTCTGCACCACTTGACCATCATCCTCGACGAAACGGCTGCGCAAGCTCTGATGACGCTCCAGCAGCACGTCGAAGCTCTGCTGCAACGCCGCTCCGTTCAGCGGCCCCTGCAAACGCAAGGCGGCCGGAATGTTGTACGCCGAGCTTTGCGGATCAAGCTGCCAGAGGAACCATTGGCGCTGCTGCGCGTACGACAGTTCGAAGGTCGTTTGCGGCTCGCCAGCGGGCGGAATCGGCAGTTGGCCAAAACTCACGCCCTGCTCTTGCATGCGTTGCAGAAACTCGCGGCGCTTGTCGGCAGGCAGGCCGGCGAAGCGGGTGGCGATACGCTGGGCAGTGGTGTGTTCCATCAGTTGATCTCCATCTCGTCGAGAAGCGACTCAAGCGCATCAAGACGTGCATCGTTGTCAGCCGGGGCGTGTTGCCCGGCCATGGCGGCATAAGCCTGAAGGTCGGTGGATTCGAACAGCGCGCGAAGCGGCAGCTCGATGCCCAGCTCCAGTTCCACACGGGCACTGGCCTGGGCGGCGAGCAGCGAATGCCCGCCCAGTTCAAAGAAGTTGTCGCGCCGGCCGATCTGCGCCACGCCCAACACGTCGGCCCAAATCGCCGCCAATTGCTGTTCGAGATCGCCTTCGGGAGCTTCGAACGGTCGCTGCCATTCCTGCGCGTCGGGCACCGGCAAGGCCTTGCGGTCGAGCTTGCCGTTGCCGGTCAGCGGCAAGGCATCGAGCAGCAGCCAGTGACTCGGCACCATGTAATCCGGCAGATCCACCTTGAGCGCGGCACGCAGGTTGTCGCGCCAGGCAATCGGGTCGTGCGGGGTTTGCTCGGCCACGACGTAGGCGCACAGCTGCGGGCCGCCATCGCCGGTATGCACGCTCAACACCGCTTGGCGCACGCCCGGTTGGGCCAGCAGCGCGGCTTCGATTTCACCCAGTTCGATGCGGAAGCCACGGATCTTCACTTGCTGGTCGATCCGGCCGAGGTAATCGATGCTGCCGTCGGCACGCTGACGCGCCAGGTCGCCGCTGCGATAGAGACGCTGCGACGCATCGAATGGGCTCGGCACAAAGCGCTCGGCGGTCAGGCCGAAACGTCCGTGATAACCGCGCGCCAGGCCAGCGCCGGCGATGTACAACTCACCCGCCACGCCCACCGGCACCGGCTGCAACTGACTGTCGAGCAAGTACCAGCGCAGGTCGCGGATCGGCAGGCCAATCGGGCTTTGGGCCTTGCCGTCGAGATCGGCCAGGCGGATGGCGCGGTAGGTCACGTGCACCGTGGTTTCGGTGATCCCATACATGTTGACCAGGGTTGACTGTTGGTCGCCGAAGCGTTCGAACCATGGACGCAGGCTCGCGACTTCCAGCGCTTCGCCGCCGAAAATCACCTGACGCAGCGCCAGGTTTCGCTCGCTGGCGCAGGCAATCGGTAACAACTGGCGGAACGCAGTCGGCGTCTGGTTCAACACCGTCACGCCTTCATCGCAGAGCAAGCGGTGAAACTCTTGCGGCTCACGGCTGATGTAATACGGCACGATCACCACGCGCCCGCCGGTGCACAGCGAGCCAAACAGCTCCCACACCGAGAAATCGAAGGCGTAGGAATGGAACAGCGTCCAGACATCGTCCGGGCCGAAGTTGAACTCGTCAGCGGTGGCCGTGAGCAGACGCCCGACGTTGCCGTGGCTGAGCAATGCGCCCTTCGGGCGACCGGTGGAACCGGAGGTGTAGATCACGTAGGCGAGATTGTCCGGGGACGCCAGCGCCGACAGGTTGTCGTCGCTGTAAGCGTCCAGCTGCAACGACTCCAGGCTCAGCACTTGCACGCCGTCGCAGGCCGGCAAACCGTCGATCAGGTGTTGTTGAGTCAACAGCAGCGTGATGCCGCTGTCTTCGATCATGTAGCTCAGGCGCTCGGCCGGGTATTGCGGATCGAGCGGTACATAGGCGCCACCCGCCTTGAGAATCGCCAGCAAGCCAACCACCAGCGGCATCGCTCGCTCGGTGGCGATGCCGACGCGCACCTCGGGGCCGACGCCTTGTTCACGCAGTTTGCGCGCCAGTCGATTGGCCTGAGCATTGAGCGCTGCGTAGGTCAGGTGCACGCCTTCGTAAACCAGCGCGATTGCGTTCGGCCGTTGTGCGGCTTGAACTTCGAACAAGTGATGCAAGGTTGGCGACGGCGGTTGCGCCTGGAACGTCGGGTTCCAGTGCTGGATCAACGCATCGCGTTGCGGTGCTTGCAGCAATGGCAGTTCGGCGACGCGCTGCTGCGGATCGGCGACCACCGCTCGCAACAGGTTCAGCCACTGCTCGGCGAGGCGGTGCATCGACGCCTCATCGTACAAATCCGTGGCGTAGGTCAGGCTGGCATCCAGCGCTTCGCCCTGCTCTTGAGTGTCGAGCACCAGATCGAATTGCGTGGTGTGCTGCTGCCAGTGCAAACGCTCGACCTGCAAGTCGGCGACGCTACGCTCAACGCTCGCACCCAACTGCTGCTGATGGTTATAGAGCACCTGGAACAATGGGCTGTGATTGAGGCTGCGGTCCGGCTGCAAGGTGTCGACCAACTGCTCGAACGGCAAGTCCTGATGGGCCTGAGCGCCCAATGCCACACGCTTGACCTGTTGCAGCAAGGTGCTGAAAGTCTGCTGCCCGTCGATCTCGGCCCTCAGCACTTGGGTGTTGATGAAGAAACCAATCAGGCCTTCGGTTTCGAGGCGCGAACGCCCGGCGCTCGGCACGCCGACGCTGATGCGGGGCTGCCCGCTCTGGCGATGCAGCAAGGTCTGGAAACTCGCCAGCAACAGCATGAACAGCGTCACCTGCTGTTCCTGGGCGCGTTGACGCAAACCGGCGAGCAATTCGCGGTCAACGTTCAACACCAGGCTGGCGCCGCGCTCGGTGCGACGGGCCGAACGGGTCAGTTCACTCGGCAATTCAAGCGGTGCCTGGCTGCCGTCCAGTTGCTCGCGCCACCACGTCAGTTGGCGTGCGCCCTCCCCGGCCTCCAGCCAGTCACGCTGCCAACGGGCGTAGTCGCTGTAGTTCACCGGCAGACGCGACAGGTTCGCAGCCTTGCCTTCAACGGCCGCCTGATACAGCGCGCTGAACTCATCGACCATGACCTGCATCGACCAGCCATCGGCAGCGATGTGGTGCACGGTGAGCACCAGCACGTGTTCGTCGGTGTTCACTTGCAGCAGCAACACGCGCCATAGCGGGCCGTTGCGCAGGTCGAACGGACGGGCGATTTCTTCGGCTACGGCATTGTCGATCGACGACTGATCGAGCGTGCGTTCCTCCAGTTGCAGCGCCAGATTGTCGTGCAGCACGGGACGCGCCTGCTGGCCGTCCTGCTCAAAGGTTGTGCGCAGGGTTTGGTGACGGGCCTGCAATTGCGCAAAGGCTTCGCGCAGGGCTTCGCGGTTCAGCGTTCCCTTGAGGCGCAGTGCGGCGGGAATGTTGTAGGCCGAACTTTGCGGGTCCAGTTGCCAGAGAATCCATTGGCGCTGTTGGGCGTACGACAGAATTTGTGGCTGATCGACCGCTGCACGTTGCAGCACCGGTTGGCCGCTGGCGTTCGCCAGTGCCGCACGCTCGGCAAATTCCGTCAGATTGGCGGCGGAGAACAGGCTGCTTACAGACAGTTCGAGCTGCAACTGCTGACGCACGCGAGAGATCACCTGAAGCACCAGCAACGAGTGTCCACCCAACTCGAAGAAGTTGTCGTCACGGCCCACGCGTTCGACCTGCAACACGTCCTGCCAGATCAGCGCGAGTTGCGTTTCCAGCCCTTCGGCCGGGGCTACGAACGCACGTTGTGCATCGCCAGCTTCAGCTCGCGGCAAGGCTCTGCGATCGAGTTTGCCGTTGTTGTTGAGCGGCAGTTTGGCCAGCAGGATCAGGTGATTCGGCACCATGTATTCCGGCAGCGACTGACGCAAGACGGCCTTGAGGCCTTGCAGATATTCCGTCTCTGAAACCACCGCGCCGTTGGCCACGACATACGCCACCAGTTGCGTGCCGTCCTGAGCGATGACCGCCGCTTCGCGCACGTCCTCACGGGCTTGCAGGCAGGCTTCGATCTCGCCCATTTCAATGCGGAAACCGCGAATCTTCACTTGATGGTCGATGCGGCCGACGTATTCCAGATTCCCGTCAGCGTTGTAGCGCGCCAAGTCGCCGCTGCGGTACAGCCGCGCGCCCGGCTCACGGGCGAAAGGATCTGGCAGGAAACGTTCAGCGGTCAGCGCCGGGCGATCGAAGTAGCTTTGCGCCAGGCTGGCCGGCGCACCGATGCACAATTCGCCAACGCCACCGTTTGGCAGCAATTGACCGGCAGCGTCCAGCACGTACAGCGCGCGACCGGCGATGGCTCGACCAATCGGGATGCCGAACGCGTCGCTGGCATCCTCGAGATGGCATTCATGAATGCTGGACACCACGGTCGCCTCGGTCGGGCCGTAGGTGTTGAGCAAACGCACATGACTCAAACCTGCTTGATGCCACGAGCGCAGACCTTCAACCGACATCGCTTCGCCACCGACGTGAACCTGGCGCAACTCACCGAGATTGCGCACCACACCGCTCGCGCATTCGCGGGCCAGCAAGTACCAGTAAGCCGCCGGCAAATCCGCCACGGTCATGCCTTGCTGGACGATTTCGGCGGCCAGTCGCCCGGCATCCCACACATCGTCGCCGCGCATGATCAACGCCGCGCCGACGCACAACGCCGGGAAGCATTGCTCGACGAAACCATCGAAACTGAAGGTCGCGAACTGCAACACGCGGTCCGAGGCCGACAGCCGCGAATAGTCGGCGGCGGTCCGGCAGAACTCGCGCAGCGCGGCATGGGCGATGGCCACGCCTTTGGGTTGGCCGGTGGAACCGGAGGTGTAGATGATGTAGGCCAGATCTTCGGAGACCGCATGGTTTTGCGGATTGCTGTCGGAGTAGCCGGCGTTGGCGTCGAGGCTGAGGCGTAGCACGCCGGGCACCTCTTCCAGCAGACCGGACTCGCACAGCAGCACGTCGAGACGGCTGTCGTCGATCATGTACGCCAGGCGTTCAGCCGGGTATTTCGTGTCCAAAGGCACATAGGCCGCACCGGTTTTGAGCACCGCCAGCAGGCTGACGATCAGCTGCGGGCCGCGATGCAGCGCTAGACCGACACGCTTGCCTTGACCAGCGCCGTTGTCGATCAGGCGATGTGCCAGGCGGTTGGCCTGCGCGTTCAACTGGCCGTAGCTCAAGGTCTGACCATCGACCTGCAATGCCAATGCTTGCGGAGTGGCGGCAGCCTGAGCCGCGATTTGTTCGTGAACCAAAAGCGTTGTGGATAACTCAACCGTCACCGGCTGACTGATCGCGAGTACCGCGTTTTTGCCATCGACATCGAGCAGTTCCAGCGTGCCCAGTGCCGCGTCCGGCAGCGCCACCAGTTGCGTCAGCAGATGCTGCAGATTGGCCGACAACTCAGCGACCTGCGCCGCACTGAACCGTACCGCGTCGTAGCTGAAGTCCAGGCTCAGGCCTTCGCCCAATTCGATGCCCAAGGTCAACGGATAGTGCGTGCGCTCATGGTTGTGCAGGTTGCTGAACGACAGCCCGGCCGGTGCGCCCTGTTTCAGCGCCTCAGCCACCGGGAAGTTCTCGAACACCAGCAGGCTGTCGAACAGCGCCGAACCCTGCTGCCCCGCCCAACCCTGAATGTCGTAAAGCGGCACATGCTCGAATTCCCGCATGGCCAGATTCAGCCCTTGCAGCTCGCCCAGCCATTGGCTGACGGTTTGATCCGGCTTGATCGCGCACACCAGCGGCAGCGTGTTGATGAACAGCCCGAGCTGCTCTTCGATCCCCGGCAGCGGCGCCGAACGCCCGGCGACCGTGGCGCCGAACACCACGCAATCCTGACCGGTGTAGCGCTGCAGCAAAAGACTCCAGGCCGCTTGCAGCAAGGTGTTGAGGGTGACTTTCTGCTGACGGGCGAACTCGGCCAGACGCTGGGTCGCGCGGCTGTCGAGGGTGACGCGGTATTCCTCACTGCCCTCGGCGCCTACCGGTGGCCGCAACGCTTCGGCCAGCAACGTTGGCGCTTCCAGCGGCGCCAATGTTGCTGTCCAGAACTGCTCGCCCGCTGCGGCGGATTGCTGCTGTAACCAGCCCAGATAATCGCGATATTGCCCGGCCGGTGCCGGCAGTGATTGCCCGGCGGCGTAGTGCTGGATCACTTCGGCCAGCAACTGTGCGTTGCTCCAGCCGTCCATCAAAATGTGGTGGCTGGTGTAGATCAGGTGCCAGTCATGGACGCCCGTGCGGGCCAGTTTCAAGCGCAATAGCGGCGCGCTGCCCAGTTCAAAACCTTCGGCGCGTTCAGCGTCGGCCAGCGCATCGGTGTCGGTCGCTTCAAGCACTTCAAGCGGCAACGCGACGTGGCGGACAATCGCCTGGTGCGCGGCGTCGAGACTCTGCCAGTGGAAACTGCTGCGCAGGATGTCATGACGCTTCAGCGCGGTTTGCCAGGCCTGAGCGAATCGCACTGGATCGAGGCCCTGGATGTCCAGACGCAGCTGACTGATGTAGGCGCCGACTTCGGGTTCGTACAGGGTGTGGAACAGCATGCCCTGCTGCATCGGCGACAGTGGATAAAGGTCTTCCAGGGTCGAAACAGCCACCGGTAGTGCATCGAGTTGCGCCTGATTGATCCGCGCCAACGGGAAGTCCGACGGTGTGGCTTGCGGCGCTTCAACGGCACAGCAGTGATCGATCAACACGTTGAGTTCCAGCGCGTATTCGTCCGCCAGACGCTGGATGGTCGCGGTGTCGAACATCTCACGGCTGAAGCCCCAGCTCAGCGACAACTCGCCGCCATAGACCTGGCCTTCGACCGTCAGCCAGTTGCCCAGCGGTGCCGATGGATCTTGCGCGATGCCGTTGCCTTCGGTGGACGGCACAAACATCGCCGCGTCGTCGAATTGACGGTCGAACTGACCCAGGTAGTTGAAGGTGATGCGCGGTTGCGGCAACGCGGCCAATTCGGCGCGAATCGCCGGGGTGCCGAGGTAGCGCAGCGCGCCATAGCCGAGGCCTTTGTCCGGCACTGCACGCAGTTGTTCTTTGATGGATTTGATCGACGCACCGAGATCGCTCGATGGCATCAGGTTGACCGGGAACAGGCTGGTGAACCAGCCGACGGTGCGGGTCAGGTCGATGTCATCGAACAGGTCTTCGCGACCATGGCCTTCGAGCTGGATCAGCGTGCTGCCCTGCCCGTTCCAGCGGCAAACCGCGCGCGCCAGCGCGGTCAGCAGCAGGTCGTTGACCTGGGTGCGATACGCCGCCGGGGCCTGTTGCAGCAGTTTGCGGGTTTGTTCGGCGTCGAGTTTGAGTTCGAGTTTGCGTTCGAATCGGTTTTCCAGCGCGCCGGTTGGGCGGTCGCACGGCAGATCGGATGGTGCGTCGCGCAGTTGGGTCTGCCAGTGACCGAGGCTGTTTTCAAAGGCAGGAACGTGAGCTTGCAGACGGGCGACCCAGCGTTGATAGGTGCTGGTTTTCGCCATCGAAGCATGGCTGCCGCTGTAGAACTGCTGAAGGTCTTCCAGCAGCACGCGCCAGGAAACACCGTCCACCGCCAAGTGATGAATGACCAGCAGCAAACGTTGAGTGCCGTCGGCCATCGCTACCAGAAGCGCCCGCATCAATGGGCCGTGCTGCAAGTCGAGGCTGCGTTGGGCTTCGTCGCACAGAACGTTCAAATCCTCGACCGATTGCGCCTGACGCTGCCACAACACCGACTCCGTGGTCGGGGCGGCGTAGATTTGCTGCCAGCCTTCGGCGGTTTGTTCATAACGCAGGCGCAGGCTGTCGTGATGGGTCAGCAATTGCTCAAGAGCGCGATCCAGCGCCTCAACGCTCAACGCCTCGCGCGGCACCAGCAGCAGCGACTGGTTCCAGTGCTGACGCTCGGGGATCGCTTGTTCGAAGAACCTCTGTTGCACCGGCGCCAGCGCCACCGCGCCAACCGCCGGACCTTGATCGATCAACGGTTGCTCCCCGTTGCGGGCGGCCTGGGCCAGGCTGCGGACGGTCTGGTGCTGAAACAGGTCTTTGGGGCTCAACACGATCCCGGCCTGACGCGCACGGCTGACCACTTGCATGGAAACGATGGAGTCGCCGCCCAGTTCGAAGAAGTTGTCTTCCAGACCCACATTTTCGATGGCCAACACATCCTGCCAAATCGCGGCCAGGGATTTTTCCATCGCCGTGCGCGGCGCGACGTGTTCGCGTTGTTGCTGCGAACCGTCAATCGCTGGCAAGGCCTTGCGGTCGAGTTTGCCGTTGGGAGTCAGTGGCAGCTGTTCGAGGAACAGTAGAAACGCCGGGACCATGTAGTCCGGCAGGTGTTGGCGCAGCGCGGCTTTCAAGGTTTCACGCTGGGTCGCTTGAGCGTCGATGTCGCCCAGCAACGCCAGATCGGTTGGAACGATATAGGCGACCAGTTGCTGACCGTTGACGCCGTCCTGCGCCAGCACCGCCAGCTCGCGTACCGCGTCCTGCTGCAACAGCCGCGCTTCGATTTCACCCAGTTCGATACGGAAGCCACGGACCTTGACCTGATGGTCGATGCGACCGACGTATTGCAAGGCGCCGTCGGCCTGATAACGGGTCAGGTCGCCGGTGCGGTACAGGCGCTCGCCATTGCTGGAAAACGGGTTTGGCACATACTTTTCGGCGGTCATGCCCGGACGCGCCAGGTAACCGCGGGTGATGCCGGCGCCTGACAGGAACAACTCGGCGGACACACCTTGCGGCACCGGTTGCAGGTCAGCATCGAGCAAATAGCTGGCGGTGTGCTTGAGTGGCCGGCCGATGTTCGCGCGGCCAGCGGCCTCGCGGCGGGTCCAGGTCGAATAGGTGGTGTCTTCCGACGGACCGTACAAATCGTAGACATGCTCGACCGTCGACTGCTGATACAGCGCGTCCACCAGGCTCTGCTTCAACGGTTCGCCGGCGAGGTTGATGATGTGCACGCTCGGCGGGATCTGCCCGTCGCGCTGCAACGCATTGATCGCCGACGGCACGGTGTTGATCAGGCGCACCTGATCCCGGGCCGGCAGCTGCGGTAATTCCATGGCATTGCGGGCGATGATCACCGAGCCGCCGTTGGCGAGGGTCACAAACAGCTCCCACACCGACAGGTCGAAGCACACCGATGTCGAGGCCAATACGCCTTGAATGTCTTCACGGCTGTAGACCGATTTCGACCAGTCGATCAGCGCCAGCACGTTGCGATGGGCGATGGCCACGCCTTTGGGTTTACCGGTGGAGCCGGAGGTGTAGATCACGTAGGCGAGGTTGTCCGGCGTGACGCGGGTCACCGGCGCGTTGCCTGGGTAAGCAGCCCACGCCCTATCGTCCATCAGCAACACTTGGGTGTCGGCGGTGACGGTCAATGTTGCGGCGACAGCTTGCTCGGTCAGCAGCACCAGGGCGCGGCTGTCTTCGAGCATGTAGGCAACACGTTCGGCCGGGTAGTCCGGGTCCAGTGGCACGTATGCACCACCGGCCTTGAGTACCGCGAGCAACGCGACCAACAAGCTGTCGGAACGTTGCATCGCCACGCCGACCCGGACTTCCGGGCCGACACCCAATTCGATCAGCCTGTGGGCCAGGCGATTGGCCTGATTGTCGAGCTCGGCGTAAGTCAGCTGCTTCGTGGCAAAGGTCACCGCCAACGCAGTCGGGTTCGCGGCGACTTGCTGGCTGATCAGCTCATGAATGCACAGGTCTTGCGGGAAGCTTTCGTCAGCACGGTTCCAGTCATGCACGATGCGCTGGTATTCCGCGCGCTCAAGCAGCGGCAAATCACTGATGCGTTGCTGCGAATCACCGACCATGCCCTGCAGCAAATGCGTCCAGTGCTGCGCCATGCGCGCGATGGTCGCGGCGTCGAACAGGTCGTTGGCGTAAGTCAGCGCGGCGTGCAGCTTGCCGCGCTTTTCATTGGTGTTGAGGTCATAAGTATCGAGGGTCAGATCGAACTGGGTGGTGCGCCCTTCCCATTCGATCACGCCCAGCACTAGACCGGACGCGGTGCTGACCGTGGAAATGTCCGCGACCTGCGGCTGGTGGTTGTACATCACCTGGAACAGCGGCGTGTGGCTGAGGCTGCGCTCCAGTTTCAGCGCCTCGACCAGGCGCTCGAACGGCAAATCCTGATGGGCCTGGGCACCGAGGGCGGTTTCCTTGATGGCGCGCAGCAGGTCGTCGACGCGGGTCTGGCCGTCGAGCTGGGTGCGCAGCACCTGGGTGTTGACGAAGAAGCCGATCAGGCCTTCGATCTCGGCGCGGTTACGGTTGGCGATCGGCACGCCGACGCGGATGTCGGTCTGCCCGGTGTAACGGTGCAGCAGCGCGTTGAAGGCGCCGAGCAGCAGCATGAACAGGGTGATGTTGTGTTTCTGCGCCGTGGCCCGCAGTTGCTCGGCCAACTGACCGTCGACGGCGAACTCGTAACGGGTGCCGCGATAGCTCGGCATCGCCGGGCGCGGATGATCGGCGGGCAGTTCCAGCACCGGGTGCTCGTCGCCGAGTTGCGCCTGCCAGTAGTCGAGTTGACGCGCCTGCTCGCCCGCCTCCAGCCAGCGACGTTGCCACAACGCATAGTCGCTGTACTGGATCGGCAATGGCGCGAGTTGCGGTTGTTCGCCCGCTTCAAAGGCGTCGTAGCAGCGGATGAATTCGTCGATCAGCACGTTCATCGACCAGCCATCGGAAACGATGTGGTGCAGGGTCAGCAGGAGGACGTGTTCCTGCTCGGCGAGTTTGAGCAAGGTGACGCGCAGCAATGGGCCGGTTGCCAGATCAAACGGCAGCACCGATTGCTGCTCGGCCGCTTGGGCGACTGCTCGCTCGCGTTCAATGACCGGCAACGCGCTGAAATCCACCAGATCGATGACCAGCGGCGCGCTGGCCGGTACTTGCAGCAACGTGTCGTCGGCCTGGCGCTGGAACACGGTGCGCAGGGTTTCGTGACGTTCAACGAGGCTGGCGAACGCTTGCTCCAGCGCGGGCAGGTTCAACTGCCCGGTCAGACGCACCGCACCGGGCAGGTTGTACGCGCCGCTTTGCGGGTCCAGTTGCCAGAGAAACCACATGCGTTGCTGGGCGTACGACAGCGCCTGTCGATCGTCGGCGCAGGCGTCGGCAGGAATGGGGAACCGGGCGAAATCAACGCCTTCCTTTTGCAAGGCCGCAAGGAACAACTGGCGCTTTTCCAGGGGCAACCCGATAAACCGGCGAGCAAGTTTCAAGGAGTCTTCAGCATTCATTTCTAAGCATCCGGATCAGTGGCGGGAAGCACAAAGGCACGTCGTCCCTATAAAACGAATGCAGACCGGAAAAATTAGCGAATGAGAACAAGTATCAGAAAGGAGGGCTATGGCGAGGATAGTGAGGCTGCTGCAAATCAAAATGTGGGAGCGGGTGATGTTTGAGATTGGGCTAACCGACAGCCGCCATGGCATGCCGCCGATGATGAACGTCCAACTGATCCTTGATCACCCGCAACACCTTGGCTTCGTGTTCGTGGATGAAGAAGTGTCCGCCAGCGAGCATGTCCACCGAAAAGCTACCGTGGGTTTCCTTTCTCCAGCCGATCAACTGTTCGGTGGTGGCGCGATCAGCCTTGCCGCCGAGCACGTGAACCGGGCACTTGAGCAAGGGACGCTGATGCGGCTCGAAGCGCCCGCATAGGAGAAAGTCCGCACGCAGGACCGGCAGCGTCAGGCTCATCAGCTCGTCGTTGGCCAGCACCTCTTCGCTGGTGCCATTGAGGGTGCGCAATTGCTCAATCAGTTCGGCATCGGTTTTCGGTTCGGCGAAGCCGCGATCGTAGTCGGCCCGCATGGACGGCGCGGCGGTGCCCGAAGCGAACAGCGCCACCGGTTCCGGACAGCCCAGCGAGCGAAACGCATGGGCCATCTCACAGGCGAGCAACGCGCCAAGGCTATGGCCAAACAGCGCATACGGCGCTTTGAGCGTGGCTTTTTGTTCTTGCGCCAGTTGCAGCGCCAAGCGTCGCATGTCGGTGTGCAAGGGTTCGCCAAACCGGGCGCCACGCCCCGGAAGCTCCACGGGTTGCAGCTTGAGCCACTCCGGCAGTTTGCGCCGCCAGCGGCTGTAGACCATGGCACTCGCGCCCGAATAGGGCAGGCAGAGCAATGTCAGCTGGGTCACCGGGTTCACCTCGAAAAGTTGTCTGTTAAAGGAACGGATGAGGTCGGTCTCGAATTAGTCGAAGATCCAAATGTGGGAGCGGGCTTGCTCGCGAATGCGGTGTGTCAGTCAACGTTGATGTTGTTTGACCCA